>JBFLKP010000097.1:0-21486 GCA_040883225.1 Candidatus Limnocylindrales bacterium | reverse complement strand
CAGGCCGGTCTGACCGGTGCCGACCATGACGGCCCTGAGCCCTCGATCCCGCAGTGCCTGGACCAGGATGGTGGCGGTCGTGCGCTTGCCGATGGCGCAGTCGGTGCCGAGCACCGCGATCCGCGGGCAGTCGACCTCCGAGATGCGACCGCTGAAGACGCGCAGGTCCTTCGTCGCCCGGGGTTTGCGCACATCGCGGATGCGGACCCCGTTGGCGGCGGCGGCCGCCGCCAGCTCGAGGTCGTCGGCAAGGAACTCGTGGAGGCCGCTGACGATGTCCATGCCCAGGTCGATGGCCCTGAGCACCAGCCTGCGCTCGTGGACCGACAGCATCCCGCTCGATGGTGCGATGCCGAATATGAAGTAGTCCGGCACGCGGTCCGCGTGAGCCAGTGCCGCCTCCAAGTCGAAACAGATGGGGATGGCGTTGGGCTCGTCATCGAGCACGACGCCGCTGTCGAGACCGGCCTGGTGGCTGTCGATGACGGCCACGATGTCGTACGTCTCGGAGTGACGCACGAGCCCGTTGGCGGTCTTGCCGTCGACGGCGCCGAAGTTCGCCTCGCAGTACACGATCGCGGTGGCGGGCCGACGGCGGTCGGCGATGGCCAGCGATGGTCTCGGGACGAGCGTGGGCATGGGGACGCGAATGGGGCTGACCGGCGGCGGCGCAAGCTCACCCGGCACCGCGGGGCCGGGGGGCACGCGGAGGCTCGCGGCGGCGGCGTTGGTGGGGACTGAGGTCATCGAGGCTCCAGGTGTCGGGCGGGACGGTCGTCAGGACTTGTTGCGGAAGCGAAGGAAGGCCAGGTACTTGAGCAGCTCCTCTTCTTCCTCGGCCGTGAGGTCATCGATGGCGAACACGGCCAGCCGCCGGCGTCGTCCGCTGGACCCGTCGGTGTCGGGTAGCAGGTACCCGGTCTTCTCCATCAACGTCTCATACGGGACCCCGTAGACCGTTGCGAGGCTGCGCAGGACGTCGGGCGACGGCTTCTTGATCTTCTGGCGCTCGAGCTGGCTCAGGTACGCGTTGGAAACCGCGCCACCGGTCGCGTCCTGGACCTCGCGGAGCGAGAGCCCCTTGGCCTTGCGCAGATCAGCAAGGACGACGCCGATGACGTTGGGCTGGCCCTCGAACCGGGAGTGCGTGTCGTCGCTCTCCTCGACCAGGGCGTCGTCAGTCACCTGCTTACTCTACTACACATTGCTAAGTTCTTCAAGCAGCAGTATCGTACGCGCACGAACGTGTGCCATCCGCATTCCGATCCGCGCCAGGTCTGAGCGTCGCCACGACGAAGAGGTCGAACGTCATGCCTCACCGCCTTCCGCACATCCGCCTGGGTCCGGCCGCGTCACGGATCCTCGGGACGCGACCTTCGGACGCTCCGACGCCTGCCGCATCAGGTGCTGCTGGTGGTGCCGTCGAGACGGTCGTGCCGGACGTGCGAGGAAGCACGGAGGACGAGGCCATCGAACGTCTGGTCGCGGCAGGCCTGGTCGTCGAGCGGCTGGGTGCGGACCGATCCGACGGCCCGCCGACAGGATGCGTCCTGCGCACGCGCCCGCCTGCGGGTTCGGTCGTCGTAGCGGGCGCCACGGTGGGCTACATCGTCGCGTCTCCGCTGTGGCCCTGAAGGTCCCCTCCTCGCAGGCTCCGGAAGGCTCATCGAAGCCGGGGCCGCCCCGCCCCTGCCCTGACTCGATCGTCCACGTCGGGCGCGCCCCGGACGTGGGGCGCCGCTCGATGCCAAGTCGTACCGGCGCCGGTATCGTGGCGGGGGCGGAGACGCCGAGATGGACCGAGCAGAAGGAGGGAGTGGTGGCGACCGTCGTCTTGGTCGGGACGCTCGATACGAAGGGGCCGGAGTACGCCTTCCTGAGAGAGCGCATCACGGCGGCCGGCTGCGACGTCATCCTCGTCGATGCCGGGGTCACCGCGGTCTCGACGCAAGCCGACATCAGCGCCGACGACGTCGCCGCGGCGGCCGGGGAGGATCGCTCGGCGCTGGCGGCGGCCCACGACCGCGGGTCTGCGGTCGCGGCGATGACGCGGGGCGCCACCGCGGTCGTCGGGCGGCTCCACGCCGAGGGCCGCCTCGATGCGGTCCTCGGCATCGGCGGTTCGGGTGGCTCGTCGCTCGTCTCGGCCGCGATGCAGGCGCTGCCCATCGGCGTCCCCAAGCTGCTCGTCTCGACCATGGCCTCGGGCGACACCCGGCCCTACGTGGGCACGTCCGACATCACGATGATGTACTCCGTCGTCGACGTGGCCGGCATCAACGGCATCTCCGAGCGGATCCTGACCAACGCAGCCGCTGCGGTCGCGGGCATGGCCAGCGCGGCCGAGGGCTTCACCTCGTCCATCCCGCCCAAGCCGCTCATCGGGGCCACGATGTTCGGGGTCACGACGCCCTGTGTCACGGTGGCGCGCGAGCGACTCGAGGCGCTCGGCTACGAGGTCCTGGCCTTCCACGCGACCGGCACCGGCGGGCGCTCGATGGAGGCGCTGATGCAGGCGGGCTTCATCACCGGATCGCTCGATGTCACCACCACCGAGCTGGTCGATGAGCTGGTCGGAGGCGTCCTCTCGGCGGGTCCGGATCGGCTCGGGACGGCCGGCTCGCTGGGCCTCCCCCAGGTCGTCTCGCTGGGCGCCCTCGACATGTGCAACTTCGGACCCAGGGACACGGTGCCCCCGAGGTTCGAGGACCGGAACCTGTACGTCCACAACGCGACCGTCACGCTCATGCGCACGACCAGGGAGGAATGCGCGGAGCTGGGCCGGATCATCGCTCGCAAGCTGAACGCAGCCACGGGTCCGCTGGCGGTGTTCATCCCGCTCGGAGGCGTCTCCATGATCGATGTCCCTGACGGCCCGTTCCACGACCCAGAGGCCGACGCGGCGCTCGTGGCCGAGCTCAAGGCCGGGCTTCGCCCCGACATCGAGGTCATCGAGATGGCCACCGACATCAACGATCCCGCCTTCGCGACGGCCATGGCCGATCGGCTCGACGAGCTCTATCGCGCGTGGGCCGCCGCGAAGGCAGACGCCAAAGGAGAGGACGCATGAAGGGACACGAGGCGCTGGCGCGCCTGCGCCGGACGATCGACGAGGGCGGCGTGATCATGGGTGCCGGGGCCGGCACGGGCCTCTCGGCCAAGTGCGCCGAGGCGGGCGGGGCCGACCTCATCATCATCTACAACTCCGGGCGCTACCGCATGGCCGGGCGCGGCTCGCTGGCCGGCTGCATGCCCTATGGCGACGCCAACGCCATCGTCATGGAGATGGCCGGCGAGGTCCTGCCGATCGTCGAAGAGACGCCCGTGCTGGCGGGTGTCTGCGGGACCGACCCCTTCCGGCAGATGCCGGTGTTCCTCGAGGAGATCAAGCGGGTCGGCTTCTCGGGCGTCCAGAACTTCCCTACGGTCGGCCTCTGCGACGGGCTCTTCCGCCAGAACCTCGAGGAGACGGGCATGGGCTACGGCCTGGAGGTCGAGATGATCCGGGCCGCCCACGAGGCCGGCCTGCTGACCACGCCGTACGTCTTCGATGAGGAGCAGGCAGAAGCGATGGCCGGGGCCGGCGCCGACGTGATCGTGGCCCACATGGGCCTGACCACGAAGGGCCGCATCGGAGCCACCACCGCCCTGACCCTGGAGGCCGCCGCCGAGCGCATCCAGCGGATCCGGGACGCGGCCGCAGCGGTGAAGCCGGACGTCATCGCCCTCTGCCACGGCGGCCCCGTGGCGGAGCCCGAGGATGCCCAGTACGTCCTCGCTCACACCACGGGCGTGGCCGGCTTCTTCGGGGCCTCGAGCATGGAGCGCCTCCCCACCGAGATCGCCATCACCGAGAACATGCAGCGCTTCAAGCGCATCACGCCGGCAGCAGGCGCGAGCTAGGACCGTTCAGCCGTCGAGTCGCCCCAGGATCTCGAGCGAGAGACGGGCAGCCTCCACCGGATCTGACCCCAGCACCTGGCGGTAGTAGTTCCAGGACTCGAACTCGACCGTGAGGTAGCCCTCGTAGCCGACCTCGTCAAGCGCGGCGAACGTCTGGGCCCAGGGCACGACCCCCTCCCCCAGCAAGGGGAAGACGAAGGTCTCGCCGAACATGCCCGGCCGGCCGACAGCGTCCTTGAGATGGACGTGGCGGATGCGCGACCCCAGCTGGCGGATGACCCACGGGATGTCGTTGCCCACGAGCACCCCGTGCGAGGGGTCGAGGTTGATGCCGACGACCGGCGCGTCGTAGTGGCGCAGCAGCTCGAGGGTCGTGTAGTAGTCGTGCACCAGGTGCCCGAAGACGCCCTCCACCGCGAGCGGCACGCCGGCATCCTGGGCCACCGGCACGAGCCGATCGAAGGCGTCGCGCACCATCCCCCAGGCTTCACCTTCGGTCAGATCCTTGCCCAGCCGGGGCGCGTCGGGATCCCACGGAGCCGGCCCGCTGAAGAGGTTGACCGGCGCGTCGACCGGTTGGTCACCGAGATCCAGCTCCGCCACCGCCCGGATGGCTGCCCCCGCGAGGTCAGTGCGCTGGGCGCGGACCGCCGGGTCCGGATGGACGAAGTCGAGCTGCACGACCCACTCGCTGACGGCCAGCCCGGCCGCGCGCGTGTCGGCCACGAGCGCGACCCGCTCAGCCCGGCTCCGCGTGCTTGGATCGAACCGCGCGAAGGGCCACGAGACCGCCTCGTAGCCGAGGTCGGCCAGGTCCTGGGCCACCCGGGCCGCCGGCCGGACCGCGAAGTCGAGCGCGGCAAGGAATCCGTAGCGACGGCTCATCGATGTCCTCCCTCGTCTTCGGCCAGCTCGATGCGGCGCCCGGTGTCAGCCGCTTCGTAGGCCGCACGGATGGTCTTCAACGCCGCCCGGGCGTCGGTGGGCGTGACGGCGAACGGCTCATCGTGGGCGATGGCTCGAACCGCGTGGTCGAGGCCGCGCCTGACCGACCACGGCCACCAGTCGGTCTCGTGCTCCACGACCTGCGTCACCCGCTCACCGCCCTCCCAGACCTCCAGTGGATCGGCTGCCTCCAGGCGCACGTGGACGGCCCCCGTCTCGCTCCACATCGAGCGTGTCTCGCTCCAGGGCTGGCCGCCGGCGGCGTAGCCCACCACGAGCGAGACCGAGAGGCTCGGGTACTCCATGACCAGGACCGCGGTGTCATCGGCCTTGTCGGGGGCCTCGATGACGTGGCGAGCCAGGTGGCACTGGACCGCTCGCGGCGAGCCGAACCAGGCGTGAGCGAGATCCACGATGTGGGTGCCGCTATCAGCGAGAGCACCACCGCCGGCCCGCTCCCAGCTGCCCTTCCAGTGGCCGGGGATGGCCATGCGCGGACGCTCGTCGCCGGCGACCGTGAGCGTGGCCAACGACGGCCTGCCGATGGCGCCGTCGTCCAGGAGCTGCCCGACGCGCTGGTGCGCCGGGATGAAGCGCTGGTTGAGGGCCACGTAGAACCGGCGCCCGGCGCGCTCGGAGGCGGCCAGCATCTCGTCGGCTTCGGCGAGGGTGTTGGCGATGGGCTTGTCCGCGATGACGTCCTTGCCCGCAGCGAAGGACTCGAGCACGAGCCGATGATGCAGATCGTGCGGGAGACAGACATCGACCACGTCGAGGGCAGGGTCGTCGAGGAGCGCCCGGTAGTCGGCTTCGGCTCGCTGCACCGGATAGTCCCGAGCGATGGACGCCAGCGTGCTCGCGTCGCTGTCGGCGATGGAGACCCGCTCGACGTCGGGGTGCGCCAGCGTGGCCTCGACGTGGACACGACCGACCACGCCCCCTCCGATGATCCCGATGTGGAGTCCCATCTCGACCTCTCCCCAATCGGCTCGGTGCTTCGCGAGCCGCGTGCGACAGCCGTCGCACGACACCGAGCACGACCGAGTATGGCTCGTGGCGTCGACCGATGTGGAGGCCCGAGCCTTTCGGTCGCTCGATCTCAGGCGCCATCCGCTGCGACGCGCGCCAGGCCGTCGAGGATGAGGTCGAGCCCGAAGTCGAAGGAGTCAGCGAAACGGTAGCCCGGCTGGAGCACGTGCTCAGTGGTGAACTCGGACAGGTGCGGGTAGTCGGCGAGCGGCTCGGCGACCATGGTGGCGGCCATCTCCACCATCTCGGCACCACCGGCGTCGGGCAGGTTCGCCTCCTCGAGCGCGAACCCGTAGACGTAGCTGTCGAGGAGCGCGTAGGCGTGCGCCGTCAACGCCAGCGAAGACCCGCCGCGGCGAAGGCACCCCAGCACCGCGTCATGGTGCCGGAGGGTGGCGGGGCCCGGTTCCCGCCTCGACTCCATGAACGGCGGCGCCCAGGGATGACGGGCCAGCACCTCGCGTGCGGAACGGCAGCGACGGCGCATCGCCTCGGTCCACTCGAGGTCCGTGGCGGGCAGCTCGATCTCCGCGAACACGAGATCGACCATGCCGTCGATGATCTCGTCCTTCGAGGCCACGTAGTGGTAGATCGTCATGGGCTTGGTCCCGAGCGCCGTGGCCAGCCGTCGGATGGTGAAGGCCTCGATGCCGATGTCGTCGACGAGCTCGAGGGCACCGGCGAGGACGCGTTCGCGGGTGATCGTCCGTCGTCGTGTCGTGGTCGTCATCGTGTCTTCCCCTTGACAGTGTCGTACTAAGTACGATAGCGTCTCCGCATCGACTCGTACTTAGTACGATACCACCCCGACGGAGGCCGACCGATGCAGGCGACGACCCACAGCGAACCCATCGAGCAGACCACGAGCCGCTCGCAGGCGAGTGCCCAGACGATGCGCGCGATCGTGCAGCGGGCCTACGGCTCGACCGAGACGCTGGAGCTGACCGAGACCAGGCGGCCGTCCGTGGCGGCTGACCAGGTGCTGATCGAGGTCCACGCCGCCGGTGTCGACAGGGGGGTCTGGCACCTGATGACGGGCATGCCCTACGTCGTCCGGCTCATGGGCTACGGCCTGACTCGTCCATCGCAGCAGACGCCCGGCATGGATGTCGCGGGCCGGGTCGTGGCGGTCGGGTCCAGCGTCGAACGGTTCGCGGTCGGCGACGAGGTCTTCGGCATCGCGCGCGGTGCCTACGCGGAGTACGCCGTGGCCGAGGCAGACAAGCTCGCGCGCAAGCCGGCCTCGGTCTCGTTCGAGCAGGCGGCCGTGGCCTCGATCTCGGGCATCACCGCCCTGCAGGCCCTGACCGAGGTCGCGCAGGTCGCGCCCGGCCAGGAGGTCCTGGTCATCGGCGCTTCGGGTGGGGTCGGCAGCTACGCGGTGCAGATCGCCAGGGCTCTGGGCGGCCGCGTCACGGGCGTGGCCAGCGCGGCGAAGGCCGAGCTCGTCCGCTCGCTCGGGGCGGACACCACCATCGACTACCGGGCCGGCGACTACCTCGACGGCTCGAGGCGCTACGACCTCATCATCGACATCGGCGGCCGCAACTCGCTACGTCGCTTGCGCCGGGCCCTGACCCGGACCGGCACCCTCGTCATCGTCGGCGGCGAGGGCGGGGACCGGCTGACGGGCGGCGTCTGGCGCCAGATGGTCGCGCCGCTCATGTCGCGCTTCGTGTCGCAGCGCCTGGCGACCTTCGTCAGCACCGAGCACTACCGCTACATCGAAGCCCTCGCCGGCTTCATCGAGCGTGGTGAGGTGACGCCCGCGGTGGGCCGGACGTATCGGCTCGACGAGGTGGCGGCCGCCATCGACGACCTCACGTCCGGGCAGGCCCAGGGCAAGTCGGCCATCGTCGTTCGCTAGGCCCGACCGACCCGCGACCGGTCCGGGTGTCCCAGGGGCGGCCCGACCCGGGGCCTCTCACGGTCCCTCGACGAGATCGACGTGTCCCGAGACGCAGAACCGAACCGGCCCGTGGCTGCGCCGGGCGAGGCCGTCGACGTTGACGAGGAGGAGCGGGCTCGGGCCCGCGTGCTCGATCGCCGGTCGCGCGAGCAGGTCGGTGACATCACCGATGAGGCAGTCGTAGCGCTCGGGATCGGAGAAGATCGCGCCGCTGCGGGCGGCCATCAGCTGGCGCAGGGCGACGCGCAGGCCACGGTCGCGCAGGCCCACCACGCGGAGCGTCCCGCTCGAGAGCGGGGCGCCTCGCCCGATGGGGAAGTCCGGACCAAGGTCGCCCCCGACCACGATGATCGCGGTCCAGCGGTCCGGCGCGATGGCCTGTCCGTCGAGCTTGAGCACGAGCGGGGCGACGCGGCCGCGGAAGCGGAGCCAGTACCACCACGCCGTGGCCAGCGTGAGCCCGGTGTAGAAGGGCCCGTAGTCGCCGACGAGCGAGCCGATGATGCCCTTGTAGTACTTGATCCAGCGGGCCTCGGTGAAGCGAGGGACCGCGCCGAAGATGCCCAGGCCCCCGAACCCGACCATGTGTCGAGTCCGACGCTCTCCATCGGGGCCGGTCATCTCGACGGCGATGACGTCGGCTCTGAGGTCGCGCTCATGCTCGATGCCGTCGACGATGGCGGCAGCAGCCGCGGAGAGATCGTCGGGGATCCGCAGCAGCTTGCCGATGAGGTCGGCCGAACCCTTGCGCAGGAAGGCCAGTCGCACGTCGTCGGGGATCGTGCCCTCGACGTGGCAGCCCTCGAGCACGGCGTTGAAGGTCCCTCCCCCGCCGGCCGAGACGATGAGGCGGCCCCCGCCGGCCACGATCTCCCGGGTCGTGGACTCGGCCTCGGCGTGGCTGTCGACCGCGTGGAGGTGGACCGGGCGACGGGTCCAGGTGCCGAATCGCGCGACGATGCGGCCGACCTTGCGCTGGTCCTGCAGCGATCCGGAGATCGTCGTGGCCACGACCTCGAGGGCAGGGTCGGAGGGGTCGCCGGTCCGGCGGTCGGGCTGCGCGGCGACCGCCTCGAGCACGGCAGCCGCGACGCGTTCGGCGGTCGTGGCCGCGTCGGTCTCCGCCACGTCCACACGCTCGACCCGCACGCCGTGATGGGTCTCGATGAGCGCGCAGATCCGCTCGTACCCGGACGCGAGCGCATCGAGGGCTGCGATGGTCTCGTGCGCCTGCAGGGACCGGCCCCGGCCACGGATGCGCGCCATCGCGGTGGCGCCGTCGAGCTGCAGCAGGACGACCACGTCGGGCATCGCGAACCGAGCCAGCCGCAGGCGGTCGACCAGCGCCAGCGCGGGGGCATGTCGCAGGTAGTAGCGCAGCTCGTGGCGGGGGATGCGCGCCTGCCCCGAGAGGTAGCGCAACGCGTCGAGGACCCGCCCGTCGTCGGCCCGGAGCTCGTCACGGTAGAGGCGTCCGACCGACCAGGCCATGGCGTTGACCAGCGGATCGCCGTCGGTGAGCAGGACATCGGGCTCCTCGTCGCGGACGACCTGCTCGCGCATCCGTGAACGCGCGATGAGGTCGAGCGTCTTGAGCTGGCGGTAGGCCCAGGCCCGCTGCGTTCGCTTGGCCCGGCGGGCGATGGCCGCCGCCACCCGCTGACAGCGCAGGTCCGTGCGAGCGTGCATGGGAGCGTCCGGGCTGCCGCTGAGATGCTCGTCCCCGATGGCCACGATCTCGGTGTGCTCGGCCAGCAGGCGGCTGGCGCCGCGGAAGGCCGAGGACTTCCCGCTGCCGTCGATGCCCACGATCGCGGCCACGATGGTGTGCCTGCCGTTCATGATCGTCGCTCTGCCCCCAAGGCGCTGGCCTCCGACCTTGGCCGCGTCATGGTGGGGTCCTGCGGCCAGCCGCACAAGTGCGCTTCGGCCTGACCCGTCGATGCCACGCCGAGTCGTGGGTCCGATGGCCCTTGTCGTGCCGTCAAGGGCACCACACGATGACGCCAGACGGCTGCGTGACCGATCCTGCAGGTCGAGGAGACGAGCATGCGCTTCGGGAGATGGCTGGAGCACGAGCGCAGCCTCGGCGCGCGGGCAGGCCGACGACCACCGGTGGCTCATCAGCGAGGCCCCCTGCCCGGGGTGCGGACACGGGGAGCCTGAGCGGCATGTACGAGGGGCTCTATCGAACGAAACCGGCGGCCCAGCGCCTGGTCACACCGCTCGTCGATGCCTGCATCTCCCGGGGGGTCCCGGCTGACGTGCTGACGCTGGTGGCGGTGCCGGTGGCGGCGCTGGGTGGGGGCTGCCTGGCACTCTCCGATGCCCTCCCGGTCACGCTGCTGGCGGTTCCGCTGCTGGCAGCCGCGCGGCTCGTGCTGAACCTCATCGACGGACAGGTCGCCCGCCGCACGGGCACGGCGCACCCGTGGGGTGAGGTGCTCAACGAGCTCGGCGACCGCCTGAGCGACATCCTCTTCATCGGCGGGCTGGCCTTCGTGGCAGCGGTGGGACCACTCCTCGCGCTGGCGGCGACGATCGCGGCGCTGCTGGCCAGCTACGCTGGCGTCGTCGCGCGCGCGACCGGGGCGCCACGCGGATACGGCGGCGTGATGTCGAAGCCGGGACGCATGATCGTGCTGGCCGTGGCCGCGCCGCTGACCTTCATCGTGGCCGATGGCTGGCCGCTGGTGGTGGCGGCCTGGCTCATCCTCGCCGGCTCCCTGGTCACGCTCGGTCAACGTCTCCGGACGGTCCATCGCTGGCACACCCGCAAGCCACGAGATGACGCGCCCGATGCTCAAGACGGTGGTGGATCGTGACGCTGCCCGGCCTGACGCAGGAGCAGCTGCTGCACGCGCCCTGGACCGATCCGGCCTTCGGCTACGTCATCGCGCTCATCGCGGTCCTGCTCGGGCTCTCGGCCGCGGGCCTGGCTGTGGTCACCTCGCAGGGACGGGGTGGGGCCGCTGCTCGCACGCTGTGGTCACGCTGGCTGACCTGGCTCGTGCTGGGCCCGCTGTTCGCGGTCGCGGTCTTCTCCGGGCTCCTGCCCGTGGCCGGCCTGCTGGCCGTCTTCGCCCTCGAAGGCACACGGGAATGGGGCGTGCTGGTGGACCTGCCATCACGCCATCGCGTGGTGCTGGCGGTGTACTCGGTGCTGGCCGTGGTCCTGGCCCTGTTCGGCGCCACGGCGCTGCTGGCCACGATCCCCCTGTTGCTCCTGCTGGCCATGCTCCAGCCGGTACTGCGCGCGGATGTCGAGCGTGGCATGCGCGACCTCGCCTTCGGCGCGCTCGGCTTCGCCTACCTGCCCCTGCTGTTGAGCTTCGGCGTGCTCATGGCCCGTGACCTCGAGGCGGGTGCGGCCCTGCTGTTCCTCACCGGCGCGGCGGCAAGCACGTCCGACATCGGCGCCTACATCGCCGGCAAGTCCATCGGGCGGCGTCGGCTGGCGCCGGTGCTCAGCCCCAACAAGACCGTCGGTGGGCTGCTGGGGAACGCGTTGGGGGCCTTCCTCGCGATCGCCCTGCTCCTGCCCACGCTGCCCCAGCTGGGAGCGGCCGGCGTCCTGCTGCTCGGGATCGTCATCACCGTGGGGGCGGTGTGGGGCGACCTCTTCAGCTCGGCCCTCAAGCGCGAAGCCGGGGTCAAGGATGCCGGCACCTGGCTGCCCGGCTTCGGCGGCCTGCTCGACCGCATCGACTCGCTCGTGCTGGCTGTGCCACTGGTCTACTACAGCGTCGTGCTGGCCGGCCTGCTCACGCCGACCGGGACATCGCCCTGAACCCTTCGGGAGGTGCTGCCATGTCAAGCTCGAAGTCCGTGAGCGGACCGCCGCTCGAGCCTCGCCTCCGGGACCTCAGCGGGGAGACGCTCACAGAGCTGCTGGAACGCGCGGTCGCGCGGACGCCGGAACGGGTCGCGCTGGTCATCCGACGCGACCTTCGGGACGAGCGCTGGAGCTACCGGCAGCTGGCCAGGATCGTCGAGCGGGTCGCAGCGCGGTTGCAGGCGGCAGGCGTCGGACCGGGGACGCGCGTGCTGACCTGGTCACAGAGCGACCCGTGGCTGGTCGCGGCCTACTTCGCGACCTGGCGCCTCGGTGGCACCATCGTGCCCCTCGACCTGCGCATGCAGACCGACGTCGCCGTCCGCATCGGCCGCAAGGCCCAGGCCTCGCTGGTGTTGGCGGGACCGGACGTGGACCGTGGCCTGGCGTCCGAGCTCGGCCTGCCCATCCTGGACCTCGACGAGAGCAGCCTCGACCCCGTCGAGGCGCGCGACGAGCCGACACCGCCGCCAGCCACGGTGGCCGCCGGCGACCTCGCCGAGATCATCTTCACCAGCGGCACCACCTCGGACCCCAAGGGCGTGATGCTCACGCACGGCCAGATCGTCCACTCCGCTCGGGCCATCGGCCAGGCCGCCATGGGCGACCGACCCGATCGGGGCCTGGCCGTGGCTCCGCTATCGCACATGTACGGGCAGGTCGTGCCCTTGCTGATGGGCTTCATCAGCGGCTCCACGCTGGTCTTCCTCCACGCGCTCTCGCCCAAGGCGCTCGTGACCACCATGAGGCGCGAGCGCATCACGGTCGTCACGCTCACGCCCCAGCTCATGGCCAACCTGCTGCGAGGGCTCGAGGCCGAGGCCCGCCGAAGTGGCCGGGAGACGAGCCTCGAGCGAGGCCGGCTCGTCGCCCGCTGGCTGCCTCGGCGCCTGCGGCGGGTCCTCTTCCGCTCGGTGCTGGAGCCGCTCGGTGGCGCGCTCGAGGTCATCAGCAGCGGTGCCGCGGTGCTGCCCATCGAGCTGCAGCGAGCGTTCGAAGCCTTCGGTATCCGCGTCATCCAGGGCTACGGCACGACCGAGGTGGCGGTCATCACCGGCCACTCGCGGGCGCGGCAGCGCGCCGGCACGGTCGGTCCGCCTTTCGCCGGCATGGAGGTGCGGATCGCGCCGGACGGGGAGCTCCTCGCTCGCGGCCCGAACGTCATGCTCGGCTACTGGGAGGCCCCCGCCGAGACCGCGGAGGTGCTCGACGCCGAGGGCTGGTTCCACACCGGCGACGCCGCCCGCATCGACGAGCACGGTGAGCTGGTGATCCTCGGTCGCACCCGCGACCGCATCGCCCTGCCCAGCGGGCTTAACGTGTACCCCGAGGATGTGGAGGGTGCGCTCGTGGCCACCGGAGCCGTGCGCGCCGCGGTGGTGGTGGAAACCGCGCCGGGCAGGCTGGCAGCCGCGCTGGTACCCACCACCGGGCGGGCTACCGACGAGGAGCTGGCAGCCGCGGTCAAGGCCGCCAACGCCACGCTCGCTCCGCATCAGCGCGTCGGCACGTGGCGTCGCTGGCCGGAGGACGACCTGCCTCGGACGCACACGACGAAGGTCCGCCGCGGGCCGGTCCAGGCCTGGCTGAGCAGCAACGGTACGGCTCGAGACGACCACCGACCGGAGCCACCTCCGCGACCTTCGGGGGCTTCGACGGCGACGGTGGCATCGACGGTGACGGAGGACGCCGTCGCACGGGTGGTCGCGAGCGTCCTCCGCGACGTGCGCGGGGCAGCCCCGACCGGCCTGACCGGGACGACCCGGCTCGACACGCTGGACCTCGACTCACTGACGGTGGTGTCGCTGGCGCTCGGCCTCGAGGCGGCCTTCGACGCGCCACTCTCCGACGACCACGTGCTCAGCGCGGACGACATCGACGCGCTGCGCGCGGTCGTCCTCGAGCGACAGGGCCAGGAGCCCGAGTCGCCCCCGTCGGACTGGGCCTTCTCCCGTCCGGCACGGGCCGTGCGCCGGGCGCTCGACGCGACGCTCGTGGGCTGGGCCGTCGGGATCACGGCGGATCTGCGGGTCGAGGGTGGGGAGCAGCTCTTGGCACTCGCCGGCCCAGCGCTCATCTGCCCCAACCACAGCAGCCACCTCGATGCGCCGGTCGTGCGCGCGGCGCTGCCGCCCGCGCTGCGCGATGCCAGCGTCATCGCGGCCGCTGCCGACTACTGGTTCGGTGGGCGGGTCGTGGGTGCTGCCGTCGGGCTTGCTCTCGGGGCCATGCCCTTCGGCCGCACGTCCGATGTCCGCGCCTCGCTCGAACACGTGGCCGAGCTGGTGAACCGCGGACACACGGTCATCATCTTCCCGGAGGGCACGCGCTCGGCCGACGGACGGCTCCAACCGCTACGCCAGGGCATCGGCCTGCTGGCCACGCAGCTGCGCGTACCGATCGTGCCGGTCGGCATCGAGGGCACGCACGACATCCTGCCCAAGGGGTCGTCGCTGCCGACCCATCGGACGCGACGATCGGTGGTGGTCCGCTTCGGGCCTCCGCTGCGCTTCGATGGACGGGCCACCGTCCCGGAGGCCACCGACCGCGTGGCCCGCGGCCTCCGAGCGTTGCTGCCGGGTGATTGACCCATCCGGCAGGTTCGTTCGGCGCCTAGGCCGGTGCGCCGGCGGTCGCTTCGCTGGGGGCGTAGGTGCCGGTCCTCGCAGCGGCGGTCTCGGCCGCCCGACGCCCGAACGCACGCTGAGCGGCTTCGGGGTCGGTCGGGTCATCCGCCCAGGCACGAAGGGCGCTCGACTGCAGGGCCCGGCCGAACGAGAAGGACAGCTCCCACGGCTGCCCGCCGTGCCGGTTGATGGCATCGAGGTTGACCGTCGCGGTCTGCTCCGATTGACCACCCGAGAGGAAGACGACGCCGGGTACCGCCACCGGGACGTGGCGTTTCAGGCACCTGATCGTCCAGTAGGCCGTCTCGTCGGGCGTGGCCTGGTCGGGACTGTCGTAGCCCGAGACCACCATGTTCGTCTTCAGCAGGAGGTCCTCAAGCTGGACCCGCTGGAGGTAGAGCTCCTCGAAGACGGCCTGGAGCACGCGGCCGGTCACCTCGGCACTGCGCTCGATGCCGTGGGCCCCGTCCATCAGCACCTCCGGCTCGATGATGGGTACCAGCCCAGCCTCCTGTGAGAGTGCCGCGAAGCGGGCCAGCTCCACGGCGTTGACGTGGATGCACGTCTCCGAGGGCGTCTCGGGCCCGATGGCGAAGACCGCGCGCCACTTGGTGAAGCGGGCACCCAGCTCGCGATACTCCGCGAGGCGTTCGCGCAGACCGTCAAGGCCCTCGGTGCACTTCTCGCCCGCGGCACCGGCGAGAGCCTTGGCACCCTTGTCGACCTTGATGCCGGGGATGATGCCGCGGGCCGCGAGCAGCTCCGGGAAGGGGACCCCGTCCGAGCCGGACTGGCGGATGGTCTCGTCGAAGAGGATCACGCCGCTGATGGAGGACTCCATCTCGGGCGTGCGGAAGAGCATCTCCCGGTACGAGCGCCTGTTGTCCTCGGTCGACTCGAGGCCGACCGACTCGAAGCGCTTCTCGATGGTGGGGAACGACTCGTCGGCGGCGAGGATGCCCTTGCCGGGCGCGACGAGCGCCTGTGCGGTCGAACGTGGATCCAACGCTGATACTTGCATGGCTACTGCCATCCTTCCCTGCTGGAGGTCGGTGTCCCGGCGATCCCTAGCGGGACGCCCGGCCCAGGCGCTCGATGTCCGACTCGATGCGCTCGAGCTCCTCCCGGATCTCCTGGGCGCGTGCCTCCAGCGTCTCGAGGCCGAGCTCCTCCGCCCGGTCGTCTGCTTCGCGACGTGAGCGCCGCCGCCGCTCCGGCTCCGACCGTCGTTCCTCGTCCGGTTCCCAGGGCACGACCCAGCGGTGGCGTCGATAGACGTCCTCCCACTCCGGAGGCGGAGGCCATCCGCAGCCGTGTCCGTAGTGATGCCAGCAACTCATCTCAAGCCCCCCGAGGTCGCCTGATGACCCGACTTCGCGCCAGGAACGCCTCCACGAGGCGCCCGCGTTCGGTCATCACCGCGACCCATTCATCGAGGACGTCGTGACCCTTCGCCGTCAGGCGATACTCGCGCCGCGGCGGCCCCTCTGCGAGGCCCCACTTCGTCTTCACGAGGTCCTCTGCTTCCAGTTCTCGCAGCGTGCGATAGACCATGCCGACGTCGACGCCGTCGGCGGTGAGGCCGAGCTCGTCGAGCTGGCTGATCACCGAGTAGCCGTGGATCGGTCCCTCGGCGATGAGCAGGAGCACGAACGGCTCGATCCATCGACCGCGACGCGAGCCTGGGCGCACCCAGCCCCGGATCGAACGCACAGGACTGCCTTCCGCATGCATATGCCGATAGCATACGTGCCTCATCGAGGAACCGGAAGTGCCGGAAGTCACGAGTGCGCGTCCTGCGTGGGAGCGTCCGCGCCGACGACCACGAGCGCAGGCTGGAGGCGACGCTCGTGATCCCGGTGGAGCGTCCCCGCTCCCCGGTCCTCGTCCGTCCTAGCCGGACGCCCCTGCTCCCCAGCCACCGCCGCCGGGCGTGAGCACGACCAGTCGATCGCCAGGCTCGACCTCGATGGTGACCTTGCCCGGTAGCCGCTCGGGCGAACGACCGGCGCGGATGAGCCAGTCCTCGCCAGTGGCGCCTGCGCCTCCGCCCGCAAGGCCCCATGGCCGATGACGCCGGCGCTCCCCGATGAGGGAGACGGTGGCCGACGCCTCGAAACGCAGCTCCCGGCGGATGCCCTCGCCGCCGCGGTAGGCACCGGCACCGCCGCTGCCCCGGCGAAGCGAGTAGGCCGTCACCCGGAACGGGTAGTGCGCATGCAGGGCCTCGATGGGCGTGTTCTGGGTGTTGGTCATGCCCGTCTGGATACCCGACTGGCCGTCGCGCCCGGGTCGTGCGCCCTGCCCGCCGGCGACGGTCTCGTAGTAGGCGAAGTCGTCGTTGCCCACGAGCACGTTGTTCATCGTGCCCTGCGATGCCGCCGGCACCCGCTCCGGTGCAGCCTGGGCCAGCGCGCCCAGCAGCACGTCGGCGATGCGCTGGCTGGTCTCGACGTTGCCCGCCGCCACGGCTGCCGGCGGCTGCGCGTTGACGATCGAGCCGACCGGTGCGTGCAGCGCCAGCGGCCGGTAGCAGCCACCGTTGGCGGGGATGCTGGGGTCGGTGGCCACGCGGACCGCGTAGTAGAGACAGGAGCGGGTCACCGCCTCGACGGCGTTGATGTTGGCTGCCACCTGCGGGTCGCTGCCGCTGAAGTCCGCGCGCAGCGTGCTGCCGTCGATGACCACGTTCACGCGGATGGCGACGTCCTGCTGGCCCAGCTCGAGCACGTCCTCGAAGGCGTAGGCGCCATCGGGCAGTCTCTCGATGGCCGCCTCCATGCGCCGCTGGCCGTAGGCCAGCAGGGCTCCGGTCAGCGCGTGGTAGCGCTTGGGCCCTTCGCGTTCGACCAGCTCGGCGAGGCGGGCGACCGCGACCGCGTTCGAGCCCATCTGGGCGTCAAGGTCGCCGCGGCGCTCCCAGGGCGTGCGCGAGGCCGCCACGAACGGACCCACGAACGCGTCGCGCCAGGCGCCGTCCCTGACCGCCAGCGTGGGCGCCACCCGATGGCCCTCCTGCTCGACCGTGGTGGCGTGGGCCGGCATCGACCCGGGAGCCTCGCCGCCGACGTCTGCGTGGTGCGCCCGGTTGGCCACCCAGGCCACGTGGGACTGGCCCACGAAGACCGGAGCCACGAGGGTGAGGTCGTTGAGGTGGGTGCCGCCGTGGAAGGGGTCGTTGACCGCGTACTGCTCGCCCGGTCGCGGTTCGAAGCGGGCGAGGCAGGCCGCGACCGACTCTGGCATCGAGCCCAGGTGCACCGGGATGTGCTCGGCCTGCGCGAGCATCTCGCCCGCAGGCGTGAAGACGGCCGCCGAGCAGTCGGCACGTTCCTTGATGTTGGGTGAGAGGGCGGTGCGTCGCAGGACCGTGCCCATCTCCGTCGCCAGCGCGGTGAACCGATGCCGCGCCACCTCGAGCGTGATGGGGTCCACGCGCGGGCGGCTCACAGGTCGATCTCCAGCGTCCCGTCGTCGAGGACCCGCAGCTCATCACCGGCCTGGAGCAGGACCGCCGAGTTCCTCTCGATCACGATGGCCGGTCCGCTGAGGGCATGGCCTGCGGGCAGGGTCTCGCGCTCCCAGACACCATCGCGGCCGCGCGGCCGGCCGTCCGTCGAGACCGACGGCAGGTCCGACCAGGTCATGGGCGCGACCCCGGTGGCGACCGCGCGGAGGTTGACCAGCTCGAGCGGCTCGCCCGGGCGGTGGAAACCGAAGCGCCGGCGGTGCGCCGCCTCGAACTCGCTGCGCAACCGGTCCCAGCCCGCGTCGGCGGCGACCTCGAGCTCGTGTGACTGGCCCCGGTAGCGCACGTCGGCGCTGGTCTCGATGGCGGCCGCCTCGCGGCCGAAGGTCGCTCGATAGCCCGCCGCGACCTCGCCCTCGAGCTCGGCTCGCAGGCGCCCCAGGTCAGCCTCGCCTTCGGCGGCCATGACCGTCCGGGCACGGTCCGTCCGGGGAGTCGCCAGCAGCAGACCCAGGGCCGAGAAGACGCCCGAGAGCGGGGGCACCAGGACCTTCCTGATGCCGAGCCGGCGAGCGAGTCGGGTCGCGTGCAGCCCACCAGCCCCACCGAAGGCCACCAGCACCGCCTCGCGCGGGTCGGCCCCCTCCTCCACCGACACCGAGCGCAGCGCGTGCTCCATGTGGCTGTCGACGACCTCCAGCATGCCCGCGGCCGCAGCCTGCACGTCCCGCTCCATGGCCCGGGCCAGGCGAGCGAGGGCCTCGTGAGCGCGCTCCGAGTGAAGCCGCACCGTGCCGCCGAGGGCCACGTCGGCCGGGAGATTGCCGGCCACGAGGTTGGCGTCGGTCACCGTCGCCTCCGTGCCGCCGTGGCCGTAGGATGCAGGACCGGGCACGGCCCCCGCCGAGCGCGGCCCCACGCGCAGGGCGCCACCCGGGTCCAGCCAGCCGATGCTGCCGCCGCCGGCACCGATGGTCCGGATGGGGATGGCCGGCACGCGGTTGACCCGTCCGCCGACGTGATGGCCCGCGCCCACCGCCGGAGCGCCACCGGTGATGCGGCTGACGTCGGTGGAGGTCCCGCCCATGTCGAAGGAGATGACGGTCTCGTAGCCGTGGTGGCGACCCAGCGCGGCCGCAGCGAGAGCACCCCCGGAGGGACCGGAGAGCACCAGCCGGCCGGCGGCCTCGGGCGCTCGCGAGAAGGGCAGAAGACCGCCAGAGGAGGTCATCACCAGGCGCCGCTCCATGGGCAGCCGCTCGTCGAGCGCGCGCAGGTAGGCCGCGACCGAGGGCGTGAGGTAGCCCGAGAGCACGGTCGTGGCCGTGCGCTCGTACTCGCGGAACTCGGGCGACACCAGCGTCGAGCGCAGCACCGGCCGGCCGACGGCCGCCTCCAGCCGCCGCTCGAGCTCGATCTCACGTCCGGGGTCAGCGTAGGACTCGAGGAGCGAGATCGCGACCACGTCGGGGTCGGCGGCGGCGACGGCGGCGATCAGCGCCTCCTCGTCGGGGCCGAGACCGAAGCGCTGATCGCGCTCGACGAGCGGCCGGGGCCGGTCCGCGAACCCGTCGTACAGCGAGGGTCGGTCCTGCCGGGCGATCTCGATGATGTCCTCGTAGCCGGCATCGGTCACCAGCGCCACGCGAGCGCCACGCTCCTCGAGGAGGGCGTTGGTGGCCGCGGTCGTGCCGTGCAGGAAGACGTCCTCGCGCGCTCCGCTGACGGCGGCGGCGACCCCATCGGCCTGGTGCGGACTGGTCGGGACCTTGCGTCCCTCGATGGCGCCCTCATCGAGGATCACGACATCGGTGAAGGTGCCGCCGACATCCACCCCCATCAACCGAGTCACCCGCATCATGCTAGCGGCTCCCGAACGGCGGGCGACTGCGCTGCCGGTGCGAAGGTGGCAGTCTGGGCCGCTGATGGCACGAGGGTGGCGAGATGCTCCACGGCGGATGAGCGGCTTCGACCTGCGTGAGCTGGGCCACGCGCTCCGCGTCGTGCATCCCGCGCCGAGCGTCATCGTCGCCTCGGCTGTTGCCGTTCTCGCCCTGAACGGCGGAGCATCGGTGGTGGAGAGCGG
This sequence comes from Candidatus Limnocylindrales bacterium, assembly GCA_040883225.1. GTDB lineage: Bacteria > Chloroflexota > Limnocylindria > Limnocylindrales > CSP1-4 > JAFMJV01. The sequence continues at coordinate 1,683 of JBFLKP010000097.1, read as the reverse complement.
GATGCTGGCCATGGCCATGCTCGGCTTCCAGTTCTCCATCGGCACCCTCAACGACATCGCCGACGCCGATGCCGACCGCCTGGCTGGGGTCGACAAGCCCATCCCGGGTGGCCTCGTCTCTCCCCGCTGGGCCGGCCTCATCGCCGGCCTCGGTGTCGCGCTCGGCATCGCGCTCTCGGCAGGCTTCGGTCTCGCGGTGGTCGTCCTCGGCGTGGCGGGCTGGAGCTGCGGCGTGGCCTACGACGTCGCGCTGCGGCGAGCCGGCCTCGGCTGGCTCGCGTTCGCGGTGGCGCTGCCGCTGCTGCTGGCCTGGACCTGGACGGCGACGGGGTCGTTCCCGGCCGGGTGGCCCGCGCTGCTGCTGGTGTCGGCCGTTGCCGGCCCGATGCTGCACCTCTCCAACAGCCTCGTCGATCCCCAGTCCGACGAGCGGACGGGACGGCGGACGCTGGCGACCGCCCTGGGCCCTCGCCGCGCACGCCGGACGCTGGGCCTGCTGGTCGCGCTGGTCCTCGTGCTGGCGTTGGTCGCGAGCGTGACCCGGGGCTCGATGATCGCGACCTCGGTGGCAGCGTTCCTGCTGGGAGCCGTGCTGGCGTCGGTCGGCGTCGCGCTCGCCTGGGCTCCCTCGCCACGCCCGCGTGAAGCCGGCTGGCTGCTGCTGGCCGTCAGCATGATCCCCATCGTGGCCGCCTGGGTCATGAGCTGAGGGCAGGCCCGACCCGCCGCCGGGCCCTACGAGCGGTCGGCCGCCTCGCCGTCGGGGCCGTCCACCGCGCTGTCACCGAGCGTCGACCGCACGTGGGCCAGCCAGGCCTTGACGTCGAGCTTGCGGTCCAGCCCCGCCCTGGTCATGGGCCTCGTCTTGCCGCTCACCGGGCGTTCGGCGAAGGCCTGGTCGTGCAGCCCCAGGACCCAGGCCACGTTGGCGACGCTGGAGGGGTCACGTCCGTCGAGGAAGTAGCGGTCGTTCAGCTCCAGCAGCGTCCGGAACGCCTGCTCGGGCGACCTGGTCCAGAGCAGCACCTGCTTGCCCCAGTACATGCGCAGGTGGTTGTGCAGGTAGCCGGTCTCGCGCATCTGGGCCATGGCCGCGTTCCAGGCTCGATCGTGCGTGCGACCGCCCTCCAGCTCGGCGGTCGTGTAGAGGGCCTCCCGCTCGTCGTCACGATGCGCGTCGAGGGTCGTGCGAGCCCACGCAGGCAGCGCCGCGTAGCGGTCGTAGTCGGGCTCGTGGTGAACGTAGTTCAGGGCCAGCTCGCGCCGCACCACGAGCTCCTCGATGAAGGCGTCGATGTCCGCTGGCGACGCTCCCGACCCACGGACGGCCAGGGCCACCGCGACCGGCGAGATCTGGCCGAAGTGCAGGTAGGGGCTGAGGTAGCTGACCTTGGGGTCGACCGGATCGGGGCGGCGCTCGGCGTAGCCGTCGAGGCCCTCGCGGAGGAACGCCCCCAGGTGTGCGCGCGCCTGCGCGGTCCCGCCATGGAGGAACACGTGTGGGTCCGCGTCCGGCTCGAGATCGAGCGTGCGCATCACGCCCCCGATGTCGGCGAGGTCGAGCTCGCTCGAAGGCACGTCGTCCATCTCGTGGTCGAGGCTCGTCGTCGTGAGCTCGTCGAGGAAAGCATCGAGCCGGCGGAGGAGCTTGGGGCGGATGGTCCGAGCGGCGTACTCTCGCTT
>JBFLKP010000096.1:0-5438 GCA_040883225.1 Candidatus Limnocylindrales bacterium | reverse complement strand
GCCGAGATAGCTCAGTTGGTAGAGCACGCGACTGAAAATCGCGGTGTCGCCAGTTCGAATCTGGCTCTCGGCACCACCACAACGGCGTCGATGCGGTCGCTCGAGGATCGGGCGGAAGTGGCTCAGTTGGTAGAGCATCACCTTGCCAAGGTGAGGGTCGCGGGTTCGAGTCCCGTCTTCCGCTCCACTCCCTTCTCCATCCACCTCGTAGACTGTCCGCGTGAGCCGTTGCCCCTTCGTCTAGTGGTAGGACGCCGGACTTTGGATCCGAGAACCGAGGTTCGAATCCTCGAGGGGCAGCCACTCCGACGAGGCTGGTAGCATCTGCCCGCACGAGGTGACGTGGCGAAGAGGCTTAACGCACTGGTCTGCAAAACCAGCATTCACCGGTTCGAATCCGGTCGTCACCTCCACCTCCACCCGCTGTGGCGCCGCCTCGTGCGTTCGCGCCGCGTGGTGCGCCAGGTCACACCTCGCCCGTGCCGGCCTTCACGGACGGTCCCGACCGCTACAGTGTCGTGGTGCGTCCGGCCCGGAGTGGCGGAACGGCAGACGCGGCGGTCTTAAACACCGCTGAGGGCGACGCCCTCGTGTGGGTTCGACCCCCACCTCCGGGACCAGTTTCGCGCTCCATCCGGCCCATCGGAGTCCCTCCAACTCGGTCGGCGGTGGCTGTGGTGGGCGCAACGCGGGCGCAATAGGCGTCCAATCGTAGACACCTCCCGTCCGCGACCGCCATCGACGCCTACTACCAACTGACGACCCGGACGTTGCAGGGTCAGGCGCTCGAGTGGGTGAACCGGCTCGCCGACGACTACGGCGACGAGGCGGTGTCGACGGCACTGGCGTCGGAGTGGCAGGCCGAGGCCGACATCAAGACGCTCATCGGCCGCGCCGAGACCCGCCTCGGCTCGCAAGCCAAGCTCCACGAGAAGGAAGCCGAGCGGCGACGCAAGAACCGCGTGTTCGAGGACCTCGATGCCGCTCGCATGGCCGCGGAGGAACGGACGCCGGAGCAGCAGGCGGCGGTCGACCAATGGAAGGCCGACCTTGCTGAGATCGCCGCCGGCAAGTCGATGTCATGACCCCCATCCGTGTCATCACCACCCGCGATGCCGATGGCAGCCGCCGCGTGGAGCTGCGCTGCTCATGCGTCCGCGTCGGTCGCGTCACCACGATCTGGGAGCCGCTCGACGAGACGGTCAACGACCTCCGTATCGAGCACCGCATGAAGGCACCGCTGTGCCGCCATCCCTGGCTCCACGCCACCACGAACCCGGAAGCCACGACGTGACCAGCACCCACATCGGCGAACGCGACTGGCGTGCCCAAGTCGGCGACCCGTTCACCGATCTCCGGCACCTCCGCGCCCGAGCTGAGCGCGAAGGCCAGGACGACGAGTTCAAGGCGGTGGTCAAGCGCATCGCAAAGAGCGAAGAGTTCGGGATCTCGTGGGCCTTCGAGCCATCGAAGCCGACCATCGTCAAGCCATCGTCACCGGAGCCGCGCGACCGACCACGCTCGCTCGGCGTCCTCAGCGCGGCTCCAACTGAGCACCGGGTCGGACTGCACGAGTGCGCGCATGGTCTGATCGCAGCGCTGCTCGGTGTGCGCGTCGGATCGATCACCCGCTTCGCCGACGGCTCAGGGGGACAGGCCTCACACTTCGCGGACACCGACTCGCCGCACGATCGCGCGGTCATCAACTTGGCTGGACCAGCAATTGGCCCGCTCGTCGGCTGGCGAGACGCCAGTGGCATCGAGAACGACCTGGCCGGCGCCCGCACGGCTGCGGCCGAACTGTCTCCTGGCGCACCGGAGGCGGTGTTCGAGCACCTGCGTGACGAGGCGGAACGGCTGGTGCGCGAGCACCTGCCCGCGATCGGTCGACTGTGCGATTGCCTGGAGGCGTTCGACGGACACCTTGCGGGTTGGCAGCTGGACGACGCGATGGACTTCGCGCTGCAGCGCCCGGCTCCGATGCCGAAGCCCGGCCCCCGTTTAGCCCGCGACCGCGAGATCCTATGGCAGTTCACGATCGAAAGGCGGCTCTGGGCGAACCACCTCCAGGGGCAGGTCGACCCCGACGACCGCGAAGGTCAGCTCAACGCATGGTGGCACGCCGATCGGCTCGCGCTCCAGCAGGAGCCGCCGCCTTCTCGCTCCAGCAGAACGATCCCACCGCCCTCCGGCGGATCGCTCCCGGAGTGGGCAGCAGGTCCGAAGCCGGCTGCGGCCGCCGAGGCTGGCGGACCGCGAGCGTCGTCGTCGCCTTCAACGTCGATGCTCGCGGCCGCTGCCTCCACGAGTGAGGAACACAAGACCACATGACCGACTGCGAGGATGGCCTCGAGGCAATCTTCCCCCGCCTGCCCCGGGGGTGGGCCACCGGCGGAGATGCCAACGCTCAGCATGCGACCCGCTTAACCGCAGACACACCTTCAATGAGCGAGCACGCCGAACCGACCGACGGTGCAGCGTATGACCCCCGGGAAGGGGGGCCATACGCGAACGGCCAAACCTCGAGAGGGGCGATGACCCACATACCGCAGGAGAAGAGAGACCGGTGAATACCCGCGAAACACTCATCCGGTGCGTCCACTGCGGCGAGCACAAGCCCGCGGACGCCTTCCCCGGTGCCAAGCGCAAGGCGTCAGGCCTGTCGAGCTGGTGCCGGGCATGTCACGCCCAGCGCAACCGCGAGTATCGCGCCCACAAGCGCCAGCTTCGCGAAGCGGAGCGCGAGGCACAGAAGCTCGAGGCCATCGAGGCCAAGCGCCGCGACCACGACGCCAAGATCGCGAAGCTGCGCGAGTCCGAGGCCCAGCATCGACGGATCGCCGAGCGCCGGCAGTCCCGCGACTGGTCGGCGCAACGGCACTACGCCCTGACCGTGGCCGTGGAGGCCACCGAGCGCGGCCTGTAGAACACGAGTAGAGACCCGCCCCTGGCGGGACGGGCCTCTGTGCTTGCCATCAGCGCCGGCTACTCGCTGCCAGGCGCGCAGACGAACTTCAGGGCCTGTCCAGGCGAGTCGCTCTCACCGAGCCAAGCGTTTGTCGAGTTCGGTCCTGCCATCGGCACCCTGCCGAGGTCAGCGACAAACCTGACCTCGGGGCCGACTCGTGTCGTGCACGCCGGGTTGCCAGCCGCATCGCCCGAGTTGCCGCCCCCCACGTCCGCCGCGACGGGCGCACCGACCGCCGCGATGGCGAAAGCCGCCACGGCCACCATTCCGAATGCTCGCTTCTTCATCGGTTCCTCCAACCCCCCCCTCGAGTGGCCCCACCCGGCAGGCTGCGACGACGTGCCACAGGAGCGAAGACCGTGAGCGGAGAAAAGTACAGCACAGCGCTACACATTGTCGATGTAGGGCACAAGAAGAGGCCCGACCCTCACGGGACGGGCCAGTTTCTTCGGCATCCCCGCGGTTAGCGGAATGCAGCCTCCTCGGCAGCGATCACCAGTCGCTTCGCCTCATCTGCAAAACCAGAGCCGCGGGATAGCCCCTCCGTGGCTCAGCTGCACTCGGAGACGCTGATGTAAGTCCCGAAGCCGTTCCTTACTCCGACCTCGGGGACGAAATCTGGCCGCGGAGGGTTGGACAGATCCGGCGTGTCGTACCGCGCCGGGCGGCCGTCGTAGATGACATTCCCTTGCGGGTCGTTGATCGTAAGGTCTCCTGGGAGGCCATAGCCCCAGACGACCTGGATCACGTTGTAGTTGCGGAGCGGCCCGGTCAGCTGCGTGGTGCCATCGAGAGCGCATCTCACCGACGGGGGCGGGGGTTCGGCACTCGCAGCCGGCGCGATGGCCCCGATCATCAGTCCGCCGATCGCCAGGGAAAGGACTAGTCGCTTCTTCATGCGCTACCTCGTGTCTTGGTCAGCACCCACAGGCTGCGACGACGTGCCACAGGAGCGAAGACCGTGAGTGGAGAAATCTACAGCACGCCGGTGTGCATTGCCGAGGCTAGCCGCCGCGCCCCCCAACAGCCCCACGACCGCCCTCCGCGAGAGCGGCCGCACAACAAGAGGCCCGCCCCTCGCGGGGCGGGCCATCACAGCGACGTGGCTCGGGTCAGACCTCCTCGATGGGCTGCGTGTTGTCCTTCCAGGTCCGGACAGGGAAGGGTTCCGGGTTCAGGCCGGGATTGGACTTGAAACAGATCCAGCCGTCACCGTTCTGGTCCTTGTAGTTGCCGTTATCCCAGTCGGGGATAACGAAGGCGATGGGTACGAGCGACCAGCCATCGCCTGTCGGGCAGCCGCCCACGGGATCACCGGGGAAAGAGGCCGAGGCCACGCCCGGCACCATCGCCGCCATCAGTCCACCAGCCACCAGTCCGGCCATCAGTCGCTTCTTCATCGATTCCTCCAACCCCCCTCGAGTGGCCCCACCCGCAGGCTGCGACGACGTGCCACAGGAGCGGAGACCATGAGGGGCGGAACCTACAGCACGGCGCTGCACATTGTCGAGGAGTACGTGCCACGCAGGTGACCCAGCCTGCCCGCTACGCTGCCGGCATGACCGACTACGACGACGATCTCCGCACCGCCGTCCACGAGAACACGTCGCCGGGCTGGTACGTCGGCCGGCCGATGGAGCGCCCCGAGCGCAACGAGTGGTCGATGTACGCCTTCGATCCCACTGAGACGCCGATCGTCGGGAAGCGATCGCGCGAGTGGACCGCCGTGGGTCAGACGGAGTTGCACTGCGTGCAGACGATGGTCTACTGCCTGACTGGAACCAAGGAAGGTCGCTGGCCGAAGTAGCGCCGCCGGCAGCCGAGGCGGCACGACGGGTTACTCGGCGGCAGGCGCGTACTCACGCCACTCCTGCACCGCCTCCCATGCGACCGCCTGGAGGAAGCCTGCATCCTCGGGTGTGACGTTATCGGCAACGAAGTCGAGCCCTTCTGGACTCCGGTCGAAGAGCGTCGCGTAGATGGTCGCGGCTGCGAGGTAGGTTCCAGCAGGGCTCGGGTGCACTCGGTCGACTCCGAGCATCGCCAAGTCGGGTCGTTGGGCGAGTGCAATCTCCATCGCCAGGCCGACCGGGGCGACTGTCGCACCCAGCTCCGCTTCCACCTGCCTATGGGCATCGACGATGCCGTCGAGGTCGACCCAATCGAGCCGATAATACGGCCAGGTCATGTGGCGGGTCGGGTTCGCCAGTGGCTCGACGCGGTCCAGGCGGCCAGGGCTGGGGCCGCGCGTCATCGCCTCCCTCTATAGGGATTCTCTCGCTGGTGTCTACAACTACCCACTACGTCGCAACTTGCCGGTCGGCTTGGCGTAGCCCGTCGGAGGAATCCGTCAGCGCGTAGGCACTTTGTATCGACGGACGTTGGAGCTCACTAACGAGCGCTCCTCGGGTGGGCGCAATAGCGGGCGCAACGCCGGTAGACGAACCCCCTCATGAGACCCCGCCTGACG
>JBFLKP010000012.1:0-9220 GCA_040883225.1 Candidatus Limnocylindrales bacterium | reverse complement strand
GGCGACCCTGGACGACGTGGACGACGGGTAGGGTCGTGCCTTGGTCGCCTGCGGTCGTGTCCTCGCCTAATCCCGAGCATCTTCCGCACGCTGAGACTCCGGCCCCACCGCACGCACACCCGACCACATGTGGCATGCGGTCTACGATGGAGCCGGACAGTCATCCCGCCACGGCGGGAGCCGAGACAGCCGAAAGGCGGTCGCTGTGAACGAGCGTCGTGACTACCCCAGGCTCGAGCGCGAGTTCATCACAAGCCAGATCTCACTTCGTGAGCTGTGTAGGCGTCACAACATCACCTCCCACTCCGTCGTGGTCGATCAAGCCAAGAAGCACAAGTGGGCCGCCAAGCGCGAGCAGTACCAGGCCAGGGAGTCGGACGCCTTCATGTCGCGTCACGCGGCCCGACAGGCCGACCGCCAGGCCGAGATCCATGACGAGTTCCTCGACACCAACGAGCAAGCCCTCGACAAGCTCATGGCCGACCTGAAGGCCACGAAGCTCGTCAGGCAGCCCGACGGCAGCATCGTCGAGATGCCCGCCTGGTTCATGACGCCACGCGACCTCTGTCTGCTCACCGACCGCCTGATGGTGCTGTTCGAGAAGCCCTCCGTCATCAGCCAGCACCAGGGCCTCAGCGTCACCTCGGAGCTGTCCGCCGATGCCCTGCGCGAGTTCATCGGGGCCACGCGGGAGGCGGCAGCGCCACCAGCATCACGCTGCCGCGAAGACGGCGGGACGACTGAGCATCGCCCCGACGCCGCGAGCAGCCGAGGTGGCGCGATTGGGCTACTGCACTGGATGCATCTGGTAGTTGAGGAACGCCTCGACCAGCTCGAAGGTCCCCTGCTCTTGGAGGATCTGCGGGGCACCATGCCCGGTCGGCAGCTCTGCGTACACGTACTCGACACCGGCGGCTCCGAGCGCGTCGGCGAGGTTGCGCGACTGCTCGATGGGCACGACGGTGTCCCGGTGGCCATGCAGGACGAGCATGGGGACGGTGTCCTCATCGACGTGATGGACGGGTGAGGCTTCCAGCGCGATGCTCGGGTCGGCCTCGATCTCGGCCACCGGGATGGCCTCATACCAGTCATCCCGTACCGACTCGTGTAGTGGGATGCTCATGTCGTTGACGCCGGCAATGGTGATGGCGCAGTCCACCCTGCGGGAGATGCCGGCCAATTCCGGATCGGAGTCATCGACGGTGTCTATCACTCCGAGCACGGCCGCGACGTGACCGCCGGCTGAGTCGCCGATGGAGCAGATGCGGTCGGGGTCGACGTTGTACTCGTCGGCGTGGGCACGCACCCACCGCACGACCCGCTGGGCATCGTGGAGCTGCGCCGGCCGCCGGACCTCGCCGGTGGCCTGGTCGAGCAGCCGGTAGCCGGCGAGGAAGGTCACGTACGGCTCCCCCAGGCCGCCACCGGCAGCCATGTCACCGAACGGTGTCGCGGCCTCGGGCGTGCAGGGCGACCAGCGCGCCGCGACGCAGCACCGCATCGTGGAAGCCATCGAGGTCGAAGTCGTCGCCCAGCGCGGATTGCGCTTCCTCCCGCAGCCGCAGGATCCTGAGCATGCCGATGCTGTGGGCCGGCGCAAGCGCCCGATGTCGCCGAGTGGGTCGTCCTCGTCGCGCCCGACCTCGGCCGCGAGGTGCTCGGCGTGGGGCGCCCCGCCTTCGGCATAGCCGACGGCCTGCCCCTACGACTCCTCGCTGCCCTCCGGCTCCAGGCCGCCGGTCTCACGGTCCACTCGCAGTGCCAGCAAGGCCGCGCCCAGGCGCAGCGTGACCTCGCCCTCGAGCCGTACGCCCAGCAGCGCCTCGATGCGTTCCAGGCGATAGGCCACGGTGCGCGGAGCGAGGTGCAGCCGACGAGCCGCCTCGCGGATGTTCTGCTTGGAGCCGAGATAGACCGCCAGCGTCTCGATGAGCTCCTCGCCCATGCGGGGGACGGAGAGCAGCGGCCCCAGCTCGCGATCGACGGCCGAGCGCACGAGCGTCCGGTCGAGCAGGAACGTGGTCTCCAGCGCCAGCGAGCCCGGGTCACCGATCCAGCCCCGGCGCCCGAGGGCGGCCGCCACGGTGGCGCTGTAGTCAGCGTGGGTGAGGGCATCTGCCAGGGCCTCGACCCCCTCGACGACCCCCGTGTCGATGACCACGGTGTCATCGCCCAGCACCTTCGGCAGCGCCGCCCGCAGGCGCCGCTCGCCGGTCCACGACGCGCGGGCGAAGACGAGCACGTGCCCTCGCCAGTCGAGCACCACCGGCAACCGGATCCCGGGCCGATCGCGGTGGTGCGGCACTGGCACGCGGACTTGCGATTCGAGTCGGTCGACCAGCGACCCGATGCGAGCGTCGCTGACGCCGGGCACCGCGATGAGCACGAGGCGATAGCCACCGTCGACCTCGAGGCCGTGTCGCTGGGCGCGGAGCCGGATGCGGGCACGGTCACGAGGTGTCGCACGTGGCGCCGAGAGGAGGTCCTCGAGCACTGCGCGCCGGTGCTCCGAGTGCGCGGCCGCGGCCTCCACCTCGACACGGACGTAGCCCTCGGAGATGGCGGCGACGGCATCGTCGAGGCCACGCAGCAGGCGGTCGGCGAAGTCGAGGATGACCGCGCGCGAGATCTCCTCCTGCTGCATGACCACTTCCCAGATGGCCCAGTTGAGCGAGAGCAGGCCGTCGAGGACGCGCTCGGCCGCGGCACCGGTTCGGGCCAGTCGCTCGCCTTCGTCTCGCCAGTGCGCGATCTGCTCCGGTGTCGGCACGGGCTCGGCCACGAGGTCCATGACCTGGTCGAATCCGGGATCGATGAGCTGCGGGTCGATTCCGGTGTCGTGCGCCGTGGTCGCCACGATCGGCGCCTTGGCGTCCCGTAACCGCGCGAACAGCAGCCGGCGCGATGCCTCTGCGGTGAGCTCTTTCTCGCGTGCCATCGTCGACTCCATCTGCCCCGAACAGGCAACCTGCGTACCATCGTAGGCCGCCTCGGACTGATCCATTGCCGCATCCCGGCAGGGCCGCAGCACGACGGTCGCGCTGTGGCGCGCGGGTCCACGGCGCGTGCGGCGAAGCTTGTCTACCATGCGAATGATGCACACGGCTCTCACGCGCCTCCGCGTGTCCCTGCGGCGTGACCGCGTGCCAGCAGCGGACCAGGCGGGCGACGCGACGGCGTGCTCGTGGGAGGCGATGCGCGCGACCTACCAAGAGCAGGCTGCCCGGGGCATCCCCGAGGCGATGCGTGGGCTCGAGCTCATCGAGGAGGGGCGGTGGCCCACGAGCGGGCGGCCGCGGGACGGAGTGGGGGGCGACCGATGATCGAACGTCCCTGGGCCCGGGGCCCGGCGCGCACGGCGGGCCTGGCGCTGGCCACGATGCTTGTCGCGGCCGCTGCCGGGTCTGCCTGGGGCGCCGACACCATCGATACCATCGACACGGTCAAGGGCGCCAAGTACAAGATGGCCGATGCGGTCATGGCCGACCGCATCACCCGCTACACGGACGCTGCCGGCGACCAGATGCACAGCGATGGCTCGCCCGCGGCCGACGCGCCCAAGTGGACCGACGTGGCCCGGGTCCACGTCGCCGGCTCGAGGACGCCCGCGAAGCTGCGGACGAAGATGAAGAGCAAGCACCCGCCCGGTGCCGCCGACGCGTTCTACGGCTCTACGGCGCGGCCCAGGGCCAGGGACCGCATCGTCTTCGTGGCCGTGGAGATGGCTCGGAAGCTACCCGCCAACGCGATGGGCCAGCTGGTGGAGGTCGGGCTGGCCGGCACCGAGGCCACGCCCGTCCAGGTCGGCACGGACCTGGACACCCATGCCGGCGTGGAGCGGTTCTCGCTCAGCGGCCTCTTCAAGAACGGAGCCATCGCCACCGGCGACACGGACGTCATCGGCAAGGAGCCCGGCGCCGAGCTCGAGGACGCTGATTACTACGATCTCGAGTCGGGCGTCTACGGCTTCTACCAGCCCAAGCGAGCGACGTGGTACCTCGCCATCCCCCGCACCGGCGAGGTCGACGATATCGTCGTCAGCGTGCGCTCGACCACGGATGCGGGTCAGGTCATCGACCGTCTCGAGCTGCCCGGTGGCGGGCACTTCATCGACCTGCGCGACCCTACCGGCGGCTTCAAGAAGAACGCCGGCGTGTCGGCGCTCACCTGCCGCGCCATCGAGACCTTCAGCGGCGGGGGCGGCGTGGTGGAGCTCAGCGACATCGACGCCACGCTCATCCGCTACACCGCGGGTGTCGATCCTGCGGTCGGCCAGAGGAAGCGCGCCGAGCTGCTGGGCCAGGCGGTCGAGGCGGCGGGCCCGGTGTCCGTGCTGCTGTCGCGCGCCGGCAGCGACGACGAGCCAGAGATGGTCGAAGGCCAGCTCGCGGTCGCGCCGGAGGGCAACGCCGTACAGCTGGCGTTCGAGGCTACAGCCGGACAGTGGACCTTCGAGTTGGCCGATGCGCTGGTGACGCCCTCGGGTGAGCGCGTGGTCGACCACGCCACGCTGACCGGCCCCGCGGGCGTGCTCACCGGTCCCGGGCTCGACGGGCTTGCCGCCGGCGACCTCTCCTGCCTGGGCGCTGATGACCCGGATGAAGCCGAGGACGCCGGGGGCGCCCCAGCGGCCGGGGGCGCCGAAGAGGCCGAGGCGTCCGAAGAGGAGGCCGGCGCCTAGGTCCTCATCAGGTACGGGAACAGCCGCATCTTGAGGTCGGTCGGCGGCAGCGCGCCGACGATGCGATCGACCACGCGGCCGTCCTTGATCACCAGCATCGTGGGGATCGACGTCGCCTGGAACTGCTGGGAGAGGGCCGGGTTCTCGTCCACGTTGACCTTGATGACCTTGATGCGCCCGGCGTACTCCTGCGACAGGTTCTCGAGCACCGGGCCGACCACCCGACAAGGTCCGCACCACGGTGCCCACAGGTCCACGAGGATCGAGACCGACGACCGCACCTCGTACCCGAACGTGGCATCGGTCGCGTTCACCAGCCAGGGCAGCGGCTCGCCGCAGGAGCCACAGTGGGGCGACCCGCGCTCGGCCGGCCGGATCCTGTTCTTCTTGCCGCACGCCGCACAGACGAGCGTCGACACGGGGCCGGCGGGTGCGGTGCCGCCGGAGGTCGGGTTCGGTCCTGTCATCGGTCCAGAGTTTGCGTTCAGACCGCGATTCCGGCAAGGAGACGCTCGCGGGACTCGGTGTGCGGGGCGGGGGCGCTCTCCCGGGGCGGGGCGGGAGCGCTCGTCAGTCGCCGCCGCGGAGCTGGTAGCGGGACATCCGCCATGTCGCGAGTGCGCCCGAGATGACGACGACGGCGACGATGATGAACAGGCCCTGCTCGAAGCCGACCGCCCCGTTCGGCGGCTCCTCGCCGGCGAGCTGTCGCGCCACCGCCAGCGTGCCCTGCCGCACCGATAGCACCCGCGTGCCCTCGAGCAGGTCGGCGAGCACGCCTTCCCACAGCATCACGTAGCCGAGGCCGATGGCCAGCGCGCGGGAGGTGAAGGTGCTGATGACCAGGAAGAGCATCACGTAGGCGGCGCCGCCTACGGCCGAGGCGATGCCGTAGGCCACTCCCACCGAGACCACGTCGTCGCCGGCGAGGGTGGCGACGATGCCGGTCAGCACGGCTGCCGGCCCGATGAGCGCGGCCGTCAGGCCGGCCGCGACAGCGCCCTTGGAAGCCACGATGCGAGCGCGACGGACCGGCTTGGTGAGCAGGTAGACGACCGTGCCCTCCTCGAGCTCCGAGCCGATGGCGGCGGTGCCGAAGACGAGCGCGATGAGCGGCAGCACCAGGCGCACGATGAGCGCGTCGAAGCTCTCGGCCTCGATCTCGGCGTCGCCGAACCCGGCGGCCAGGCCCACGAGCACGACCGGCACGGCCGCCAACGCCACCATCAGCCAGGTGCGCCGGCGGTCGAGCAGACCGCGCAGGGTCAGCGCCGCGATGGGCGCGCGCGCCATCATCGGCCCACCAGGTAGCCGAAGACCGACTCGAGCGAATCGTCGGTGGGTCGCAGCTCGAAGAGACGGATGCCGGCGTCCTGTACCACGACCGGGAGACGCCGCGTGAACTGGCCGTAGTCGGAGGTACGCACGCGCAGCCCGTTGCCGTCCAGCTCGACGCCGAACACGCACTCCTCGGCCAGGAGGGTCGACGCCAGCCGCCGGTCGTCGGAGCTGCGCACGCCGAAGACGTGTGGCCGGTCGGTCATCAGCTGGCGGATCGAACGGAAGTCGCCGGATGCCGCCAGCCGGCCCGCGTAGACCACGAGGACGGAGTCGGCCAGGCGCTCGACCTCCTCGAGGATGTGCGAGGAGAGCAGGATCGTGCGGCCGTCGTCGGCCATGCGCCGGAGCAGCCCGAACATCTGCAGCCGCTGGCGCGGGTCCATGCCGTTGAAGGGCTCGTCGAGGATGATGACCGGCGGGTCGTGCACGAGCGCGCCGGCCAACTTGATGCGCTGGCGCATGCCCTTCGAGTAGGTGGCCACGCGGCGGTCGGCGCTGTCGGCCAGCTCGACGAGGTCGACCGCCCGTTCGATCGCGCCATCGATATCGTCGAGATGGTGCAGGTGCGCGTTGAGGGCCACGAACTCCCGCCCCGTCAGATAGGGATAGACCGTCTCGCGCTCGGGCACGAGGCCGACGCGACGATACATCTGGGGTCGGCGCCACGTGGCCTCGCCGTCGATGCGCACCTCGCCTGCCGAAGGTGCCAGCAGCCCCGCGATCATGTGCAGCAGCGTCGTCTTGCCGGCGCCGTTGGGCCCGAGCAGGCCGGTGATGCCGCGGCCGACCTCGAAGGTGATGTCGTTGACCGCCACGACGTTGCCGTACCAGCGGCTGACGTGCTCGACGCTGATGGCGCCGCTTGGCTGCGCGGTCATGCCTCGATGGTCCGATAGCGTCGCGTGAGCAGGCCCAGCGAGCCCCCGACCCAGGCCACCGCGGCAGCGAGGTAGACCCAGCCCTCGAGCTCGGCCAGGCGGACGGTGATGTTGTCGGGCCGGGCGTCGAAGAGGTAGGCGTTGACGCCGTCGAGCACGTCGGCCGGGCTGAGCAGGACGGCGATCTGGCCGACCAGGCCGGTGTCGAGCTCGACGAGCAGGGCGGCGCCGATGTTGGGGATGAGGAAGACGCCGATGATGGCCGCGGTGGAGTAGGCCCGGCGCGAGGTCATGGCTGCCACGGCCGCGGAGAGGCTGCCCACGAGCAGCACCACGAAGGCGCCCACGATGAGCGCCAGCGGCACGCTCGGTGCCTCTTCCTGCAGGCCCTCGATGGGATCGGCGGCGACGAAGACGCGCCCCACGAGGAGGACCAGATACGGCACCAGCACGAGGATGGCGATCGAGAGGTAGAGGCCCAGGGCGCGTGCCGAGGCGTAGTCGAGCCGCCCGACCGCGCGCGAGAAGTAGAGCGGCAGCACGCCCGTGCCCTGGTCGCGCCCGAAGAGCTCCGGCGCCTGCGCGGCACAGAAGAGGAAGACGAGCGTGGCGATGATGGGGAAGAGCGTGGCGTAGCTGATGGGCGAGATGGCCTCGATGGCCTCGCCCGGCGCGCCCAGCGTCGAGATGAGCATGAGCAGGCCCAGGGCCAGCAGCGAGGGCAGCACGGCCAGCACCGCGAGGCCCACGGGTACGACCTTGGAGCGGGCATTGCGACCGAGACCATAGGCGGTGCGGACGCTGTGGACGAGCAGCGCCACGATGGCACCGCGACGGCCCAGGCGTGGCCCCTCGTAGCCGCGGTAGCCGAGATCGTAGATGGAGCCGCCGCGGCTCGCCCCGGGGTCGTGCCCGAGGGGTGGTCCGGTCACGCCGCGTCCTCCTCGTGGCGGGCGCCTTCGCGGAAGAGATCCTCGAGGCTGCTGCGTCGGGCCTCGACGCGGATGAGGGCCAGCCCCTGCTCGACGACGGCGGCGAGGACCTTGTCGTGGGTGTCGTCGCCGTGGAGCTCCACGAGCACGTTGGTACCGTCCACCCGGGTGGTCAGGCCGGCGGCGTCAAGGCGCTCGGCCAGCCCGGCCTGGCCTTCATCGACCTCGACCACGAGCGTGCCGGTCTGCTGCGTGAACGTGTGCAGCTCTGCGGCGCGCAGGAGGTGGCCGGCGTCGATGGCCACGAGGTACTGGCCGACGCGCTCGATCTCGCCCAGCAGGTGGCTGGCCATGATGATGGCGATGCCGAACTCGGTGCCCGTGCGCTCGATGAGGTCGAGCATCTCGTCGCGGCCGGCGGGATCGAGCCCGTTGGTGGGCTCGTCGAGCAGCAGCAGCCGCGGGTCGTGGACCAGCGCCTGGGCCAGCTTGACACGCTGCTTCATGCCCGTGGAGTAGCCGCCCATGGGCCGATATCGCTCCTCGAAGAGCCCGACGTGGCGAAGCACCTCGGCGCTGCGCTCGCGGGCCGAGGAGCGCGGCAGCCCGGACATGCGGGCCATGTGGTTGACGAAGTCGCTGCCGCTGATGTCGCCTGGCAGGCAGTCGTGCTCGGGCATGTAGCCCACGAGCTGGCGGATCTGGCGCGACTGGATGGTGACGTCGAGGTCGAAGACGCGGGCGCGGCCGCTGGTGGCCTCGAGCAGACCGAGCAGGATCTTGATGAGCGTGGACTTGCCCGCGCCGTTCGCGCCGACGAGCCCCACGATCCCGGGTTCGATCGTCAGGGTCAGGTCGTCGAGGGCGGTCACGCCGCCCGGATAGCGCATGGTGAGCCCTTCGAGGGCGACGAGAGACATGCCGGGGGAGTCTACTCTCGCGGCAGGTTCCCGGTCGGGCCGGCCTCAGCGGTCGGCAACGAACCCGAGGCGCTTGTCGATGACATTCTCGAGCGGCTCGCCGGCGAGGTAGCGCCGCAGGTTGGCCAGGAAAGCCTCGCCGAACGCGCGCGGGGTGTCGGCCTCGTCGCCACCGATGTGGGGCGAGACGATGACGTTAGGCATGTCCCACAGCGGGCTCTCGACCGGCAACGGCTCGCGCTCGAAGACGTCGAGCACTGCGCCTGCGAGGTGGCCGGAGCGCAGGGCCTCGGTCAGGGCGGCCTCGTCGACGGTGGGCCCGCGACCGATGTTGGCGAAGCGCGCACCAGGGGGGAGTGCAGCCAGCTCGCGCGCACCGATGAGCCCGCGGGTCTCCCGGGTCAACGGCACCAGCGCGATGAGCCAGTCGGCGGCGGGCAGCAGCGCCGGCAGCTCGCTGACGGCGTG
>JBFLKP010000095.1:0-4568 GCA_040883225.1 Candidatus Limnocylindrales bacterium | reverse complement strand
GGGTGCCATTCGACCGGTGGCGACCGTTCCAGGCCACCGTCCGACGTCGATCGGCCACGTGGGCGGGACAAGCGGATGCGGAACCACTGCTCGGCGGTTGATTGGCATCCCTCGTGGGACGTGCGGGAGGGACGCTCAGCGGGAGAGGACGCCTGGCGAGGTGGGACACGCCGCCGACTCGCTGAGGCGCTCGTCAGCGCTCCCGCACGCTCAGACCGGGCCACCGTCTGCGCAGCTCGGCCGCACCGGCGCCCGCGATCTCCAGCCGCTTGTGGCGGCTCGAGGCGCCGGAGACGAGGCTGACCGCACCCTTTGGCAGACCAAGGGTCCTGGCCAGGAGCCTGGCTACGGCCGCGTTGGCGGCGCCGTCGGTCGGAGGGGCGGTCACGCGGACACGGAGCTCACCCGCCTCGTCGACACGCTCGACCGCATCGCGGCTCGATCGCGGCGTCACGCGCACAGCGATGACGGCCGCGGGGCTCACAGGAACCAGGTGACCCGCATCAGCAGGCCCAGCCCGATGAGCAGCACCAGCGGGCTGAAGTCGAACATGCCCGCCTGCGGAAGGATGTTGCGGATGGGCGCCAGGAAGGGCTCGGTCAGGCTGAACAGGAACTGCCCCAGCGGCCGCTCGAACTGGGGATCGACCCAGCTCATGAGCACGCGTCCCAGGACGATGACCCAGGCGGTGGTCACCAGCGACTGCAGCAGGATGGTGATGAAGTCTTCCACTCGTTCGCTCGTTCTCTCGGTCTAGGCAGACGTGGGGCGCTCCCCGAAGAGCGCGCGACCCACGCGTACCAGCGTACTGCCTTCTTCGATGGCGACCTCGAAGTCGTCGGTCATGCCCATCGAGAGGCCGGGGCCGAGCCGCTCATCGCCGGCTCGCAGTCGCGTCGACAGCTCGCGCAGCCGCGCGAACGTCGGCCGGGCGGCGTCGCCGCCCCCGGTGTGGAAGCCCACCGTCATGAGCCCGTCGACCCGCAGGTTCGGCAGCGCCAGGACCCGGTCGAGCTCGCGCTGGAGGGCCGCCGGGACGAAGCCGGCCTTGGCCGGGTCCTCGTCCACGTTGACCTGCAGGAGCACGGACAACGGGCCCCCCGAACGGGTCCCGCGCTCCCCCGCCAGCCGGTCGAGACGCGCCGCGAGGGCGGTGGAGTCGACCGACTCGATGACGTCGAAGAGCTCGACGGCCTTGGCCGCCTTGTTCTTCTGGAGATGGCCCACCAGGTGCCACTCCGACGGTCCCAGCGAGGGGATCTTGGCCGCTGCCTCCTGCACGCGGTTCTCGCCCAGCACATCGTGCCCGGCGGCCTGGATCAGTCGCAGCCGTTCGAGCGGCCAGGTCTTGGTGATGGCCACGAGGGTGGCCGCATCCGGCGCGCGCCCGGAACGCACGCAGGCCGCCGCCATGCGCTCGAGGACCTCGGCGCGGGCAGCGGCCAGCTCGGAGATGGCTCGCTCGTCGAGCGAGCCGGCTTCAGCGTTCGTGGGAGCGGATCAGCGGCTGCGGCGCAGGAACGCCGGGATGTCGAGATCCTCCTCCTTGGTCGAGCCGCCGCGCTCGGCCGTCCTGACCGGCTCGCCGCCCTCGACGGGTACGGCCACGGCCTGGCGGGCCTCGGTCGGATCGTCGGCCTTGGCCTGGTCGCCGGCTGCCGTGCGCTGACGGGCGAGCTCCTGCATGAAATCGCGGTTCTCCAGGCCGGCCTGCACGCCACTGTCGACGTTGGCCTCCGTCTCGAGGCCCGGGTAGGCGTTGGCACGATTGTGGTCGAAGCCGGTCGCGATGACGGTGATCTGGAGATCGTCGCCCATGCGCTCATCGATGACGGTGCCGAAGATGATGTTGGCCTCCGGGTCCGCCATCTCCTTGATGATCTCGGCCGCCTCGTCGACCTCGAAGAGGCCGAGGCTGGGACCGCCGGTCACGTTGAAGAGGATGCCCTGGGCGCCGCTGATGCTGACCTCCAGGAGGGGGCTGCTGATGGCCTCGCGAGCGGCTTCCGCGGCACGGTCGGTCCCGCTGGCGCGGCCGATGCCCATGAGCGCCGAGCCGGCCGAGCGCATGACCGCGCGCACGTCGGCGAAGTCGAGGTTGATGAGACCGGGCACGGTGATGAGGTCGCTGATGCCCTGCACGCCCTGGCGAAGCACGTCGTCGACCACGCGGAAGGCGTCGACGATGGACGTCTCCTCGCTGACGACCTCCTTGAGGCGATCGTTGGGGATGGTGATGAGCGTGTCGACCTTGTCGCGCAGGAGCTCGGCCGACTTCTCGGCGTTCAGGCGGCGGCGGGCGCCCTCCCAGGTGAAGGGCTTGGTCACGACGCCGATGGTGAGGGCACCCATGTCGCGCGCGATCTCAGCGATGACGGGTGCGGCGCCCGAACCGGTCCCACCACCCATGCCGGCGGTGATGAAGACCATGTCGGAGTCACGGAGGGCGTCGGCGATCTTCTCGGAATCCTCTTCCGCGGCACGTTGCCCGATGGACGGGTCCCCGCCGGCGCCGAGGCCTCGGGTGATCTTGTCGCCGATGCGGATCTTGTTGGGCGCGTCCGACTGCAGCAGGGCCTGGGCATCGGTGTTGACGGCGATGAACTCGACACCCATCAGCTCGGCCCGGATCATGCGGTTGACGGCATTGCTGCCACCACCGCCGACACCTATGACCCTGATGAGGGCGAAGTTCTCTGAGTCTGAACGCAACGGCATGTAGTGATCCCTCCAAGATCGCGCTACCAGGGGACTGCAGCCACCCGCACGGTCAGGGTGCTTCCACAGACCGCCTGGTCGTCGGCCGAGTATATCCTCGGTCTCCGACTCGGGGATAGTGCTCCTCCTGCGCGAATCGTGCGTGGGCCTCACTTCCGCGGGCCCAGGTGGCGCCTTCTGTCAACGCCCGCCCGGCCGCCGAAGCGCCTCGAGCTAGGGGAAGAAGCGGCGGAAGGCGTCTCGCAGCCGGTCCCAGTTCTGCGTGCGCGGCGGTGGCTCGTAGCGCTGCAGGTCCTCGGTGGTGACCACCCGCGCGGCCCACTCCAGCAGGCCGATGGCCGTCGCGTACTGTGGCGTGAGCAGGTTGTCGGTGAGCCCGCCGACGCCCTCCGGCGCAGCCACGCGCACGGGGATGTCGAGCACGTCCCGAGCGAGCTCGGCGGCGTTGGCCAGCTGCGCGGCACCGCCGGTGAGCACGAGCCCGGCCGGCAACCGGTGGGCGCTGGCGTTCTCGGCGATCTCCTCGCCGATCTTCTCGAGGAGCTCGCGCATGCGCGCATCGATGATCTCGGTCACGTCCGACTTGCGCGCGGGCCGGGCCACGCCGTCGTCGACGATCTCGACCGGAGCCTCCGTGTCGTCCGCCGCCCCCTTCGCGGCCTTCGAGCCGAACTGGATCTTCAGCTGCTCGGCCGCCGTCAGGTTCGTGCGCAGGCCGATGGCGATGTCGTTGGTGACGTTGACACCGCCGAGCGGGATGACCGAGGTGTAGAAGGGCGAACCTTCCGCGTAGAGCGCGAGGTCGGTGGTGCCGGCACCGATGTCGGCCACGGCCACGCCCAGCTCGCGCTCGGTCTCGGTCAGCACCGCCTCTCCCGAAGCGATGGCCGCGACGACGAGCTCGTCGGGCCGGACACCCGCCTGGCGCACGCACTTGGTCAGGTTCTGCAGGGCGGTCGCACCGCCGTGGACGATGTGGGTCGTGACCTCGAGGCGGATGGCGCTCATGCCCTCGGGGTCCTTGACGCCTTCCTGGCCGTCGACGGTGAAGTCACGCGGCAGGACGTGGAGGACCTCGCGGTTGGATGGGATGGTCACCGCGCGGGCGACCTCCGTGGCCCGCTCGATGTCCTCGCGCGTGATCTCCCGATGCGCTCCGCTGACGGCCACGGTGCCGCGCGAGTTGAGCGATTCGAGATGGTCGCCGCCGACGCCCACGAACGCCGCCTCCAGGCGTAGCCCGGACAGACGTTCCGCACCCTCGATGGCGCCGTGGATGGAGCTGACCGTCTGGTCGATGTTGTTGACCAGGCCCTTCTTGACCCCGGTCGTGGGCATCGTGCCCTTGCCGATGATGTCCAGCGCGCCATCGTTGGTGACTTCGCCGACGAGCACGACGACCTTGCTCGTCCCGACGTCAAGCGCCACCAGGATCGCTTCGTACTCCAAGTGCTTCCCTTCCTCGACCTCTTCGGACCATCCCGGGCCCGGTGCGTCGGCGCACCACGGCTGCCTACATTGTGTTCGATGCGGCGCTCTTGCGCTGGGCCCATCCCGGCACTCGCACGCCAGCGCTACCTGGTCTTCGAATACGTCCCGCAGGCCTCGTCAGAGAGCGCCAGCCAGACTTCCTTGAGCTTCCGCTCCTCGCTCGCGAGGAGCCAGCGCAGGCACTGCACCTGGCGCGGGATGACGTCCGGCGGCTGCAGGGTGGGCGTGTAGTGGCCGAACCGCGCGCGCCAGGCGCGGTCGCTCTCGAGCACGTAGCCGTGCTCCTCGTCCACGTGCAGCTCCAGCGCGCCGGCCCGGCTGCCGAGCAGCTCCGGCGTGACCGCCAGCAGCAGGCGCAT
>JBFLKP010000094.1:0-10164 GCA_040883225.1 Candidatus Limnocylindrales bacterium | reverse complement strand
TGATGGCCGCCGTCAGGCTGGTCTTGCCATGGTCGATGTGACCGATGGTGCCGATGTTGACGTGGGGCTTGGTGCGCTCGAACTTCTGCTTGGCCATCCTCGTAGTCCGCTTGGCCCCCGGCGCGCACACCGGTCTGGTGTCCGTCTCGGAGGTGATCAGGTGGAGCCCACAATGGGACTTGAACCCATGACCTCTTCCTTACCAAGGAAGTGCTCTACCACTGAGCTATGTGGGCGCGCTGGGCGTTAGTGGGCTCTGTCAGAGGACCGGAGGTGGTGGTGGGCAAGGAGGGAATCGAACCCCCACAGTCGAAAGACGGCTGATCTACAGTCAGCGGAGCTCACCACCTGCTCAACTTACCCATGGTTCCCTGTGTCCACCCGGAAGGCAAGCCTTCGTGGTGAGGAGGACACAGTGTCCTCTGTTGTTGGAGCCGACGACGGGACTCGAACCCGGAACCGGTGGTTTACAAAACCACTGCTCTACCAATTGAGCTACGTCGGCGGCGACGCCGAATGATAGAGCACGAACAGCCAACCCCGCAAGCACCGGCCGTTCGGCCTGTCAAGGCCATCGGTCTGGCCGGGGTGGCGGCGCCTCGGGCAGCAGGTCGTCAGCCTCGGGGCCGGCTTCCGCGGCACCCGCGGGCTCGGCGGGCGGCGAGGCTCGCTCGCCTTCCGGGTCGTCCTGGTCCTCGACGGTGGCCTCCGACACTACGGCCACCTCCGACTCCGCGGTGCCCGTCGACTCAGCGGCGTCCGCCGGCGGCGGCCCCTCGGCCACATCGGGTGGGGGGTGGGCTTCGGGCAGCTCGCGCTGGGACGCGGCCTCGAAAAGGAACACCGACCCTGCCACCGAGGCGTTGAGCGAAGCCACCTTGCCGCGCATGGGGATCCGAGCCATGAGGTCGACACGTTTGCGCACGCGAGCGTTGAGACCACGACCCTCGGAGCCGGTGACGATGACGATGGGCCCACGCATGTCGACCTCGCGCACGGTGAGCCGGGCATCGCCATCCGCACCGATGACGCGAAGGCCGCGAGCGTGCAGATCGACCAGACCGCCCGCCAGATCCGGGATGGGCACCAGCAGCAGGTGTTCGACGGCGCCGGCCGAAGTCTTGATGGCAGCCGGGCTGAGTGGCGCTGCGCCCTTGGTCGGGAAGATCACGCCGTGCACGCCACAGGCCTCCGCCGAGCGCAGCAGCGTGCCCACGTTCTGGGGGTCCTCGAGGTGATCGAGAGCGAGGACGAAGGGGGGTTCGCTACGCGCCTTGGCCAGGGCCAGCACGTCGTCGAGCGTGGCCCAGCGACGGGGAGCCACGACGAGCGCCACGCCCTGGTGGCCGTCGAAGCCGCTGACCGCGGTGATGGTGCCACCCTCGACCTCGACCACGGGGATGCGCAGCGTCGTCGCGTGCAGCACGAGCTGATCGAGCGCGGCGCGGCGCTCGGGAACCACCAGCAGGCGCCTCGCCTCGCGGCGGGCGGCGAAGGCTTCCTCCACCGGACGCCGGCCGGCCACGATCTCCTCCCCTTCCGCCAGCACCTCCGACGGCGAGGGCCCACGCGGTGGACCCGGCGGTGCCGGTCGATCGCGACGATCCCAGCCGCCTCCGCCTCTGCGCTGGTCACGTTCACGATCCCATGGCCCTCGCACCGGACGAGGGCCGCGCCGACGGTCGCGCTGCTCGTACTCCACCCGCCGACCGTGGCGAGGGCCTTCGGCATCGCGTCGGCTCGAAGGTGGTGGGCCCTCGCCGGGCCGCCCCTGGGGAGGGCGGCCGGGTCGGTCGGACGCCGGCGTGCTCCCGTAGGGCCTGCCCCGGTAGGGCTTGCCCTGGAACGGCTGGCCGCCGCCGGGTCGGCTGCCGTGAGGCGTGCCGCCGGAGGGCGGGCGGTCATCAGGCTGGCCGGCCGCTGGCTCGCCGCGGTACGGTCGGCCGCCTCTCGGCTTCCCGCCGGAGGGCTTGCCACCGGCAGGCTTGCGCCCGTAGGGCTTGCCTCCACCGGGCCGGCCGCCACCGGGCCGGCCGCCACCGGGCTTGCGGCCCGAGCTCCACCGGTCATCGCCGCGCGGCCCGTCGTCGGATCGGGGCTGGTCGTCGGACACGGCTAGGCCCTCCGCCAACGTTGGCCGTCGGGCGTGTCCTCGACGAGGATGCCAGCCTCGGCCAGCGCTTCACGCAGGTCATCGCTGCGAGACCAGTCGCGATCGGCGCGTGCCCTCGCGCGCGCCTCGAGCATCGTCGTCAGCTCGAGCGAGAGCTCGTCATCGGCGCGGTCCTCGAGCACTCCCAGGACGGCATCGAGCTCGCGCACGGCGGTGGCGGCCCGTCGCGCATCGGCCGTCGACAGCGTACGGGCCGCGACCCGGCTGTTGAGCTCACGCACGAGATCGAAGGCAGCGGCCAACGCGGCCGAGATGTTGAGGTCGTCCTCGAGCCCCGCTGCGAATGCGGCGCGGGCCGCGCCCAGCAGCTCCGGCAACGTCGGGTCGTCCGGCCGCTCCTGGGCATAGTCGTCGAGGGCCCGCACCGCGGTGTTGATCCGTTCGACCGCCCCGGCGGCGGCCGCCAGCGAGTCGTCGCTGAACTCCAGCGGCGAGCGATAGTGCGTGGCCAGCAGCGCATAGCGCAGGGCCCGGGGCGAGATCCCCGCCTCGTAGAGATCGGCCGGCCGGGCGATGTTGCCGCTGGACTTGGCCATCTTGGCCCCGCCCATGTGGAGGTGGGCGTTGTGCAGCCAGGTATGGACGAAGGGCTTGCCGGTGGCCGCCTCCGACTGGGCGATCTCGTCCTCGTGATGAGGGAAGACGAGGTCGACGCCGCCGGTGTGGATGTCGAATGACTGGCCCAGGTAGCGCATGCTCATGGCCGAGCACTCGATGTGCCAGCCCGGCCGGCCCTCGCCGATCGGCGTCCGCCAGCTGGGCTCGCCGGGCTTGGCTGCCTTCCACAAGGCGAAGTCGCGGACGCTCTCCTTGTCGTACTCATCGGCCTCGACCCGCTCGCCGCTGCGCTGCTGGCTCGGGTCGATGTTGGCCAGCTTGCCGTAGGCCGGCCAGGAGGCGATGCGGAAGAAGATCGAGCCGTCCTCCGCGCGGTAGGCATGACCCTTCTCCAGCAACGTCTCGATGATGGCCACCATCTCGTCGATGTGCTCGGTCGCGCGCGGCATGATGTCGGGGCGCTCGATGTTGAGCGTTGCCAGGTCGTCGAGGAAGGCCTGCGTGTAGCGGGCCGTGAAGTCGGCGATCTCCTCGCCCGCCGCACCGGCGTCGCGGATGATCTTGTCGTCGACGTCGGTGATGTTCATGACCCACGTCACCTCGTAGCCACAGAACAGCAGCGCTCGATGGACGAGGTCGGCGAACACGAAGGCGCGGAAGTTGCCCACGTGTGCCGGGGCATAGACGGTCGGGCCGCAGCTGTACATGCGCACGCGACCAGGCTCGAGGGGCTCGAACGGCGCGATGGCACCGCCGAGCGTGTTCTTGAACTGCAGGCTCATGGGGATACCACGCTCACGAGGCAGGACGCGCTGATGACGCGGCCAGCGCCCTCGTCTCCACTGAGGTTAGCGGTCGCGGCCTTGACGGACACGCGGGCCGGGTCCAGCCCCACGAGCTCCGCGATCGTCGCGGCCATGGCGTCGAGGCGATCTCCGCCCAGGCGGGGTCGAGCACCCAGGATGGTCAGGTCCACGCCCGTGAGCAGCGCGCCCGAGTCCGTGAAGCGGCGGCAGACCTCGGTCACCAGCTTGCGACTGTCGACGCCCCGCGTACGTCCCTCGCCGGAGGGAAAGAGTCGGCCCAGGTCGCCGCCGCCGCAGGCCGCCAGCAGCGCGTCACAGAGTGCATGCAGGGCCACGTCGCCGTCGCTGTGGCCGTGGAGCTGCGGCGCACCCTCGATGAGCAGCCCGCCCAGGCGCAGGCCGTCTCCGGGACCGAACGGATGGCTGTCGGTGCCAAGCGTCACCCGCGCCGACGCGTCGGCGCCGGCCAGCCGGCGCGCCAGCAACAGGTCCTCAGGCAGCGTCACCTTGATGTTGTCCGCGTCGCCCGCGACGATGGCCACGGGCACGCCCTCCCTGGCCAGCAGGTCGGCCTCGTCGGGGATGTCCTCTTCGCCGTGGGCGTGAGCCTCGGCGGCGACCAGCAGCAGCTCCCGGCGTGCGCCCTGCGGCGTCTGTGCCCGATAGAGGCCGGTACGGTCGGCCGAGGCCACGATGAGCTCGCCCTCCGCTCGCTTGAGCGCGTCCACCACCGGAAGCGCGGGGATGGCCGCGCCGTGCCGAAGGACGCCATCGACGACGCGGGAGACCAGCGCCGGCGAGACGAACGGCCGAGCGCCATCGTGGACGAGCACGATCTCGGCGCTGGCCTCGCGCACGCCCGCGGCCACCGACTCCTGCCGACGGCGTCCGCCGGCGATGACGGTGGCGCCGTGCTCGGCGAGCCAAAACGACGTGCGCAGCTCGGCCACCCGCTCGGCGGCGGTGACCACGATGAGGCGGCCGACCTCGGGCGCAGCCGCGAGGGCCTCCACCGTGCGGCGCAGGATGGGCCGGCCGCCGATGGTCATCTCGAGCTTGTCCCCACCGCCCATGCGGCGGCTGCTGCCCGCGGCCACGATGACCACGTCAGCCATGTCGTGCTGCGTCACCGCGGTAGTGTGCCGTGCCCGGGCGGTCAGCGTGACGCGTGTCGGCTCAGGACTCCGAGGCCGCCATCTCCGCGAAGATCATGCGGCCCGCCACGGTCTGCAGGATGCGCGTGACGGTCACGTCAAGCTCGCCCTCGATGTGTTCGCTGCCACCCTCGACCACGACCATCGTGCCGTCATCGAGGAAGGCCACGCCCTGGCCCGGCTCCTTGCCTTCCTGGATGACCTTCACGCGCAGCTCTTCGCCCGGCAGGAACGCCGGCTTGAGCGCGTTGGCCAGCTGGTTCAGGTTCATCACGCGCACGCCCTGCAGCTGGGCCACGCGATTGAGGTTGTAGTCGGTGGTGAGGATGGCCGCCTTCCGCTTCTGCGCGAGAGCCACGAGCTTGGCGTCCACGGTGCTGGAGGTGGCGTCGTCCTCGGTGCTCATCTCGACCTCGATGCGGTGGTCCTTCTGCAGCACCGAGAGGACGTCCATGCCGCGGCGACCACGGTTGCGGCGGCCCGGATGGGAGTCGTCGGCGATGTGCTGCAGCTCACCCAGCACGAAGCGGGGCACGACCAGCAGGCCGCCGAGGAAGCCCGAGGCCACCACGTCCACCACACGCCCGTCGATGATGGCGCTGGTATCGACGTAGGTCACCTGCTCGAAGCGCTCGTCGGTGACGCTGGCGTCGTCTACGCCGCGGCGACGGTTGAAGTCACGCACGGCGTCGAAGATGTCCTGTCGCTTGGCCACCGTCAGGCCCATCATGCCCAGGGCCATGACGACCGAGACGCCCAGCGACAGCAGGATGCCCAGCGGCATCTCCAAGCTGGTCAACGGCAGGCCCAGGAGGGCGCCCATGAGCAGCCCGAGGATGAGACCCGCGACGGCGGCCACGAACTCGTCGGTCGACATGTCCGTGACGGCGCGCATCAACCAGCGAGCAGGGCTGATGGTGATGTAGGGCATGATGGAGAACCCCACCACGGCCCATGCGATGACCCAGGCGAGCAGGGTCAGACGGCTCTCGGTCGACGGATCGGAGAGCGCTTCCGAGTACCCAGCGAGGGTGATCGCGAGGATGACCCCAAGGGCACCCCCGAGCAGGCGGACGAACCTCAACATGGCCATCGAACGCTACCAGAACACGGGTGTGGCCGGCTTCCTACCCAGAGGTACTATCCGGCCCTGCGAAGGCCACCTCGAGCGCCTCGCGCAGGGTGTGTACGAGGACCAGCTCGAGCTCCCTCGGCGCGGGCGCACCGGCGCCTGACGCGGCAGCCGGCACGATGGCCCGGCGGAACCCGAGCCGCGCTGCCTCGCGCAGGCGTCGGTCCAGGCCGGGCACGGGCCGCACCTCGCCCAGCAGCGAGACCTCGCCACAGGCGAGCGTGTCGGCGGGCAAGGCCCGATCGCGCTGCGAGGCGGCGATGGCCAGGGCCAGCGGCAGGTCCAGCGCGGGCTCGCTCTCGGTCAGCCCACCGGCGAGGCTGGCATAGACGTCCCGGCCGCTGACGTCGATGCCGCCTCGCCGCGCGAGCACGGCGATGAGCAGGGCCAGGCGGTTGGTGTCGAGCCCGGCCACCGTGCGGCGTGGCGGGCCCATGCCCCCAGCCGGCGCGACCAGGGCCTGGACCTCGACGAGCAGGGGGCGGCTGCCCTCGAGGATGGCGGCCACGGCCACGCCAGGCGCCTCGCGGCGGCCGCTGCCGAGGAACGCAGCGGCGGTGTCGGGGACTTCCCGCAGGCCGCCGGCGGTCATCTCCATCACGCCCACCTCCTCGGTCGAGCCGTGGCGATTCTTGAGCGCGCGCAGCAGGCGCAACGACCCGTAGCGGTCGCCCTCGAGCATGAGCACGGTATCCACGAGGTGCTCGAGCGTGCGTGGACCGGCGAGGCTGCCGTCCTTGGTCACGTGGCCCACCAACAGCACCGGCACGCCGGCCTCGCGGGCGAAGGCGCCCAGCTGCTGTGCCGACTCCCGGACCTGGCCCACCGAGCCGGGTGGGCCATCCAGACCGTCGGCTTCCACGGTCTGGATGGAGTCGACCACGAGCAGCGCCGGTGGCTCGGCGGCGGCGGCCGTGATGATCGTCGCCACGTCCGTGCCGGCGAGCACGCTCAGCGCTTCGTCGGCCGGTCCGCCGATGAGCCCCAGCCGCTCGGCCCGCAGGTGCAGCTGCGAAGCCGACTCCTCGGCACTGGCGTAGAGCACGCGGGCGGTGATCCCCTCCACGGCCGTGTTCCCCGCGAGGGCCCCCGCCAGCTGGAGCACCAGCGTGGACTTGCCGATGCCGGGCTCGCCGCCGAGGAGCAAGACGGAGCCGGGCACGAAGCCACCGCCGAGCAGGCGATCGACCTCGCTGACGCCAGTGCGTCGGCGGGCCACGCTGGTAGCCCTGAGCGTGCCCAGGGGCCGGGGCTCGGCCGCCACCGGGAGCGAAGCGCGGGCGCGCACACCCGACCGACGCTCGGCGGGGCTGACGAGGGTCTCGACGAGCGAGTTCCAGGCGTTGCAGGAGCGACACTGGCCCTCCCACCTGGGGAAGGTCGCAGCGCAACTCTGGCAGACGTATTCGCTGGCGGCCCGGGAACGAGCCACGGCCTAGACGGCCTCGACGGGGGCCTTCTCCTCGACGGCCTCGATGGACAACCCAGAGTCCTCGTCACGATCGACCTTGACCGTGTCCCCGGCCTTGAAGCTGCCGATGAGCAGGGCCTCGGCGAGCGGGTCCTCGACCATGTTCTGGATCACGCGGCGCAGCGGGCGGGCACCGTAGTCCACGTCGTACCCGAGCTTGATGACGTGGTCCTTGGCCTCCTCGGTGACCGTGAGCGCGATCTGCTGGGCCTGGAGCTGATCGCGCACGCGCGCCAGCAGCAGGTCCACGATCTTCCGGATCTCCTCCACGGTCAGGCTGCGGAACACGACCTGCGAGTCGATGCGGTTGAGGAACTCGGGTCGGAAGCTCGACTTGAGCTGCTCAAGCACCTTGGAGCGCATGCGCTCGTACACCGCCTCACGCTCCTCATCCTCATCGGCGGAGACCGGCCGGAAGCCGAGGGAGGTGTCCTTGAGCAGGTCCTTGGCCCCGACGTTGCTGGTCATGATGATGATGGTGTTGCGGAAGTCGACCCGCCGACCCTTGGAGTCGGACAGATGCCCGTCCTCGAGGATCTGGAGCAGCATGTTGAAGACCTCGGGGTGGGCCTTCTCGATCTCGTCGAGCAGGACCACCGAGTAGGACTTGCGGCGAACCGCCTCGGTCAGCTGGCCGCCCTCCTCGAAGCCCACGTAGCCGGGAGGTGCGCCCACGAGGCGGCTGACGTTGTGTCGCTCCATGAACTCGCTCATGTCGATCTTGATGAGCGAGTCTTCGCTGCCGAACATGAACTCGGCCAGCGTCTTGGCCAGCTCCGTCTTGCCCACGCCGGTGGGGCCGAGGAAGATGAACGAACCGATGGGTCGCTTGGGGTCCTTGAGCCCGGCCCGGGCTCGACGTACGGCCTTTGAGACCGTGTCGATGGCCTCGTTCTGCCCGATGACGCGCTTGTGCAGCGCGTCCTCCATCTGCAGCAGCCGCTCGGATTCCTCCTGCGCGATGCGCGTGACCGGGATGCCGGTCCACAGCGCCACGACCTGGGCGATGTCCTCGTCGGTGACGTCGGGTGTCTCCGCGGCGAGGGCCGCCTGCCAGTCGGAACGGATCTGGTCGGCCTGAGCCTTGGCCGCGGACTCCCGGTCGCGCAGCTCCTGCGCGCGCTCGTAGTCCTGGTCGTTGACCGCCGCCTCCTTCTCCTTGGCGATGTCGTCGAGCTCCTTCTGGCGTGCCTTCAGCTCCGGCGGGGCCGAGCTGTGGCGCAAGCGCACGCGGCTGGCGGCCTCGTCGATGAGGTCGATGGCCTTGTCCGGCAGGTGGCGGTCGGTGATGTAGCGGACCGACAGGTCGGCGGCCGCCCGGCAGGCCTCGTCGGTGATCTTGACCCGGTGGTGCTGCTCGAAGCCCTCGCGGATACCGAAGAGGATGTCGATGGACTGCTCCAGGGTGGGCTCATCCACCATCACCGGCTGGAACCGGCGCTCGAGGGCGGCGTCCTTCTCGATGTACTTGCGGAACTCGTCGAGCGTGGTGGCGCCGATGCACTGCAGCTCGCCCCGCGAGAGCGGCGGCTTGAGGATGTTGGCCGCGTCGATGGCACCTTCGGCGGCGCCCGCGCCCACGAGCGTGTGCAGCTCGTCGATGAAGAGGATGGCGTCGTTGGTGCTGCGCAGCTCCTCGATGATCTTCTTGAGCCGCTCCTCGAACTCGCCGCGGTACTTCGTGCCGGCCACGAGCGAGCCGATGTCCAGCGTCAGGACGCGCTTGTCGGCAAGGGTCTCGGGGATATCGCCCGCGACGATGCGGTGCGCCAGGCCCTCGGCGATGGCGGTCTTGCCCACGCCCGGCTCGCCGATGAGTGCCGGATTGTTCTTGCGCCGGCGCGAGAGGATCTGCACCACCCGCTCGATCTCCTTCTCCCGTCCGACGACGGGATCCAGCTTGCCCGCGCGGGCGGCGTCGGTGAGATTGATGCCGAGCTGGTCGACGGTGGGCGTCTTGGAGCCAGTGCCGCGCTTGCCTTCGCCCGAGCTGCTGGCGCTGGGGCCAGAGGCGCTCGACTGGCTGAGCACGCGGATGACCTCGTGGCGGACCTTGTCCAGGTTCACGCCGAGGGACTCGAGCACGCCGGCGGCGATGCCCTCCCCCTCGCGCACCAGGCCCAGGAGCAGATGCTCGGTGCCGATGTAGTTGTGGCCCAGCCGGCGCGCCTCGTCGATGGCCAGCTCGATGACGCGTTTCGCGCGCGGGGTCAGACCGACCTCGCCTACGACCGGGCGGTCGCCGCGGCCGATGATGAATTCGACCGCCGTGCGCACCTTGGGCAGCTCGACGTTCATGTTCTCGAGCACGCGCGCAGCCACACCCTCGCCCTCACGCACGAGGCCCAGGAGCAGGTGCTCGGTGCCGATGTAGTTGTGGTTGAAGCGCTGCGCTTCATCCTGAGCAAGCGTCAGGACCTTGCGAGCGCGGTCGGTGAACTTGTCGAACCGATCCATAGGGGTGGCGACGACTCCAGTACAGGCGGCCCCTTGCGGCCGTCGCGTCATGCTACCACCGCACAGCGCGAACCCGGCCCGAGACGGCTGGGACGCGAACGCCGGACGTCACGGGCCCGTAACACACGACGACGCCACGCGAGCCTGGCCCAAGACGGGCAAGCCACGCGTGGCGTGCGCGCGTGATGGTCGGGTGCGGCCGCCGTCGACGGCCGCGCTCTCGACGCCGAGGGCGACTAGGCCTCCGGCTTCTTCTCCTCCTCGGCGTCGACGACGGCGTCAGCGGCTTCGCTCGCCTCTTCATCGACGGCTTCGGCGGTCTCCGCTGAAGTCTCGACCGCAGCTGACTCCTCGGCGGTGGTCTCAGCCTCGGCGGCAGCTTCCGGGGTGGCGGCTTCGGCCGCAGCCTCGGC
>JBFLKP010000093.1:0-14163 GCA_040883225.1 Candidatus Limnocylindrales bacterium | reverse complement strand
TGGAGGCGGATGTCGAGGACGATGCGGGCAGCACGCCAGATCGCATCGGTGGCCACGATGACCCGGCGCTCCGGCGAGTCCTCGAAGCCCTGCTCGATCATCATCTGCTCGCAGTACATGCCCCAGCCCTCCACGAACTCAGGCGCCTCGACCATCAGCCGCGCCGGCGTCGGCGTGGCCAGTGCCGCGGTCAGCTGGAGGTGGTGGCCGGGGTAGGCCTCGTGGACCGACGTGTTCACGATGGAGGACCAGTTGTGCTCACGCAAGGCGCCCGGGTCGTCGTCGACCGAGGGTGTGACCACGTACGTCCCCCGGGCCGGCCGGTCGAAGGCGGCAGGATCGAAGTAGGCCGCCAGCGGCAGCAGCCGGCGCATGTGTCGGGGCGTGGCGATGACCTCGAGCACGTCATCGGTCGGCAACGTGGCCAGGTCGTGCTCGGCGATGTGGTCGCGAGCGCGGAGCATGGCGTCCTTGTAGCCGGCGAGGGCGGCCTCGAAGTCCGCCGGACCGTGGGCCTTGATGCGGGCCACGACCTGGGCCTCCGTGAGCGACGGATCGACCTCGCGTCCAGCCTCGCGGCGGGCCTGGTGCTGGACCTCGAGCTGCTCCAGCCCGATGGTCAGGATGTCGTCGCTGTCGAGGCCGTCGAGTGCTCGCAGGTCGATCAGTGCATCGAGCTCGTCGCGGCCCAGGGCCATGTGGTCGCCGGCGTCGGCGAGTTGGGTCCGGACCCAGTCGGCGTACTCGGCCAGCGCGACCTCCGCAGCTCGCGTGGCCCCCTCCAGACGGATCAGGTCGGCGCTGCCATCGGGCCACACCTCGCGGGCGCTGGCCACGATGTCCCCGAGCATGCCCGGCAGCTCCGCCGCTGAGCCGGCTTCCTGTTCCAGCCACAGCGACACGCCATCGCCGCCGAGTCGGTCCCGAACCTGGCCCACTGCGACGGGGATGCCCTCGACCCGCTCGGTGATGGGCAGGAGCCGCTCCTCGAGCGGGGCGAACTCGCGCGATGTCAGCGGGAACAGCGCCGCGCCGATCGCCTCGCTGGCGTCGACCGTGCGCTCCCAGCTGCGCACGACCTCGGCCTCGAACAGGCGCAGGCGGGTGCTGTGGAGCGCCAGATCGCGCTCGAACGCCACGCCCGGGCCGAGCGTCGATGGGTCGATGGCCTCGAGCCGGCGGAGGAAGTCCCGGTCGGCCTCGACGTCGGCCAGCTTGGCCGCCCGGGAGAGGTCGGGTAGCCGCCCGTCGTGCTCGTGGATCCCGAAGCGCGTGGCCTCGGCGGGCCAGGTCGCCACCCGGGCATCGAAGCGAGACTGGATCAGCGCAGTGGCGAGCGTATCGCCGCTGGAGGGCAAGCAGGTCTCCCCGATCAGACGACGACGACGGCGAGGTCGGCCGCGGTCAGCGCCTCGCGCGTGATGGACAGGGCGCGCTCGATGTCGGCTGCCCCGATGCCGTAGTGGGTCAGCGCGCGCACGCGCGCTCCGGGATACCCGATGTAGGTCAGCCCCCGTCGGGTGGTCTCGGCCATGAACGCGTCACGCGCCTCGAGCGGCTCCTGGCCCGGACGTGGCCGCACGCCGAAGACGAGGTAGTTGGTGGTGACGTCGTCCGGGTCGAGCCCCACGATGCCGTCCATCTGGGCCAGGCCCTCGGCCAGCGTCCGCGCGTTGGCGTGGTCATCGGCGAGACGCTCGATCATGCCCTCGGACCCGTCGCTCAGGGCCACCAGCCCGGCGGCAGCGACGATCCCGGCCTGGCGCATGGCGCCCCCGACGAGCTTGCGACCGCGGCGGGCCCGGGCGATGAACCCGGGCTCGCCCACGACCACCGATCCGACCGGGCAGCCAAGGCCCTTCGACAGGCAGAACGTCGCGCTGTCGACGTCCGCGAGGAGCGCTCTCGCGGTGGTGCCCTGGGCCACGACGCTGTTCCACAGCCGAGCCCCATCGACGTGCAGCGGGACGCCGTGCTCGTGGGCGACGGCTGCCACCGCCGACGTGTACTCCCCGCTCAGCGGCCGGCCCATCGTGGGCGAGTGCGTGTTCTCGATGGTGACCAGCTCGGTCCTCGGTTGGTGATCGTCGTCAGGGCGGAAGCTGGCCCGCAGCACATCGAGGTCCCAGGTACCGTCCGGACCGGCCGCCAGCGCTCGCACGGTCGCGCCGCTGATGACCGCGTAGCCACCGGCCTCCATCTGCACCAGGTGGGCGCCCGCGTCGGCGATGATCTCACCACCCCGAGGCACGTGCGCCAGGTGTGAGACGAGGTTGCCCATCGTGCCGCTGGCGACGAAGACGGCGGCGGGCTTGCCCGTCAGCTCGGCTGCGCGTGCCTCCAGCGCGTTGACGGTGGGGTCGTCACCGAAGACGTCGTCACCGACCTCGGCGCGGGCCATGGCCGCACGCATGGCGGGGCTGGGCTTGGTGACGGTGTCGGAACGCAGGTCGATGGGATCGGGCATGGTCCGCCGAGCATATCGTCGCTGTTGCTCGCGCGTGTTCGGCTAGTCTGCTACATTCTCGTCCCGCGGGGGACCCGTAGTGTAGTGGCCTAACACGCCAGCCTGTCACGCTGGAGATCGCCGGTTCGAATCCGGTCGGGTCCGCCAGTCCCTACCTCCTACCAGCCCCACGACCGCTGTGCCCGCCGACAGGGGAGACGTCGAGCCAGGATGACCAACGATCCCGTCGAGGTCCAGCGCGCGCGTCAGTGGTCCAAGCTCCTCGTGGTCGGCCTCGTGGGCCTTTTCGTCTTCGGCATGGTCGGGTTCGCGCTGGCGGTCATGGACGCCGAGCCCGAGACGTCAGCGCCGCCCGCGCCGTCGCTGCCGGCCGTGCTCGACCTGCTGCCCTCGCCCACGCCTTCGACGGAAGCTGCCGGAGGCTCCATCCGTCTGGCCCTGGCCGACGTCTCGACGGCACCCTCGGCGCGGCCATCGCCGGCCCCATCGGGCCAGCCCCAGCCGGCCCCATCGGGCCAGCCCCAGCCGGCCGCGCAAGAGTCCCTCGCCCCGGAGGCCGTGGCCTCGGAGTCGCTCATGCCGGTGGTGCCGGTGGCCGGGTTCTGGACCAAGAAGCAGGGGCTCAAGCGTCCGCGTCTTGCCGACGCGCTCGAGACCGGCACGATCGGCGGCTACCGGAGGGTCGTGGTCGAACGCCGCATCGCGGACGCGCTCGAAGTGGAGCTCGGTATCGAGCTCCACGTGGACGTTCGCCGGCTCGACGCCGAGCGTATCGCGCGAGCCGTGCGCAAGGGCTCGCTGGGGCTCGTGGCTGCGACCAGCCTGCGTCCGTCGATGCGCGCGCTCACCCTCGACGGCCGGTCGATCCACGGGCACGATCGCGTCCAGGACCTCGCGGCCTGGCCGTTGACGGTGACGGTGCCGTCGGCTCCCGGGGAGGCTTGGGACCAGTCGGAGACGTGGGTGCTGGTCGCCGGCGGCGACTCGTTCACCGATCGCGGCGTCTACGACACGGTCGTGCGCGAGGGTAAGGGCGTGGGCTACCCCTTCGACGGCGGGACCGCCACGGTCACCGGGTTCGGCTGTTGCGACCCGGTCTTCAACGACAACATCGTCCCGCGCTACCGCCTCACGGGCAACAGGGGGCTCGTGCGGCAGCTCTTCAAGGACGCCGAGCTGGCGGTCGTCAACCACGAGCAACCGGTCACTAGGGGCTGGGCGCATCACACCAGGGGGTTCCGCTTCAGCGGCAAGCCCGAGCTCACCCGCATCTTCACCCGCGCCGGCGTCGACTTCGTCTCGCTGGCCAACAACCATATCGGCGACTACGGGGCCAAGGGCATCCGCGACTCACGGCGCATCCTCAAGGAGTACGGGCTGGCCGTCGGCGGCGCCGGGAAGGACCTTGACCAGGCGCGCAGCGTCGAGCTGCTCGAGGCGGCCGGCACGCAGGTCGCGATCATCCCCTGCCTCGACTTCGTGAAGGCCTACTGGGCCGAAGCGGACTCGGCCGGCGCGACGCCGTGCGTGGATCAGTACATCCGCAAGGACATCCGCAAGGCCAGGCGAGCCGGTGCCGACGTCGTCATCGTCTTCCCGCACTGGGGCGTGGAGTACACGCGCCAGCCCCTCGTGTCGATGCGCAAGCACGCTGCTCGCTGGATCGACGCCGGTGCGGACCTGGTCATCGGAGCACACAGCCATGTCGCCGGCGCGGTCGAGGACATCGACGGCGTCCCGGTGCTCTACTCGCTGGGCAACCTCATCTTCGATCAGCACTGGTCCACGAACACGATGGAGTCGGCCCTGCTGGTGGCCACCTTCCACCGCGACCAGCTCATCGAGCTGCGCCTGCGGCCGTACATCATCCACGACACCGCGCAGCCCAACCTCCTCGATCCGACCAGGGGCGAGGGCCGCAGGCTGCTCCTCGAGATGCGGGCGGCGTCATCGGCCTGGCTCGACTGGTAGGTCACCCGATCGTCACGAAGCGGGGCTCTGTCGTGAGCGGCGTCACGCCCACGTCACGTTCGCGTCCGTAGCCTGTCGGGCCATGGAAGCACTGCTCGTCACCTTCGGGCTCGGCCTCGGCTCCGCCGCCAGCCCGTGCCTGCTACCGCTGTATCCGGCATACCTGGCCTACCTCACCGAGTCGGTCAGCAAGGATGCCGAGGCCGGGCAGAAGCGCAGGATCTCGGGCTTTCTCGGCCTGGCCATCCTCGCCGGGGTCCTCACGGTCATGCTCGGGGTGGGCATCGTCTTCGCGGTCCTGACCGCGCCGCTGGGGCAGTTCCTGACGGTCGCGGTGCCAGTCATCGGCGTGCTGCTGGTGGTCATCGGGCTGATGATGATCTCCGGCCGGAACCCCTTCCTGCGCCTGGCTGCGGTCCGCGCGCCGGGGACCAACGGCCCGGTCTCGCAGGCCTACGTCTACGGCCTGTTCCTGGGCCCCATCGCCATCCCCTGTGCCGGCCCCTTCCTGGTGGCCGCGCTGGCGGTGTCGGTGGGCGTGGCCTCGGCCTTGGAGACGGTCGTCACGTTCGTCGTCTTCGGCTTGGGCTTCGGGCTCCCGCTGGTGCTGCTGGCGGTGCTGGCGCGGGCGCGGCAGGACACGGTCGTGCGTTTCATCGCTCGGCACCACCGGGTCATCGAGCTCGGTTCGGGCGTGCTCCTCGTGGGTGCGGGCATCTGGTATGTCTGGATCAACTGGGACACGCTCCTGCTGACCCTCGGCCTCTAGACGCTCAGGCCAGCCCGACCGCTCGAGCACTCGGCCAACTGGAAAGGTCGAGCTCGGGCAGCAGCTCGGCCAGCTGGGCCATGTCGGCTGCGTAGCCCTCCAGCAACGACGACCGCAGGCCGGTAGAAGGTTCGAACTTCTCGCGCGTGGTGGGGTTCACCTCGCTCCGGAACGCTTCAGCATCGAGCGCATGCGGGGCCAGGCCCAGGAAGTCGTAGGTGCGGGCCAGCTCTGCCGCGGGATGGGCCCGGCAGCGCTCGTACTGCCCCACCCACACCTGCTCGCGGGGGAAGGCCGCCAGCACCCTGCGCACCTGCGGCGCGTAGAGGCCCCGCTGGAAGGCACCCTGGATGTCGCGGTGCTTCAGTGGCTCCCGTGAGGTCGCCAACTGGTGCGTGAGGCCCGAGCGGAAGCGGTCGACCGGGTCGCGCAAGAGCAGAAGGACGCGGGCGTGCGGTGCGGCGCGGGCGATGAGCTCCGGCGTCCAGAAGTCGATGAGGTAGCCCGGGGTCCACTCGCCGGCGACGCGACCCTCCGGCACCGGGAAGTAGCGGTGGTAACGGCGGACCTCGGCCTCACCGAAGGGCGTCTCCCACGAGCGGTCGAAGAAGTGCAGCTCCTTGGGCCGGCCACCGGCGTCGACCACGTCCGGGTGCGCCTCGATGAGCCGGTTCCACCACGATGTACCCGCCTTCTGGGCCCCGACCCCCACGTAGTGCGGCGGCCCCACCCGCCAGCCCTCGGGCACCTTCGGCGGTTCCGGCGGTCCCGGCGGGCGTGGCCCGCGGAACCGGTACCAGGCGCGCGACCCCCGCACGGCCAGGCGGCGCACACGGGCCTTGAGCGTCATCGTGGCGACTTCCACAGCGACAGGTCCAGGTCGCCTTCCAGCATCTCCGCCAGCCGCTCGTTCTCCGGAGCGTAACGGCGGATCAGCTGCTCCTCCTGCCAGCCGCTGAGCCTGACCTTGGGGCCGCGAGACTCGTTGACACGCCCACCGAGGTCGAGGCCGGCCGGGACCGACGGCTCGAGGCCGATGAACTCGAAGGTCCGGCGCAGCTCCGCCGCGGGGTCAGCCACGCAGCGCTCGTACTGCAGGACCAGGACCTGCTCGCGTGGAAAGGCCCGCCACAGGCGCTGCAGCTGGTCGGCATAGATGCCGCGATTGAAGGCCGCGTTGGCGGCCGCGCGTGCGGTGGAGCCCACGGCGAAGCGGTTCTCGGCCAGCGTGCGCCCGGAGCGGAAGCGCTCGACCGGGTCTCGCAGCAGGACCACTAGCCGGGCGTCGGGTGCCGCTTGGCGTAGGAGACGCGGGGTCCATACGTCGAGCATGTAGCCCGGCGTCCACTCCCCGCTGTGGTGGCCGGACGGCCGGGCGAAGAAGGCGTGGTAGCGGCGCACGTCGGCGTCGCTCAGCTGGCCCTGCCAGAGCCCGTCGAAGTAGTGGACCTCCTTGGGTGCGCCCGGCAGGCGGCTGACCTGCGGATGGGCCCCGATGAGGCTGTCCCACCAGGTCGTGCCCGAGCGTGCCGTGCCCACGCCGACGTAGTCGGGAGGTCCGGGGACCCAGCCCTCAGGCGCGGGCGGTGGCGTGGGCAGGGCCGGAGCAGTGGTGGCGGGCATGGCCCAGATGATAGGTGCGCGCTCGGCCGAGCCGGGTGCGTGACCCGCCGCCGCTGCGGCCGGGGGCGCATATGCGGGGTGCGTGACACACGAAGACGGCCCGCCCCTTGCGGGACGGGCCGTCTTGCTGAAGCTCTAGAAGAGCAGCGTCCTAGATCTGGACGCCGATCGTCGAGAGGATCGTGGAGATCTCGCCACCGAGGAAGATGAGGGCGGCGATCGCGATGATGGCGATGAGCGCCAGGATCAGCGCGTACTCGGCCAGGCCCTGGCCATCCTCGTCGCGACGAAGCAGGAAGTCGACCATGTCAGTGGTCCTCCTTGGTCTTTGGCTCCCCGCGTCTGCGGTTCGCCTGGATTGGATGAATGCGCTCGGCAGCCCACTAGGGCTTCCGTGCTCGGCGGACGTTACAGCCCCGCCGCCAACTGTGCACTGGGACGGCCGGCAGGCCAGTTGTACGTCCTCAGTGCCGGGAATGATGAAGATGGCACTGAAGACTTTCCATGGCACCTACGGGTGACAGGAAACGGGACGTTCGGTGGTACTAAAGCACCAGTCCCAGTGGGGATATGTGGTCTTGGTCCTGTACTGGTGTGGTGGTCGCTCTAGGTGTTCTCGGAGACGGTCGAACCGATGTAGGACATCAGGTCGTTGATGGTGTCGCCGAGGAAGACGAGCGAGAGGATGGCGACGATGGCGATGAGTGCCAGGATCAGCGCGTACTCGGCCAGGCCCTGGCCCCGCTCCTCGTCGGCAGGCTGACGCTCCGCCAGCCAACGCACGAACTCGTTCAACGTGGTGCAGCCCTCCTTGCGATCTGTGCCTTGCGGGCCATCAGACCCCGGCGGTCGGGAGCCAGATCGAGCGCTCCTGAACGCCGGCAGGCATGTGAGAGACGTCTGAGGGCTGGGCACCGCGAACAGGGCGATGTGCCAGGGCGTACCGGTCCGCCGGATGGCATTCGGCGTTGGAACGGCGTCCTCGGACGCGTGAGGCGCTAGCTGCCTCCTACTCTCCGATGACCGACCAGATGAAGCCCATGAAGATGAAGATCCCGGCGAACAGCCCGATGAGGGCGGGGACGCCGACCGTGTTCACCTCGAGGTTCATGCTCGCCAGGAACCCCATGGCCAAGGCCCACGCGATGATGAGCACGAGGAAGAGGTACTTGGCGTTGACGGTCGTGATGGCCTCGACCCAGGCCGTCCGCCGTCGCTCCGGGACCAGCATGACGATGAACAGGAACGCCACCATCACTGCGCCGAGCACGACGCCACCGATGAAGCCGATGTACGAGCTCGCCTCGAGCTCCGTACGCAGGGCTCCATACAGCGCGGTGATCACCGCTCCCAGCAATAGGAAGGCGGAGACGTAGCCGAGTGTGCGGAGGTTCGCCCAAGTCATGAGGACGGAATCCTAGCAAAACAGCCAGCCGCGAGAACGAAGTCCACGCGGAACCCCGCGACCCGGGCCGCTGACGACCATGCGGGGAGGACCGCTGCACACTACCCTTCGCCCGCCACCAAGGGAAGCGTCCCCGAGCCTCTGTCGCCCGACTTCGTTGCCCGGGGACAACGCAGGGCAGCACGAAGCGGCCACACCCGAGAGCGTGGCCGGTCGGCGTGCCGGGATCGGACCTACGGCGTACCGAGCAGGTCCGTCACGTACTTGAAGCCCTCGTTGATGATGTCCTCGAACAGCTGCGTGATGCTGTTGCCGAGGAAGATCAGGGACACGATGGCCGTGATAGCGATGAGCGCCAGGATGAGCGCGTATTCCGCGAGGCCTTGGCCCCGCTGCTCGTCGGTCGTGCCGGGCGACGGCACCATGAGGGCACGCAGCGACCGTACCGGCCGTGAGTGAGCGACCCTCTCGGCGGCTCGTGCCACCGCAGCTCGTAGCTTCTCCATCAGGTATCTCCGATGGCGGATCGGCAGGCACGGCGTCCGCGCCGCCCGGGGATCTGCTCGCGACGCCCATCGGAGGATGATGATGGTTCGATGGTCGCCCGTGTCCACGGTGCGGAGTTGCCGGAGGCGGCTCGGGTGTCCCCCGTCGGTCGTGCTCGCTGGTCCGAGGATGAGATGAATGCGCCGTTCCGCAACCTGGGCCGTCGAGCCACGCGGTTCAGCGACTGCAACGTACCCTGCGCCCGCTCGAGTGGATATGGCCCCAAAGGGCCATCGGGGGCGGTGCCGCGAGACACCGCCCGCGTGGTCCGGCCAGCGGGGTCCGATCGTCGACCGGGGTATCATCGCGGCCCAGCAGGAGGGACCGTGGTCAGCACCGACGAGCAAGACACCTGGATCAACCCGCGCGACCCAGCCAAGGCGCTCGGCCCTGACGGCCGACCGGCGCGCAGCCCGCGGGCGCCGTTCTACGCGGACGTCCCCGACGAGCAGTGGGACAGCTGGAAGTGGCAGCTCTCCAATCGGGTCAACGACCTCGAGACCTTCGCCCGCATCCTCGACCTGACCGAGAGCGAGCGCGAGGGCCTCGGCGCTCCGGACAAGTTCCGCGTCGACATCACGCCCTACTTCATCAGCCTCATCGACCCGGCCGATCCGGCCGACCCCATCCGCCGTCAGGTCATGCCCCTGGGCGAGGAGCAGGAAGCGTTCACGGCGATGATGGAGGACTCGCTGGCCGAGGACCAGCACTCTCCGGTGCCGGGCCTGGTGCATCGCTATCCCGACCGCGTGCTGATGCTGGTGACCACGCAGTGCGCCTCGTACTGCCGCTACTGCACGCGCTCACGGATCGTGGGCGACGCGACCCAGAACTTCAACAGCCGGGACTTCGAGGCCCAGCTCGACTACCTGCGTCGCACCCCGCAGGTGCGCGACGTGTTGCTCAGCGGTGGCGACCCGCTGACGATGTCGCCCAAGCTGCTCGAGCGGGTGATGCGCGGCCTGCGTGAGATCCCCCACATCGAGATCATCCGCATGGGCACGCGCGTACCGGTGTTCATGCCCCAGCGCGTGGACGATGAGCTCTGCGCCATGCTCGAGCGGTACCACCCGGTGTGGATCAACCTCCATTTCAACCACCCGGACGAGATCACCCCGGAGGTCTCGCGCGCGGTCGACAAGCTCAGCCGGACGGGGATCCCCATCGGCAATCAGTCGGTGCTGCTCGCGGGCGTCAACGACTGCGTCCACATCCAGCGCGACCTCGTGCATCGGCTGGTGGAGAACCGCATCCGGCCGTACTACCTCTACCAGTGCGACCTGGTCGCGGGCTCGGGCCACTTCCGCACGCCGGTGGGCAAGGGTCTGGAGATCATCGAGGGCCTGCGCGGTCACACCAGCGGCTACGCCGTGCCGACCTACGTGGTCGATGCGCCGGGTGGTGGGGGCAAGATCCCGGTCATGCCCAACTACCTCATCAGCTACTCCGACCACAAGGTGGTGCTGCGCAACTACGAGGGCTACATCACGACGTACGAGGAGCCGCTCGAGTACACGCCACACGACAAGCGCGCCTGCGCCTACTGCCGGAACCCGCGGCCGGAGCCCGGTCAGGGCGGCGTGCACTCGCTGCTCCAGGGCGACGCCATGTGGATCCAGCCGGCGGGCCACCAGGAGATCCACGCCCGCGGCAACACGGAGGCCCATCGGCTGCAGGCGCCCGAGAAGTGGGTGCCCTACGGCGTGGGACCCATCGAGGGCCAGGCGGCGCCGGCCCAGGCCCGGCTCACGGGCGGAGGAGGCGAGGAGGCCCCGGCGTACGGCCCCGGCGAGGAGCCGCGTCCGCGCGAGGGCGAGCCCACCGGCTCAGCGCACGGCGAGCTGCTCTAGGTGGGCTTCCTCAAGCGCCTCTTCGGCGGCGGTGATGATGGCGGTGGGAGTCCCGCCGGCCAGCCTGCCGACGACGCCGAGTGGCGCCAGTCGGCCGAGGCCACGTTCGAGGCCCACGCCGACAAGCACCGGGTGACCTTCTGGATGCGTCTCTATGATCCGAGGTTCGAGACGACCCGCGAGCAGCAGAAGGCCTTCGCGCTCGAGAACACGCTCATGCGCGCGCTCGACGAGTCCGGCACCGGCGAGCACGACACCAACTCGCTCGAGCAGGGCTATCTGGCCATGCGCATGGTGGGCCAGGACGCCGACGCCATCGTGGCCGTCGTCGAGCCGCTCGTCAAAGATGCGCCCGAGGGCAGCTACCTCGCCGTCCGCCGTGGTCCAGCCGGCACCGGCGAGGATCGCATCGAGGTCGGCATCGGGTCCGGCGGGTCCTAAGGCCCGCTCGTCAGCATGCAGCTGCGTCAGACCACGGGCCTGCCCGACCCCAACCTCCAACCACCGACGCTGGCCGAGGTGGGTGACCCCTTCGCCGAGCTGCGGGTGGTCCACCTCATTGCCCGCCTGCCTCGCGGGGTGGCCGTGCGCGTGCGCGACATCGTCGATGGGCTCAACGCCGACTATCTCGACTGGTCCTTCTCACGTGAGGTCGTCGTGGCCGCTGTCGTGCAGCTGCAGGCGAACTGGCTGACCGATTACCGCAACAGCGATGGCATCGTGCTCAGCGAAGGTCCCGCCGGACCGGAGCTGACCATCGAGGACAGCCCCCGCGTCGACCCCTGGATCGTGCGCCAGGCCGAGCGCCTGGTCGCGGCCTGTCACGAGCAGCTATCCCGCTTCACCATCGAGGAGGGTGGCGCGGGCTGAGCTGGGCGAGGGCCTCGCGGGACGGTCCTCGCCGGGTGGTCAGGGCCAGACGTGGTAGACCTCGTCGATCACGCTGAGCGAGACCTCGATCGGCGCCTGCCAGCGGTTGGTCAGGAAGGCCACCGCGAAGCCGGCCTCGGGCTCGACCCAGAGCCGACCGCCGGAGATGCCGCCATGGGTGAAGGCTCGCGGCGAACCCGACCACTGGCGCTGGGGCACACGCCAGCCCAGCCCCTGGCGGACCTCGCGCTCGACACCGTCCTCGGACACGTGGGTCCAGCCCTCGGTGTGGTTGCGGGTCATCTCGTCGATGGCGCCCTGCGAGAGCACCCGCGGACCCGTCTCCGCGGGATCGGCCGGCAGCAGCGCCCGCCCCAGCCGGAGCAGATCCGCGAGCGTCCCGAACATGCCACCGCCGGGCATGCGCGCAGCCGCGAGGAAGCGCACCAGCACCTCCCGGATGAGGCGGTTGTCTGCCCCGATGCCGTGGACCGGCACGACCCGGTCGCGCAGACCGCGGGCGTCGAAGGTCGTGTCGACCATGCCCAGCGGCTCCGTCAGGCGCCGTGCCAGGGCCACGTCGAAGGGGGCTTGGCTGAGCGTTGCCATGACCTCCGCGAGCAGCACGAACGAGACCGAGTTGTAGCGATAGGCCGCGCCCGGTGCGTTCAGACGGTGGGATCCACGCAGCCAGCGCACCGATCGCTCGTACGTGGGCCGTTCGTTGCGCAGCGATTCGATGGGCATGTCCGGCAGGCCCGAGGTGTGCGTCAGCACCTGCCGGGCCGTGACCGCGCCGGCGTCGGTGCCGGCCATCTGCGGCAGGTAGCGGGCGATCGGCGTGTCGAGGTCGAGGCGGCCCTCATCGACGTAGCGCATGACCGCCGTGGCCACGATGCCCTTGGTCAGCGAAGCCAGGAAGAAGACGGTGCGCAGGTCGAGGCTGCCCTCGCGGCCGGGGACGAAGTCGCAGCGGATGGCGCCGCGGGCGTCGACGACGCCGATGGCCGCACAGGGGATGGCCTCGTTCGCCACCCAGCGAGCAGCGGCGGCGCGTGCGGGTCCGAGGTCGATGTCCAGGGGCTCGATGGACGCCTGTCGGGCGAGATCGGTCATCAGCCTCGATGATAGGTGGCGTGACCCGAGACCAGTACATCGCCGCCGTGCGGGCCCTCATCGCCGAGGGTGAGCGCCTCGAAGGCCGCCCCTCGATGCCCGCGCTGCGGACGTGGATCGCCACCTCCGATGAGCTGCTGCGCAACGCCTGGGGCTCGATGGACCGCTACCACCTCTCGTGGCTGATGGTCGGCCGGCCGGCCCATGCGGTACGTGGGCGGGCCATGACCGCGGAGGAGGAGACGGCCTACGTGCGCGAGGTGGCCACGGCCAAGACGGCCGCCCTGCGCATGAGCCTCAAGGCCGTGGAGGACGACGGCATGCCCTTCCTGGGTGAGTCGGCCGGATAGCCCCGGGCGGGTGGCCCTCCGAGGCCGTGAAACCGGGACCCGCCGCCTTCAGGCCGCGCGAGGACGAGCGCCGTAGAGCGCGGCCAGCACGTACAGCACCAGGCCCGCGACCTCGAGCCAGCCGAACTGTGGGCTGAGCCACTCGAGGAAGGGCGTGCTCTGCAGTCGCTCGATGAAGCTCCGTGACGACTCGGGCAGCAGGGCCATGGCCGCGACCCAGCTGAGCACGAGGCCGACGATCCAGGCAGCCACGGCCATGAGCGCGGCGAGGGCCGGGTGCGCCCGCACCGACCACAGCACCTCACCGATGAGCCAGCCGCCGACGACGGCGACACCGAGCGCGCCGGGGAACTCCAGCACACCCTTGAGGAAGGCCCAGGCCAGCGCCGAGAGGCACGCCACGAGCAGGGCCTCGGCGAGCGCCTGGGGCCGGCTCTGCGGCCGGAACC
Organism: Candidatus Limnocylindrales bacterium; assembly: GCA_040883225.1. Classification (GTDB taxonomy): domain Bacteria; phylum Chloroflexota; class Limnocylindria; order Limnocylindrales; family CSP1-4; genus JAFMJV01. The sequence goes on along the minus strand of JBFLKP010000093.1, from coordinate 747 downwards.
GGTCGGGTCCCTGGGCCCGGCGCACCGGTGGGGGCGAGGGCGTCGAGCGCGGACGTCGTTCACCAGGACGAGTCATGCCCACCACTGTAGCCGCGCGATGTGCGTCGGGGTCGCTAGACTGAGGCTCGCTCATGTCACATCCAGCCCTCGGACTACCGCCCGCCGACGCCACCGCCGGACGCCCCGACGTGGCCGCACGCCTGCGCCAGGCCGTGCGTCTGCCGGCGACGGCGCTGGAGGCCGCGTACCGCATCGACTCGACGCTGCCGCAGCGCCACGACCAGCTGATGCAGCGCAGGTTCCTGCGCGACTACGAGCAGTACATCGAACAGCTGGCGCGCGCGGTCGAGACCGGCGAGGACCGCTTCGTGGCCGTGTGGGGCGAGTCGATCGTGCCCATCTACCGCCGGCGTAATGTGCGCATGAACGACGTGGTCTCGCTCGTGCGCGGCCTGGAGGAGGCCGCCATCGCCATCGGCCCGGCAGCCGACGCGGACGTCATCCGCGAGCCGGTCGCCGCGCTGGTCGAGCGGCTCCGGCACCACCGGCGCCTGCCGGGCGACCACGAGGGCAACGCCGCGGTCCGCTTCATCTGGAAGGGCGCCGGCCTCGGCGATGACACCGTCGTATGACCATCAAGTGGGTCACGTCGGACCCGTTGGTGATGAACGGCGAGCCCTTCTGCTACGGCACCCGCCTGACCGTGCGCAACCTGCTCGAGATGCGCAGCAACGGTCTGACCCCGGC
>JBFLKP010000092.1:0-5808 GCA_040883225.1 Candidatus Limnocylindrales bacterium | reverse complement strand
CGCGCCTGCGGGCCGCGCTGGGACAGGACCGGCCGGCCACGTGAGCGAACGCTCGATGGAGGATGACCTCGCCGACTGGGGCAAGGTCATCCGCCTCCACACCACCGGAAGCCGCAGCGGCCGTACCCGCACGGTCACCATCGGCTTCGTCGAAGAGGCTGACGGCTCGCTGCTGGTGGCTGCCGGCTCGGACGGCGCGGGCTGGGCCGTCAATCTCCGCTCCACGCCGGCCTGCGAGGTGGAGCGGGATGGCCGACGCATCCGGTGCCGGGCTGAGCCCCTGGCCGGTACAGCGAGAGCCCTGGCCATCTCCGGGCTCGTCCTCAAGTACGGCACTCCGGCCGAGCGACTCGGCGCCGGTCCCGCCTTCCGGCTCACACCCGAGTCCTAGGCGCCGACCGCTTGGCCAGTCAGCGTCTACACTGGCGCCAACAGCAATCCGCGCTCTCGTTGAACCATGTGGTGGCACCTCCGGGTCGGTGCCTCGCGCGACACGCGCCGAATCGTACGTGACAGCCCTGGACCTGGCCCCGACGGTGGGCGTCACGATGACCAGAGGACCCGTATGCCATTCGACCACCTGGGCTTGAGCCCGGAGCTCCTCCGCGCCGTGGAGGACGAGGGGTACAGCGAACCGACCCCCATCCAGGAACAGGCCATCCCCATCGTCCTCAGGGGCGCGGACCTCATGGCCAGGGCCCAGACCGGCACCGGCAAGACCGCGGCCTTCGCGCTGCCCATCCTCGAGCGGCTCAAGGGCCAGGCCAACAAGTCGTTCTCACCAGCCCGTCATCCGGTCCGAGTGCTGGTGGTCACGCCCACCCGCGAGCTGGCCATCCAGGTCCACCAGAGCTTCAGGGACTACGGCAAGTACGTGGGCCTGCGCTCGACCATCGTCTACGGCGGCGTCCCCATGGGTCCACAGGAGAAGGACCTGCTCGGGGGCGTCGAGATCGTCGTGGCCACGCCAGGTCGCCTGCTCGACCACGCCGGCAGCCGCACGCTGAACCTGGGACAGGTGGAGGTGCTCGTGCTCGATGAGGCCGATCGCATGCTCGACATGGGCTTCATCGACGACATCCGCCGCATCGTGGCCATGCTCCCGGCCCGGCGCCAGAACCTGCTCTTCTCGGCCACACTCGACGGCGAGGTGCGCTCGCTCGCGAGCACGTTCCTCAATGACCCCGAGATGGTCGACATCGCGCCCACCATCACGGCCGCCGAGAGCGTCGAGCAGATCGCCTATCTCGTCGACTCCGACCGCAAACGAGAGCTGCTTGCGCACCTCGTCCGCTCACGCGACCTGCACCAGGTCCTCGTCTTCACCCGGACCAAGCAGATGACTCGCCGACTGGCCTCTCAGCTCGACCGCGGCGGTGTCGAGGCCACGGCCATCCATGGCGACCGCACCCAACCCGAGCGCGAGCGAGCCCTGCAGATGTTCAAGTCCGGCGAGGTGCGTGTGCTGGTCGCCACCGACGTGGCGGCGCGCGGCCTCGACATCGAGGCCCTGCCGGTGGTCGTGAACTTCGAGATCCCCTACGACCCGGAGGACTACGTCCATCGCGTCGGACGTACAGGACGGGCCGGCATGGAAGGCATGGCCATCTCCCTCGTCTCGTTCGAGGAGGAGGAGCAGCTGAAGGGCATCAACCGCCTGCTCAAGCGCGACCTCCCCGTGCGCCAGGTGAAGGGCTTCGAGGTCGACCCCGCCAGCCGACGCGGCAGCGGCAGCGCCCGGGGCGGACGCGGCAGCAGCAACGGCCGACGCCGGACCTCCGTCCGGCGCGGCGGTGGTGGTCGGCGCCCGAGTCGCTGACCTGGCTGGCGCCCTGTCGCCTCGCTGGGCGAGCTACCCGCCGACTGGCGCCGGCCTGGCGGCCTCCGCGGGCGCGGCAGCGTAGGCCCGCACCCGGATGTCCCGACCCATGTCGTCAGCGACCTCGATGAGGTGGCGCCGCAACAGGCCCTGCCCGCCGTCCAGCCCGGCGGCGACGGCCCTGATCCGCTCGACCTCTGCTGCTTCGGCCCACAGGTCCGGTACCAGCCAGCGGAGGTAGCTTTCCGCGTAGGCGTGATCCCGCGTGCGGTAGATGGTGGGCAACCGCTCGAAGAGCTCGTCGCGGTAGGGCGCCGTCAGGTCGCGCTGGTGTGGCCACTGGAAGCCGGCGATGGCCGCACGCGTCAGGTAGTCCGAGCCGTAGCCCTCACCGTTGATGCGCTCCCAGGCCTCGCGCTTCACCTCCGCGCTAGGCCGACTCACCGAGGCGCGGATGGCCGCTCGCTGACCACGGTCAGAGCGATCGCGCTGACGCTCCACTTCGACGCGTTCGAGTGCACCCGGCAGGCCGTACGCGCTGGCCTTGATGGTCAGGCTCCAGCGAAGGAGCTGGTCCGGCTCGAGGCCGGTCACCGACCATGAGCCGTCGATGAGGCCCAGAAGCTCGCTGATGTCGTCCGGGTGGGACGCGAACGTCGCGGCCGCGCGAGCCCAGGCCAGCTTGAGGTCGGGATCGGAAGCGGTACGCATGGCGCCGCTGGCTGCCCGGACGAGGTCACGCGTGAATCGCTCTCGCTCGTGCTCCGGCAGGTATCGGCGTTCGGCCACGCTGGCCCGGCCGACGATCGCATCCACCATCGAGCGGTCCGGCTCCCGTGGCGCCCACCGACACACGGCCTCGAGATAGTCCGTCGAACGCAAGCGCTCGGCGCGCACCATCTCCCAAAGGGTGGACCACGTCTGCTGGCGCAGCAGCGGCTCCGGCAGATCCGGGAGCCGCTCGAGCGCGAACGCGGTCGAGACCGGGTCGAGCTCGGCGATGGCGTAGTCGTGATCCCCGTGGTTGGGGAACACGAACAGCGGCTCCGGCAGCCCCGCGGCGTCCGGGACGGCAGCACGTGGACCATCGATGGCTGCCCGTACCGCCGCGACCTCGAGCTCTCCGTCAGCGCCGCTGCTGACGAGGCTCACGCTGGTCGTGTGGGAACGCAGCTGGTCGTGTCCGGGCAAGGCGCGCTGATGGAGCGACATCTCGCTGATCGTGCCCGCGGCGACCTTCCACTCCACGCCGATGACGTTGAGCGACGCCGTCTGCAGCCACGCCTGAGCCCACTCGTCGAGCGGCTCGCCAGCGGCCGCCCCGAGCGCGCCAAGGAAGTCCGCCAGCGTGGCGTTGTCGAAGGCGTGCTGCTCGATGTAGGCCTGCAGCCCGTGGCGGAAGGCCTCGTCGCCGATGCGCGCCACCAGCTGCTTGATGACGGCCGCGCCCTTCTCGTAGGTGATGGCGTCGAAGTTGCCCACGGCCTGGTCGGTGTGCTCGACCTCCGTGGCCACCGGGTGGGTGGTGGCCAGCTGGTCCTGGCGGTAGGCCTGGGGCCGCATCTGCCCGTTGAACACGAGCCAGGCATCGTCGAAGCGAGTGGCATCCGCGAGGCAGCGGAAGGAGAGGTAGGTGGCGAAGGTCTCGTTGAGCCAGAGGTCATCCCACCAGCGCATGGTCACGAGGTTGCCGAACCACATGTGCGCGAGCTCGTGCAGCACGACCTCACCACGCGTCAGGCGCTGGCCGTGAGTGGGCGGGTCGCGGAAGAGGTAGCTGTCGTTGAAGGTCACCGCGCCCACGTTCTCCATGGCTCCGGCGTTGAACTCCGGCACGAAGAGCTGGTCGTACTTGGAGAAGGGGTAGGGCCGGCCGAAGAGCTTCGCGTAGTAGTCCAGGCCCTGGGCGGTGATCTCGAAGATCTCGCTCGCGGCACGCTCGAGCTCCGGTTCCATGGACGCCCGCGCATAGATGCCCAGCGGCAGTCGCGCGTGCTCGGAGTCCACGCTGATGTACGGCCCGGCGATGAGCGAGAAGAGGTAGGTCGAGAAGGGCGCGGTGCGCGGGAACTCCCACATCCTGCGTCCACCCGACCGGAGGCTGGTGCCGATGGGTGCGTCCGCGGTCACGACCTTCCAGGCCTCGGGCACCGTGACCGACAGCCGGTAGCGTGCCTTGATGTCCGGCTGGTCGAAGCAGGGAAAGATCCGATGCGCCGAGAACGGCTCGAGGTTGCTGTAGACGTAGGTCTTGCCGTCCTCGGGGTCGACGAAGCGATGGAGCCCGTCCCCCGTCGAGGCGTAGGTGTTCTCGTACTCGATGACCAGCCGATTGTGCATGCGCAGCTGCTCGCGCGTGAGCCACAGTCGATGGTCTCGCTGGTCCGGCCTGATGTCCTGGCCGTTGGCTCGTACGGCGATGGCGCGCCCATCGAAGTCGAGGAACAGCGGCCCTTCGTTGGGATGGAGGTCGAAGGTGAGGATGACCTCACCGCGGTAGGTTTCGCGGCCCTCGACCAGCTCGAGCTCGATCTCGTAGCGGGCATTGCGGACGCGCGAGGCGCGCGCTGCGGCTTCGGCGCGGTGCAGGACGTCGCGCCCGTGGCCGCCGGTGGGACTCATGCTTGGTGGCCGTCCTCCGGAGGTGTCGAGAGAGTGCCCGCAGTCTAGCGTCCGACCACTTATCTCTCGCTTATGCGGCTGTCGACATCCCGGCCGAGGAGCGAGGCCGCGCTTTGTGTCACTCTCTGTACATGTCCCCTGCACTCTCCGCAGCCGAGCTGCTGCGCTCCATCGGTCTCGATGTCGACGGCCCCACGCGCTGGGGCGCCAAGCCCACCAGCCGCCAATCCGGCATCTTCGCCATCGAGCTGCCTGAACCCTCCGAACACTGCAACATCGACATCGACGAGGTCCGTCGCTGGCTCGAGCGGGTACCCGAGCTGAAGATGGACGGCGAGCGACCGACCCAGTCGACCCTCGCTGAGCGCATGCGTAGCTTCTGGATCCCCGGCCAGCAGCTGGTCTACGTCGGCCGCACGGCCAAGAGCCTCAGCGCTCGCGTGGCCTCGCTCTATGCCACCGAGCTGGGCCACGCCCAGCCGCACCCCGGCGGGCACTGGCTCAAGGTCCTGCGCGAGCGTGACCAGCTGCGCCTGTGGTGGGCTGAGACCGACGCGCCCGAGGAGTACGAGGATGTGCTCATCGAGGCCTTCGCCGAGCACGTGCCCGAAGAGGTGCGCGTCGGGCTGCCAGAGGGCGCGCCACTGTTGCCCTGGGCCAACCTCGAGTCGCCGACCACACCTCCCCGCGAGACCGGCCTGACCGACGCCCTCCTGGCGGTGGAGTCGACGCCGGCGAAGGCGTCGGCCGTCAAGCGCTCCGATAGCAGCGGACGCCGGCGCACGGCCTCGAGGACGTCGAGCTCGTCCCGCAGCCCGCGCCGAACGGCGACCAAGCCAGTTGCCGGCAACAACGCCGCGGCGACCGCTCCGAAGGGACCCAGGAAGGACGCGCCCACGCCGGTCACGGCCGAGGGTCTTGCGGCCATGCAGTCCGAGATGCGACAGCTGGTCAGCGTGGAACGACCGGAGGTCGTCGCCCGTGTGGCCGCAGCCCGCGAGCTTGGGGACCTGCGCGAGAACGCCGACTACGAGGCAGCCCGCAACGAGCAGTCGTTCCTCGAGGGCCGCATCATGGAGCTCGAGCAGAAGATCCGCACCGCGGTGGTCATCGAGAGCCAGGCCGGTGGTGCCATCACCATGGGCTCGACGGTGGTCTACGAGATCGACGGGCAGCGCGAGGAGCTGAAGATCGTCGGCTCGGCCGAATCGGACCCGGCGGTGGGCAAGATCAGCTCGGCTTCTCCGGTGGGCAAGTCCCTGATCGGCCATCGTGCGGGCGACGACGTGAACGTGGCCACACCGGTCGCGCAGTTCACCTACCGCATCATCGAGGTCAAGTAGGCCCAGGCTGTCGCTGGTGAGCCT
>JBFLKP010000091.1:0-7034 GCA_040883225.1 Candidatus Limnocylindrales bacterium | reverse complement strand
TAGCCGCGGCCGTCGCGGCGCTCGCCGTCGAAGACCTCGTTGGTGGAGATGACCACGAGGTCGCTGCCGACCTCCCGGCAGGCGGCTGCGATGGCCCCGGTGGCGTCGCCGTTGCGGCGCAGGGCGACCTCCGGCTCGCGCGCCGCCTGGTCGACCGCGGTCATGGCCGCGGTGTGGATGACGAGCCCGGGCCGCGCTGCCCGGACGAGGGCCGCGCACGCCGGGGGGTCATCGAGATCGAGCTCGGGCTGGTCCCAGCCCTTCGTCGGGGTCGGGCTGGTGGTCGCGAGGGCACGACCCAACCGACCGAAGCGGCCCGTGACGACGACGGGCCGGGTATCGCTCACCTGTCGTCCGCGGCCGCCATCGTGCCCGCTGCGAGCAGCGACTCGATGGTGCCCGCGTCGTGCCACTGGCCCTCGTAGTGCGGCGCGTAGATGCCGCCGTCGGTGATGAAGTGGTTGAGCACGTCGGTGATCTCGAACTCGCCGCGCCCCGACGGGGTCAGCCGCTCGATCACGGCGAAGGCGCTGGGGCGCAGGAAGTACACGCCGATGGGGATGGAATCGCTCTTGGGTCTCTCCGGCTTCTCCTCGAACGCGACGACGTTGCCCGCGCGGTCGAACTCGGCGACCCCGAAGCGCCTGGCATTCTCGACGCGATAGAGGAACGTGCCTGCGCCCCAGGGGCCGCGCTCGAACTCGGCAGCGGCTTCGGCCAGCGGATCGCCCAGCAGGATGTTGTCTCCGAGCACGACGCAGAACGCGTCGTCACCCACGAACTGGCGACAGAGACCGATGCCGTGGGCGATGCCCAGCGCCCCCCGCTGGTAGCGGTAGGTCAGGTCGAGGCCGTGCTCCTCGCCATCGGAGAGCAGCTCCACGATGTCACCGATGCTGCGACCACCGAGGATGACCATGACCTCAGTGATGCCCATGCTCGCGAGCGTGGCCAGGGGGTAGTAGATCATCGGCTGGTCGTGGACCGGCAGCAGATGCTTGTTCGTCACGAGCGTCAGGGGGTGGAGGCGTGAGCCGGTGCCACCCGCGAGGACCACTCCCTTCATCTGGCTCTCCCGTTGGGGGCGCCCGGACCGTCCCGGGTCCCGTGCATCGTATCGGGCATGGCCTTCGCTATGCTGGCCGAGACGACGAGAGACGAGGGGAGGCACGACGTGGACCTGGGACTGAAGGGCAAGCGCGCACTGGTCGGTGGTGGCGCCGGTGGCATCGGGAGCGGCATCGCCGGGGTCCTCGCCGCCGAGGGTGCGCGGATCGTGCTCGTCGGTCGCACCGGTGACACGCTCGAGGCCAGGGGCACGGCGCTGGGCGCGGGCCATGCCGTGGCCGATCTGTCTACGCCCGAGGGGCCAGCGGGCGCCGTGACCGACGCGGTCGGCCAGCTCGGCGGGCTCGACCTGCTGGTGGTCAACTCCGGCGGCCCGCCGCCCGGGACGTTCGAGACCCTCGGTGAGGATGAGTGGGCGCGCGCTATCGCGGGCACCCTGCAGTCGGCGCTGCGCCTCATCCGCGCCGCTCTGCCACACCTTCGTGAGGGGGTCGACCCGGCCATCGTGGTCAACCTCAGCTCGTCGGTGCGTGAGCCGCTGCCCGGGCTTACGACGTCCAACGTGCTGCGGCCGGGCCTGGCCGGGCTCATCAAGGATCTGGCCTTCGAGATCGTGCCCGTGCGCATCAACGGCGTGGCTCCGGGCCGCTTCGACACGCCGCGCGTGCAGCAGCTCGACAAGGTGCGCGCCGAGGCCGCAGGGCAGCCGATCGAGGAGGTCCGTCGGGAGGCCCAGGCGCGCATCCCGCTCGGGCGCTACGGCGATCCGGCGGAGATCGGACGGGTGGCCGCCTTCCTGCTCTCGCCGGCCGCGTCCTACGTGACCGGCGCCATCGTGCCCGTGGACGGCGGACTCGTCCGCGCCCTTCCCTAGCAGCCGATCGTCAGGGGGTCCCCGAGTGCAAGGCATCTACAACATCGTCCCGACGCCGTTCGATGAGGCCGGCGCCATCGATGAGCTCAGCCTGCGACGGCTCATCGACTTCGTCATCGAGACCGGCATCGACGGGCTCACCATCCTTGGCTTCCTGGGTGAGGCCGCCAAGCTCACCGAAGGGGAGCGGGCGCAGGTCATCGACGTGACCGTCGAGGTCGCGGCCGGCCGTGTGCCGGTCGTGGTGGGCGCCACGGCGCCGGCGCTGGACCCGTGCCTCCGCAACGCACGCGACGCGGTCTCTCGTGGAGCCGCGGGCCTGCTGGTCGCTCCACCCCGCACCAACCGGCCGGCCGAGGTCGCGGTGCGCCGTCACTACGAAGCGCTCGCTGACGCGGTCGACGTGCCCATCGTGGTGCAGGACTTTCCTGCCAGCTCGGGCGTGTTCATGACGCCGGCGTTCATCGGCGACCTGGCGCGTGAGGTTCCCGCCTGCCGGTGGCTCAAGCTGGAGGACGACCCGACGGCCCAGAAGGTCACGGCCATCCTCGCGGCCAACCCGGACGTGCGCATCTTCGGCGGGCTCGGCGGCAACTTCATGCTCGAGGAGCTGCAGCGCGGCGTGGTCGGCATGATGACCGGATTCGGCTTCCCCGAGATCCTCGTCAAGATCTACCGCGATTTCCGCGCCGGCGAGATCGAGCGAGCGCGCGACACCTTCTACCGCTACCTGCCGCTCATCCGCTACGAGAACCAGGCGGGGCTGAACCTGCCGCTGCGCAAGCACATCTACATGCTCCGCGGCGCGATGGATCATGCCGCGCCGCGTCGGCCGTACCCGCCGCTCGACGACATCACGCTGACCGAAGTCCAGGCCCTGATCGACCATCTTGGCCTGACCGTGCCAGGCCTGGTCGCCATCGAGTAGGCCTCAGCCGAGGTCGAGTCGGCCGGCACCCGCGGAGGCCTCCACGCCGAAGACGCTGGGCTCGATCCCGGTGGCGTCGTAGTACTCCGTCTCGACGTACGCCGCGAAGTCCTCGAGGCTGTAGCGATCGACGACCGCTACCAGACAGCCGCCGAACCCGGCCCCGGCCTGGCGGCGCGCGATGAGGCCCGGCGCGCCGGTCATCGAGTCGTGCATCGCCTGCATCGCGGGCGCGCCGATCTCGAACAGTCGGGTGGCGCCAAGCCAGGAGGCGTCGTAGAGCTCGCGCAGGGCCAGGCGGTCCGCGCTCGAGAGCGGCTCGGCCAGGTCCAGCACCCGCTGGTTCTCCTCGATGATGAAGCGGCAGCGGCGCGCCACGACCGCGTCGAGATCCGCTTCGTGCGCCTCGAACAGCGCGAGCGAGACGTCACGCAGCCGGGCCGCGCCGGGCATGCCGCCGAGGATCCGTGTCGCCCCAGCCTCGCACTGTGCCCGCCGCTCGTCGTACTCGGAGCCGGTCAGCTGGCGCGGAGCGCGCGTGTCGCAGATGACCACGGCCAGCTCCTCGCTGATGCCCACCGGCGTGCTCGTCAGCTCGCGGCAGTCGAGCAGCAGGGCATGGCCAGCGGTGCCCAGGACCGACGTGTACTGGTCGAGGATGCCGCAGGCCACGCCCACGAACTCGTTCTCGACACGCTGGCCCAGCAGGGCCAGGTCGAGCGGATCGATCGTGGCCCCGCCGACGTGGGCGAAGGCCAGCAGCACGACCGACTCGATGGCCGCTGACGAGGAGAGGCCGCTGCCGAAGGGCACGGTGCTGTGCAGCAGCCCGTCGAAGCCGCCGATGTCGAGGCCGTCGTCCTGGAGGACCTTGGCCGCGCCTCGCACGTAGTCGGTCCACGGCACCTGCGGGTCCGGCTCGATGGCGTCGAGGCTGAACTCGGCCGATCCGGGCAGGTTCAGCGTGGCCACCCGGACGCGTCGGTCGGTCCGCGGCCGGACCGCCAGCCACGTGTCGCGGTCGACGGTCATCGTGGCCACGAAGCCGTCGTTGTAGTCGGTGTGGCTGCCCATGAGGTCCACGCGACCGGGCGCGCGGAACCAGTCGCTCGGCGGCACCCCGTAGAGCTTGGCGAACTCGAGCGTGAGGGCCTCGGTTCGGCGATGGTCCATGGCTATCCCAGCTCTCCCATGACCTCCATCAGCGCCTCGATGTTGGCCATCGAGACATCGCTCATCATGCGGTGCGAGGGCGCCAGCATCAGGCCGGTGCCCGTCGGAGCGAGGTCGGCCACGCACTTGCGGGCGGCCGCCTTGACCTCCTCGGGCGTACCGGAAGGCAGCACCGTCTGGGTGGAGACGCCGCCATAGAAGGCCAGCCGTCCGCCGAACGCCTGTTGGAGCCAGCCGTGGTCGACGACCTCCGGCTGGACCGGGTTGAGCGCCGTCAGCCCGATCTCGACGAGGTCCCCGACGATGGGGGCGATGTCGCCGTCCGAGTGCATCATCACCGGCAGCCCGCGCTCGAGGAACGGCGCGAAGAGGCGCGCCAGGCGCGGCTTGATGAGCGTGCGCCAGTCGGCCGGCGAGAAGAGCGTGCCCACCTGGGCGCCGTAGTCGTCGCCGAAGTAGCCGCCGTCCACGCCCAGCTCGAGGTAGCGCTCGATGACCACGAGGCGGATGTCGACGATGCGGTCGAGCAGCTCGCCGATGTAGCCGGGATCGAGGGCGATCTCGAGGAGCACGTTCTCCATGCCGCGCAGGGACCAAGCGCGCTCGAAGAGGGCCCAGCCGATGTTGGGCACCACGAAGGCGCGATCACCGACCTTCTCGCGCACGGCTGCTGCGTCATCGAGGAGGTGCGGATCGTGCGGATCGGGCCACTCGTGCTTGTCGAGGTCCCGATCGTCGAGGAGCGGGTTGACCCGGATGAAGTAGCCCTCTTCCTGCGTGTCGTGGCCGGCACCCCACCAGTCGAACCTGGCGCGACCGTCGTCGCTCAGGCGGGGCTCGTAGGTGAGGTCGAGTCGCACGAGGTGGTTGTCGAGTCGCTCGGGCAGGTCAGTGAGCTCGACGCCGAAGTGCCGGGCCATCGCCTGGCCCATGGAGCCGGTGTAGTTGAGCTGCGTGGGCAGGCGGTCGACCTCCCGGTAGGTCAGGGCCCGCCGCACGCGTTCACTTCGGGACAGCTCCATGGTCGCTCCTCGATCGGTGCCAGATGATGAGGTGACACTATCGAGCCTTGACCGTGCTTGCCGACGGGGCGAGGCTTAGCCGACCGGCAGCGGCGCCCGTTCGGCGTGGGGGTGAGGCTCCTCAGCGCTCTCCGCCTGGCTGGCGATCGTGCCCAGGCTGGCGCCGCTCGTGAGCAGCACGATGGCACCGGCCACCGCCACCGGGATGAGCGTGACCATGTGGACCATCACGGCCATGGCCAGGGCCTCCTCGCGCGGGATGCCGAGAGCGACGGCCGTCGATGTGGCCGCCAGCTCGAACGTGCCCACGTAGCCCGGTGCCGCCGGGATAGCCGTGGCCAGCACCGCGACGGCACCGATGAGCGCGGCCTGGGCCAGACCAAGCTCGATGCCCAGGGCCAGGCCGACGAAGTAGAAGATGCTGGCATCGACGACCCAGGCCAGGAAGCTCACGCCGATCGCGCCCACGAGCCGCGGGACATCGCGACCCCGATCGACCCCGGCGGCGAACGCTCCCGCCCAGTCCAGCAGGCGCTCGAGTCGGACCGCGAGGTGCACCCGCTCCAGCACCCAGCGGCCCAGGTCCACGAACCGGGTGAATCCCAGGGTCACGAGGAGAGCGAGCACGACCGCGCCACCCACGCCGGCGGCGAGGCCGACGGCGACGATCCACCACTCGGCCCCGAGCAGCAGCGCAGCGGCGAGGCCGATGAGCGCGAGGGCGACCACGTCGATCAGCCGTTCGAGCATCGTGGCGCCGAACGCGACCAGCGGCACCAGGCGCTCGCGCCGGGCGACGAGGAAGGAGCGGATGGCCTCACCCAGCCGCGCCGGCAGGACGTTGTTGCCGAGATAGCCGACGAGCATGGGCGAGATGGTCCGCCGTACCGGTACGGGCGACCCGTCGGGTCGATGCGGCAGGAGCATGCGCCAGCGCCAGCCGCGCAGGATGACCTGCAGCGGGATGAGCGCGAGCGCGAGGGCGATGTACGCCGGATCGGTGCGCGAGAGGACGTCGAGGGTCGCGCCGATGTCGACGGCGCTGATGACGATGACGATGGCGATGAGGCTGACGGCCAGCCCGGCAAGGCGGCCACCCCAGCGACGCGTGGCCGCACTCGTGTTCATGCGCCCGAGTGTCACCCAGGGGCGGTCACCGTGAGAGGGGCCCGATTGGACCGGGGCGGGTCACGACCATCGGCGCTCTATGCAGGGTCGAAGGTCAACGTGTCATCCACAGCAGGGTCTCGGGGTTGAACTGACTCCAGGCGAACCAGAAGGCCTCGTGAGCCACGACCTCACGACCGTCGTCCCGCACGGCTCGAATGCCGGAGGCGTCCGACACCACGTCCACGCCGAGCGCGGAGACCGGGCGCCCAGCCTTCAGCTCGGCCCGGGCGACTTCGACGGGGAACGCCAGGGCCCGGCCATCGTCGGTGATGACGCCGAGGACCTTCTCCTGGGCCGGGAGCCGCGGGTCGACGTCGCCGATGGGGAAGATGGCGCCCTCGTCGTCTCGGCCGCGCAATGGATCGAGTGGATAGGATGCGCCGATGCCGCCGTCCTCGGCCACGATCGTGGTGTCGGGGTAGGCGGCCTTCCACTCGCCCCAGGTCGAGGTCACCACGGACGTTTGCTCCAGCTCGACGTCGGCCTCGCGGAGGGGGCCCGAGAGGGCCTCGCCGCTGAAGGTGTCGAAGACCGAGAAGGTGGGCAGGTCGAACATGACCTTGTTGGAGCGCGAGAGCAGTCCGGAGGTCCGCAGCACCGGCATCTCGTCGGTGCCCTCGACATCGTCGGTGAAGTAGGCCTGCGCGGAGCCGCAGAGGGTGCAGTAGGGGATGGCCAGGCGGCGTCCGCCCAGCTCGTCGTTGACCATCTCGTGCACTTCCATGATGTGCTTGGGGTAGGCCCGGGACTCGCCGTTCACGGTGACCCCGAAGACGAGCCGCTCGTCCGGATACCAGCC
>JBFLKP010000011.1:0-27204 GCA_040883225.1 Candidatus Limnocylindrales bacterium | reverse complement strand
GAGCCGGAGCCCGAGCCGGAGCCCGAGCCGGAGCCTGAGACCCTCACCGCACCCGAGCCGGTGGCCGAGCCGGCCCTCGTGGTGGAGCCCGAGGTGGAGCCCGAGGTGGAAGCTGCTGAGGTCGAGCCCGAGTCCGCTGTCGAGGAGCCACCGGAGCAGCCCGAGCCAGCCCGGGAAGATGTGCCGGAGGCGGACACCTCCCCGGCAGACGACGAGCCGGAGAAGCGAGGCGACGGTCCAGCGACCGTCTAGCCGCTAGGCGCCGAGCGTCGGTGCTTCGGTCGCCGGATCGGCAGCCCGCCCCAGGTCCGCCGGTTCGAGCGCGCGCCACTCGGCGGAGGCCGTGACCGCCTCGTAGGCTCGTCCGAGCCGGAACAGGCGCGCCTCGTCCCAGGCCTTGCCGATGAGCTGCAGTCCCACCGGCAGCCCCTGCGAGAGTCCGGCGGGGATGGAGAGGCCGGGCAGGCCGGCCACGCTCACCGGCAGCGTGCAGGCGTCGACGAGGTACATGGCCACGGGGTCGTCGAGCCGTTCGCCGAGCGGGAACGCCACCGTCGGACTGACCGGCGCCACCAGCGCGTCGACCTGCTCGAACGCGGCATCGAAGTCGCCCTTGATGAGCGTTCGCACCTTCTGCGCCTTGATGTAGTAGGCGTCGCGGTAGCCGGCCGAGAGCGCGTAGGTACCCAGCATCAGGCGTCGCTTGACCTCTGGCCCGAAACCCGCTTCGCGCGTGGCCAGGTAGTTGGCCAGGACGTCGCCGTCGCGCACCGCGAGCCCGAAGCGGATGCCGTCGTAGCGCGCGAGGTTGGCCGAAGCCTCTGCCGGGGCCACGATGTAGTAGGTGGCCAGGCCATAGTCGGTGTGGGGCATGTCGATCTCGACGATCTCCGCGCCGGCCGCCTCGAGCGCGGCCACGGCCTCCCGCACGCGCGCTTCCACACCCGGCTCCATGCCCTTGACGAAGTACTGCCGCGGGAGCCCCAGCCGGGCGCCTCGGAGGCCGGCCGCGGCCTCCTCCTCGCCGTCCGGCAGCGCATCGGCGAAGTCCGGTACGTCCAACGGTGCCGAGGTGGAGTCGCGCTCGTCGTGGCCGGCGACGGCGTCCAGCAGCAGCGCCGCGTCTCGCACGTCACGAGCGAACGGACCGACCTGGTCGAGCGACGACGCGAAGGCGATGATGCCGTAGCGGCTGACGCGTCCGTACGTAGGCTTGAGCCCGACGGTGCCGGTCAGCGATGCCGGCTGGCGGATGGAGCCACCGGTATCGGTGCCGATGGCCACGGGCACGTGGTAGGCCGCGACCGCCGCGGCCGAGCCGCCCGACGACCCGCCGGGCACGCGCGCAAGGTCCCAGGGGTTGGCCGTGGGGCCGAAGGCGGAGTGCTCGGTCGAGGAGCCCATGGCGAACTCGTCCATGTTGGTCTTGCCCACGATGACGGCCCCGGCAACGTCGAGACGCTCCACGATGTGGGCGTCGTAGGGCGAGGTGTAGCCCTCGAGGATGCGGCTGCCGGCGGTGGCCTGGCGGCCGCGGGCGACGACGAGGTCCTTCAGGCCCACGGGGATGCCGAGCAGCGGTGGCAGCGCCGCCAGCGCCTCACGGCCCTGACCACGGGCCTCGGCGAGACGCCCATCGGCGGCTTCCGCGGCCACGCGCGCCGGCCCCTCGTCGACCGCGAGCCAGGCATGGATGGCTGGGTCGGTGCTGGCGATCGAGGCCAGGTGCGCGGTCAGCAGCTCGACGCTGCTGACCTCCCCTGCCCGCAGCGCCACCGCCATCTCGTGGGCGTGGAGGCGCGTCAGCGCCGGGTCCGGGGCCAACGGTCAGCCGTCGCTCTCGGTCTCGAGCACCGCCGGCACCACGAAGTGCTCGTCGGTACGCTCGGGCGCGTTGGCCATGGCCGCCTCACGCTCGAGGCCCGGCCGCACGAGGTCGTCACGCAGGACGCTCTCGAGCTCGATGACACGGGCGGTCGGGGCGATGGCCTCGGTGTCGAGCTCGGAGAGCACGGCGAACTGCTCGAGGATGTGGTTGAGCTGTCCTACGAGCTCGGTCACCTCCTCGTCGGTGAGGCCAAGACGTGCGAGGTGGCCGACGTGTTCGACGTCACTGCGTGAGAGTGTGGTCACGGGCCAAGGATAGCGAGCCTGCAGGGGCTCAGCCGGCGCCGTCCGCCTCGCCCTCGATGAGCGCCCGGAAGGCGTCTTCGTCGAGCACCTCGACGCCGAGGTCCCGGGCCTTGGCCAGCTTCGAGCCCGCGTTCTCTCCGGCCACCAGGTAGTCGGTGCTCTGGCTCACCGATCCGGCGGCCTTGCCGCCGGCGGCTCGGATGGCCGCCTGCGCTGACTTGCGGTCGAAACCCTCGAGCGTGCCGGTGACGACGACCGTCTTGCCCTCCAGCGGTCCGGCGCTCGTGCCGGCCGGTGGCACCTCCGGCGGGATGGCCGTCACGCCGGCCTCGGCCAGCTCACGCAGGAGCCCCGCGGTGTTCTCGTCGTCGAAGAAGCGGCCGATGGCGGCGGCCACGACTCCGCCGACGCCGGGCACCGCCTCGAAGCGCTCTGTGTCGGTCTCGGCGAGCGCTTGGGCCACTCGCGCGGTCCAGGCAGCCTCGGTCTCGCCCTCCGACGGTGGCCAGGTAGCCGCGATCCAATACGCGAGGTCGATGGCCGTCTGCTCGCCCACGTGGCGGATGCCCAGCGCCGCGAGGATCCGCGACAACGGACGCCGCCGGGAGCGGTCGATGGCGGCGGCCAGGTTGTCGGCGCTCTTCTGGCCGAAGCGCTCGAGCTCCACGAGCTCCTCGGCGCGCAGGCGGTAGAAGTCGGCCGGGCCCCTCACCATCCCGCGAGCGAGCAGCTGCTCGAGCACCGCGAAGCCGGCGCCCTCGATGTCCATGCCGCCACGGCCCACGAAGTGCGAGAGGCCCTGGATGACCTGTGCCGGGCAGAACGGGTTGCTGCAACGGTGCCGGACCTCACCCACGTCCTGCACCACCGGCGCGCCGCACTCGGGACAGACCTCGGGCATGACGAACTCGCGCTCCGAGCCGTCGCGAGCCTCGACGATGGCACGCACGACCTCGGGGATGACGTCGCCGGCCTTGTGCAGCACGACCCGGTCGCCCACCCGCACATCCTTGCGCCGCACCTCGTCGAGGTTGTGGAGCGTGGCCCGGGCCACGGTCGAGCCGGCCACCAGCACGGGCTGCAGGTGAGCCACCGGCGTGAGCGTGCCGGTGCGCCCGACGTAGGGCACGATGTCCTCCACGACGGTCTCGACCTGTTCGGGTGGGTACTTGTAGGCGATGGCCCAGCGCGGGGCCCGGCTGACCATGCCCAGCTGGGCCTGGAGGTCCGTGCGGTCGACCTTGACCACCACCCCGTCGGTCTCGTAGGGCAGGTCATGGCGCGGCTCACGCCAACGCTCGGCGAAGGCGATGACGCCTTCGATGTCGAGGTCGGCGGCGTGGTCCGGCTGGACCGGGAAGCCGAGCGTCTCCAGCCGCTTCAGGGCGGCCGACTGGGTCGCCCCTGCCGGGCCGTCCTCCTCCAGCAGGATGTAGCACCACAGCGCCAGCCTGCGTGCCGCCGTCACCGACGGGTCCAGCTGGCGCAGGGAGCCGGCGCCGCTGTTGCGGGGGTTGGCGTAGAGCGGCAGGCCGGCCTCCTCGCGCTCGGCGTTGATGCGCGCGAACTCGGCCTTGGGCATGTAGACCTCGCCGCGCACCTCCAGCGTCAGCTCCTCGGGCAGCGGATCGGGCACCGCCTCGATCGTGCGCAGGTTGGCCGTGACGTCTTCGCCGGTCCGTCCGTCGCCGCGTGTCGCGCCCAGCACGAAGCGGCCGGCCTCGTAGCGCAACGAGATGGCCAGGCCGTCGATCTTCAGCTCGGCCACGTAGCGGGGCGGCTCGTCATCCTCGGTCAGGCCCAGGCCCCGTCGCACACGGGCATCGAACGCGCGCAGCTCGTCGTGGTCGAAGGCGTTGCCCAGCGAGAGCATGGGCACACGGTGCTCGACGTCGCCGAGCGGCCCTCCCGCCGGCGCGCCGACGCGCTGGGTGGGCGAGTCGGGCGTGACCAGCTCGGGGTGGGCGGCCTCGAGCTCGATCAGCTCACGGAAGAGCCGGTCGTACTCGGCGTCGGGCATCTCCGGCGCGTCCTGCTCGTGGTACAGCGCGTTGGCGCGAGTGAGGATCTCACGCAGCTCGGCCGCACGTGCTTGGGTCTGGCTGTCCATCGACTCCGAGGATAGGCGGCGGACGGCTAACCGTGGGTCAGCGTGCGCCGCAGCCCGTACGTGCCGGCCCCCACGAGCACGAGGGCGAAGAGCGCCAGCACCGCCAGCTGGGTGGCGATGTCAGCGACGCCCGCGTCGAAGAAGACGAGCTCGCGGAAGGCGTCGATGGCCCAGTAGTGCGGCGTGAACTGGGAGATCGTGGAGATGGGCTCCTGGAACAGCTCGCCGGGCACCATCGCGCCACCCAGAGCGCCGAGGATCATGCCCGCCACGACACCGATGGAGCCGGCCTGATCGGGATTGCGCGCGAAGACGCCGACGAGCATGGCCGCGCCGGTGCCCACGAGTGCGAAGGCGATGATGACCGCCGCGGCGCCGGCCAGGTCGCCCCAGCTCACGCCGAAGAGGAGCGACGAGGCGATCACGATGAAGAGGCCCTGCATCATGGCCACGGCGAAACGACCTCCAAGCTCCCCGAGCAGGATCGACCGCACCGGCGTGGGCGAGGCCAGCATCCGCCGCGAGACGCCCAGCTGGCGGGTGAGCACCAGCTGCGTCGCCGCCGTCATCGAGGTCAGGAACATGAACAGCACGGTCTGACTCTGCGCGCCGAGCGCGAAGGGATTGCCGATGCTGGGGAACGTGGCCTCGCCGAGCGTGGTCTCCTCGACCGTGATGCCCTCGAGCGTGCCCTGGACCGTGGTCGCGGTCTCGAGCGCGGTATCGAAGTCGATCTCGGCGAAATCTGCTGCGATGGACGCAGCGCCCACACGGGCGGACTGCTCGGCCACCGCCGTCTCGATGCTCTGGCCAAGGGCGGCGAAGGCCGATTCGGGCTTGGAGACCACGGTCAGCTCGACGGGCTCACCCGCGCGCAGGGCCTCGTCGTAGCCCGGCGGGATGAGCAGGCCGAACTCGAGGAGGCCGTCCTCCACGCCCTGCTCCAGCTGCTCGAGCGAGTCACGCTCGCGGACGTCGACTTCGATGTCACCCGCCTCGAGGATGGCCACGAGCTCATCGCCGAGAGCGCCGGCGTCTGCCCGCACCACGCCCAGACGGCTGATGCCGACGTCGCCGAAGGCGGCACCGAGCGCGATGATGATGATCAGCGGCAGGAGGAAGACGAAGAAGAGGTTCGTGCGATCGCGGAAGACGCGCAGCAGGTTGACGCGCGCGATCTCGAAGGCGGCCCTCATGCGAAGACCATGCGCTTGGCCCGCAGCAGCCCCAGCCCACCGGTCACGAGGCCGATGGCCAGGAGCACCGCGATCGAGGCTGCGGCAGAGGCGAGGTCGCCACCGGTGGAGATGTCGTTGACCGCGTCGAGGAACCAGGCATGGGGCGTGATGCGGCTGAGCTGTGAGAGGAGTTCTGGACCCTGATTGGCCGGGAAGAAGGAGCCGCCGATGACGGCCAGCGTCAGCGAGACGATGGCGATGGCCGAGCCCGCCTGCTCCTCGTTGCTGGTGAAGGCCACCGTCAGCAGCGAGATGCCCGTGGCCGCCACCGCAGCCGAGAGGACGAGCACGACGAGCGCGGCAGGGTCTCCCCAGCTGGCACCCAGGAGGAGGCTCGTGCCCAGGATGATGACCCCCATCGATACCAGCGCCAGCACCATCGAGACGAAGAGCTTGCCGACCAGGATCGACCACCAGGCGAGCGGGGCTGCGAGCATGCGCGCGAGCGTCTTGGTGCGTCGCTCAGCGTGGATGCTGACGATGCCGAACTGGGCAGCCAGGAAGACGAAGAGGATGGCCATGGCCGCGGCGTAGTACGTGGCGTAGCCGGCCAGCCGGTCCTCGACCGCGAGCTGGGCGATCCGCACCGGATCTGGGGCGCTGCCGGCCAGCTCGGCCAGCGAGGCCGTGGTCTCCGCGTCGGGAAGGCCGCCATCGGCGATGAGGGCCGTGGCCACCGACAGCTGCACCGCGTCGACGCGGCTGGCGAAGCCGTTCAGCACCGAGCGTGCCACCTGGCTGCTGATGGTGGCGTCCGGATCCACGAGCAGGCCGACGCTGCCACCGGCCCCAGCCGTCGAGCTGGCGCTGAAGCCCTCGGGCACGATGATGGCGGCCTCGACGTCTCCGGCCTCGACCGCGGCCCGAGCCTCCTCGGCCGTGGCGTAGCGCGTCACCTCGACGACGCCCTCGGAGGCCAGGCCCCGGAGCGGCCCCTCGTCGAGCGCTGCGGCGACCTCCCCGCCGTCGAGGTCGACGTAGCCCCAGCGCGCGCTGAAGTCCTCGTCGAGCCCCCCGAGGATGAGCGAGAAGAGCGCCGCCAGCACGAACGGGGCGACGATGCTGATGAGCAGGGCTGAGCGGTCGCGGACCTTCTGCTTGAGGTCCTTGAGAGCGATGTCGAGGGCGGCGCGCACGGACCGTGGCCTAGTCCCGGAGGGCCTTGCCGGTGAGATGCAGGAAGACCGCTTCGAGGTCGGGCTCGCTCACCTCCACGGAGCTGACGGCGGCACCAGCCTCGGCCGCCACCCGGATGATCTCCGGCAGCAAGGTGCGCGCTTCCTGGGCCGTGACCTCGATGCCGCCGTCGCCGGAGTTCGCGTCCTCGACGCGCTCGATGGCCGCCAGGGCCTCGGTCGCGGAGGCCAGGTCACCGGTGGCCGAGAGGATCACGCGATCGAGCTGGCCGACGAGGCTGACCAGCTCGCGGCGGCTGCCCTCGGCCAGGATGCGGCCCTCGTCGATGATGGCGATGCGGTCGCAGAGGCGCTCGGCCTCCTCCATGTAGTGGGTCGTGTAGAGGATGGACATGCCCTCGGCACGCAGGCCGTCGACGGCTTCGAGGATGGCGTTGCGACTCTGGGGATCCACGCCCACGGTGGGCTCGTCGAGCACCAGCAGCGCCGGCTCGTGCAGGAGGCCGATGCCGATGTTGAGCCGTCGCTTCATCCCGCCCGAATAGTCGTCGGTCTTGTCATCGGCCCGGTCGGTCAGCCCGGTCAGCTCGAGCACCGCGTCCACCCGCGCGGCGAGCGCCGCCCCCGAGAGGCGCTGGAGCTTGCCGAAGAAGCGCAGGTTCTCGCGAGCCGAGAGGTCGGGGTAGATGGCCAGGTCCTGGGGCACGTAGCCGATGGCCGACTTGGCCTCGACCGCGGTCACGTCGACCGGCCGGCCGGCCACCGTGACCTCGCCGCCGTCACGTTCGAGCAGGCCGCAGATCATGGAGATGCTGGTGGTCTTGCCCGCGCCGTTGGGGCCGAGCAGGCCGTAGGTCTCACCGCGCCCGATGTGGAAGCTCACGCCATCGACGGCCGTGCGCTCACCGAAGGCCTTGCGCAGATCGGCGCACACGAGCATCTGCTCAGCGTCGGACATGCTCTCTCCCTGACTGATGCGTCTCGCCAGCCGCTGTCAGGTCAGACGGACACCTCAAGGTTAGCAAGGCTGGCCATGAGCTTCTTGATGCCCTGCCGGGGGAAGGCCACGGTGACCTCCTCGTCGTCGCGCGTCAACTTCGACGACACCACCTGGCCCTCGCCGAAGATCGCGTGGCGGACCTTCTGGCCGTCCTTGTAGCGGTGCTCGCCGGGGACCTGGGTCGCGGGGGGCAGACGCCATGCGTCCGCCGGCGGTGGAGAATCGCCCCCGCGGGTTGGGTCACGAGGGGCTGTTTGGCCGTAGTAGGCCTCTCTGCGAGCGGCTAGGTCACGGGAGGGACGGAAGGCCTCGCCCGCCCGTGGGGCGCCGGGCGCCGGCGTGTAGCCACCGCCGGGTGGGAGTCGCCGGCCGCCGCGTGGGCCGACCGGCGCCCGCCCCACCAGCCGCGAATCACCGGCTCGCCGGCCGATGACCGCGCTGAGGTCATAGCCTTCGAGACGCTCGTCGTAGGGCCGCTGGTCGTCATCTTCGTCCCGAGACACGAGCCGGGGGCCGTGCATCAGCTCTTCGGGGATCTCGATGAGGAAGCGGCTGGGCACGCTGAAGCCCGACCGACCCCACGTCGCGCGCTGCGACGCGTGCGTGAGGTAGAGCCGTTTCCGCGCCCGAGTCAGGCCGACGTAGGCCAGGCGCCGCTCCTCCTCCATCTGACGCGGGTCCTCCAGGGCGCGAGCGTGCGGGAACACGCCCTCTTCAAGACCGGAGATGAAGACGACGTCGAACTCGAGGCCCTTGGCCGCGTGGAGCGTGATGAGCGTGACCTTGTCAGCGTCTCCGGCGTAGGCGTCCTGGTCGGCCACCAGGGCCGTCTCCTCGAGCAGCCGGTCGAGCGCGTCGACCGGGTCCAGATCGCCGTAGCGGTCGACCACCTCGCGTAGCTCGATGAGGTTGGCCCAGCGGTCCTCGCCGTCCTGGCTGCCGTCCATCAGCATGGCCCGGTAGCCGCTCTCCTCGAGGACCGAGTCGAGCAGCTCCGGCAGCGGCAGCAACCCGACTCGTGCGCGCAGCTTCTGGAGGAGCTGGCGGAAGCCGCCAAAGGCCTTGCGCGCACGCGCGGTCAGCTCGCCCGCTCCGTCCGCCGCCGCCGCCAGCGCCGCCCAGTAGTCCGAGTCACGTTCCTCGGCCAGGGTGCGCAGGGCCTCGAGCGACTTCTGGCCGATGCCGCGAGGCGGGACGTTCACGACCCGCTCGAAGGCGGCCACGTCGTGGTCGTTGCGCAGGGTGCGCAGGTAGGCCAGGGCGTCCTTGATCTCGCGCCGCTGGTAGAAGCGCGTGCCCCCCACGAGCTGGTAGCGCAACCCGTAGCGCAAGAAGGCTTCCTCGATGGCGCGGCTCTGGGCGTTGGTGCGGTACATCACCGCGATGTCCTGCAGGCGGTATTCCTCGTCCTCGCCATCGTCCGCACGTCGCGCGAGGATGGACCCGGCACTCCCTCGCCCCGCTGCGAGCGCCTCGATCTGGCGCGCGACCCACTCGGCCTCCTCGTCCTCGCGGTCGGCCTCGAAACGCTCGATGAGCTGTCCGCGCGGGTTGTCCGTCCAGAGCCTCTTGTCCACCCGGTCCTCGTTGCGCTCCACGACGGCGTGGGCCGCGTCGAGGATGAGCTGGGTCGAGCGGTAGTTCTGCTCGAGCTTCACGACCGTGGCCTCGGGGTAGTCGGCCTCGAAGTCGAGGATGTTGCGCAGGTCCGCCCCGCGCCAGCTGTAGATCGACTGGTCGTCGTCTCCGACCACCGCGAGGTTGCGATGCTCCTGAGCGAGGAGCTTGACCCACAGATACTGGGCTCGGTTGGTGTCCTGGTACTCATCGACGTGGAGGTAGCGCCAGCGTTGCTGGTAGTGCGCCAGCACCGCGGGTGCCTCGCGGAAGAGCCGAACGGCCTCGATGAGCAGGTCATCGAAGTCGAGCGCGTCGGCCGCCCGCAGCCGACGCGCATAGCGGGCATAGGCGGTGGCGTACTGGCTCTCGAGGTAGCCGCGCGCCTCCTCGTCAGCCTCCGCGGGCGTGACCATGTCGTTCTTCCAGCGGCTGATGGCGCTGAGCACCGCAGCCGGCCGCAGCTCGCCGGTGCCCTGCAGCTCGAGGTCTCGCAGCACGGCCTTGATGATGCCGGTCTGATCATCGGTGTCGTAGATGGCAAAGCGGGGATCGATACCGATGGCCGCTCCGTCACGGCGCAGCACGCGAGCACAGAGCGCGTGGAACGTGCCCATGGCGACGTTGCTGCCCTCGTCCCCCACGAGCGCGAGGATGCGCTCGCGCATCTCGGCCGCGGCCTTGTTGGTGAAGGTCACGGCCAGGATCTGCCACGGTTTCGCGCCCTCCACACCGACGAGATAGGCGATGCGGTGGGCCAGCACGCGGGTCTTGCCCGAGCCCGCCCCAGCGAGGATGAGCAAGGGGCCCTGGGTCGTGGTCACTGCTCGGGCCTGCTCGGGGTTCAGACGCTTGACGATGGACGTGGCCAGCTGCTTCGCGTCGGCCCGGCGCTTCCGCTCGTCCTCCGGCCGGGGTGCCTGGCGAGCCGGCGCCGATTCGCCGGCCGTGGCGGCGACCATCGAGAACCACTCCGCGTCGTCACCGGGCTCGGGCGCCGGGTTCGTGGAGCCCGGGCCGGGGCCGTCGGCCAGATCGACATCGAGCTCCGGCAGGCCCTCGGCGGAAGCCGCCGGCACGTCGCCGACCGGCGACGGCGACCCCAGCTCGTGGGGTGCGAAGAAGCCGTCGACAGAAGAGGCTTGGGGGTCAGGCGCGGCCGGCGGATCCGCCGGCACGCCATCCTTCGGATCCGGCACGGAACTCGATTCTACGGGCCCCGGCCAAAGGCATCACGACGGCCGTGGCAGGTGTGCCACGGTCGACCTTGCGCTTTGGTCCGATCCGAGCTCCAAGCCTGGACCGGACGGTGGACCTAGTGGGCGAGCTCGGCGGCCCCGACGCCGGAAGGGGTCGTGATCACGGCGGCCGGAGCATCGGTGCCGAGCAGCTCGGCCTTGATGGCGGGGCGGTTGAGGAACCAGACGCCCACCACGGCACCGGCCAGCGGTAGCACGGTCGAGGTGAGGTTGGTCGAGATGATCGAAAGCACCACGCTGGCCACGAGGAGGGTCACGAGGAGCGCGATGCCACCGGCCCAGGACCAGCTCTTGCGGGTCCAGTACCCATAGGCCAGGAAGTAGGCCGCGAAGGTCAGCCCAAAGAAGAGGCCTCCGAGGGCGAAGCTGGCGGCCGCGTAGACCGAGCCGCTGGGCGAGAAGACCGCACCGGTGAGGATGAGGGCCACCGCAGCGAACTGGGCGTAGAGGCCGATCATGACCGAGCTGAAGGCGAGGGTCGTGGCGCCGAGTGAGCGGTTCTGCATGTCTTCGGTGTCCTCCGGTCTGGCGAAGCTCCGCGCTGTCTCGAGGTCGTCAGGCTTCCGGCAGCAGGCCTCCTGCAGCGCGCCTGAGCGGTCCGTTGCCGGACCGACAGGGCGTGAGCCTCGTGAACGAGCAAGGGCCCGCCCCGTCGACGGGAACGGGCCCTGCTGTCATGCGGGTCTTCGAGGGTCAGCGAGCCCCGCGAGATGCGACCACCGGGCCGAGGCCGGGACAGACCTCCGTCGCCTCGGTCTCGATCTCCACGCCCGTAAGGACGTTGGTGCCACCCTCGACGGCGGCCGAGTCGGTGCCGGCGCCGCCGTGGAAGATGGCATCGCGCAGGCACTCGGTGACCTTGTCCGCAGCGCGAGCCCCGACGAACTTGCCGTCGTCGAACAGCATCTCGACGGTATCGGGTGCCGGGCCGCCGAGGAAGCGGCCACCGTTGTAGACATAGACCGCGGAGTCCTTGCCCTTGCCACCATGGAAGACGCCGTTGGGGTCGACATAGTCGGCGTGATCCGCGCCGGGACCGCCGCGGAAGGTGCCCTCGTTCCAGTTGACGGCCATGACGTAGTCGTCGTCGGAGCCGCCGAGGAAGAGCGCGTCGTCATAGAGGTTGTTGGCCATGTCGTCGCCGGGGCCACCGATGAACACGCCGTCGTTGAAGAGATCCATGGTCACGGCGTCCTTGCCCGGGCCACCCTGGAAGGTGCCGCCGCCGAGGTACTCCACCTCGTCGGGGCCGTAGCCACCGATGAACTTGCCGCCGTTGTGGTACGTGACCACGTCTGCACCCACGTTGCCGTAGAAGCGGCCACCATTCTTCTCCTTGACCGCGTCGTTGCCGGGGCCACCGATGAAGACGCCGCCGGCCATCTCCGGCACGTAGTCGTCGCCGGGACCGCCGCAGACGACCATGCCGGCCGTGACGACGCCGCCGGTCCACTCACCATCGAGTGTGTCGGTGCATTTTGGGTAGGCTGCGGCAGGAGCCGCCGACACCGCCATCGCGGCACCCACGAGCGCTGCCGTGCTGAGCGCCACCGTCAGGCGCGAAGTTCGATTAACCACGAGAGATGACCTCCCTATGAGTCCATTCGGCGCTGGCGGCCGCGCAGATCACGGCCCATGGCGCCATTCATAGGTGAGGCTAACTGGCGTCCGGAGCGGCGCCCGGGACCCAATGGTACTGGCGGCCCGGTGACACGAGCCGGACCGTCACCTCGAGCCCTGCCGCAGGACCGACCCACCGCTGGGTCGCGGGCACCTCACTCATAGGCAGCGGGCAGGTTCTCCCAGATGGGCGAGGCCGTGGCGCCACGGGCGGTACCCACGACGTGGTGCGACCGGCAGCGTGCCTCGTAGCGATCGTCGTTCATGCCGCCGACGACGATGAGCGGATCATCCGCCGCCGCCGGCCGGCCGCCGACCATGCGCTGCGTGCGCGTGGCCTCGGCGCCGCAGACGGTGCAGATAGCGGTGAGCTTGGTGACCTCGTCGGCCAACGCCAGGAGCGTGGGCATGGCGTTGAAGGGACGGCCAAGGAAGTCCTGGTCGAGCCCGCTGACCAGCACCGAACGACCCTCGGCCGCGAGCAGCTCGGCGATCTCGGGCAGGCCATCATCGAAGAACTGGGCCTCATCGATGGCCACGACCGAGGCGCGCATGGCGCTCACCAGCGGCGGGATCTCGCTGCTGTCCGCGACCGATTCAGCCTTCCACGTCACGCCTGAGCGGGACTCGACCGCGCCCGCCTCGGTGCGATCGTCCATGGCCGGGCGCACCAGCAGCACACGCCGACCGGCGATCTCCGCACGCCGGATGAGGCGCAGCATCTCGTCGGTCTTGCCGCTGAACATGCAGCCGGTGATGAGGTGGATCCATCCGCTGGTCATGCGGGACAGTCTAGAGAGTGTCGGGGGCGCTCAGGCGCCGGGCGCAGCCGCGGTCCCGGTCGGTGTCGCGGTCTCCGCCGCTGTCTCGGCCGGCGCAGGCTCGGGCACGGGCGGGGTGAACCACGGCACGCAGGACCCGATGCCCTCCCCCACGAGCAGCCCGCTCTTCTTGTTGAGACGGAACGGCGGCATGTTCGCGCGCATCGCGTCGGTCGCCTGCTCGATCCAGACGTCAAGCCGCTCGTCGCCGGTCGAGGCCGGCTCGAAGTCGCGCAGGACGTTGTAGCCGCGACGGGTCAGGCCCAGCTCGAGCGCGAGGGTGACCGTTTCGCCCTCCAGCGCGACCTCGAGGTCGGGTCGCTGGCGGATGACGATCCCGTCCTCGAAGAGGTTGACCCAGGTCGCCAGGCGAGCACGGCCATCGTCATCGTCGTTGGCCTCGATCCAGGCCTCGAGCGACGGGCGCACGGCTTCATCGACGGGGATGCTGGCGCCACCGCGCCAGGACGCGGGGGCATCCACGTTGCGCACCGTCTGGCCACCCTGCCTCAGCCGGCCGATGACGTACGGCTGGGCCACGATCGAGCTCTCGTGGCAGACCGGCACGAGGCCGACCACGCCATCGACGGGGACCGCCGCCGGCCCCCAGGCCGCGACGTCGTAGCCGCCATCGTCGCCGGCCGCGTGGGTGATCAGACGCAGGCCATCGCCGAGAGCTTGGGGTCTGACGAGGAAGTCGAGCACGGTCGGCGTCGCCCAGCTCGCGGCAAAGGGTGCCTTGTCCTTGTACCAGGCCTTGGCCAGGTCGCTTGCCAGCAGCCGAGTCTTGCCCGTGGTCGCGGCCCAGGTCAGGGAGTAGACGTTCTCGCTCCCGGCGAAGGGATAGTCCGGCCGGGCGATGCCCGCGGGCACGTTATTGCTGCGGGAGCCATCGATGTCGGTGGCGAGGTGGACGCTGGCGTGGCCGCCGGATACCTCGCTCGGTGGCCGGTCGAGCGACACCCGCACCAGCACCGACTCGTCGGGCCTCACGGCCCGTTTGGCCTTCCCCAGCTTGAGCAGGCCCTTGGACTTGCGTACCGCCGCAGGGTCGTCGATGTCCACGCGTGCGATGCCCACGCCGAGGATGTCGACGCCACCGGCCGGCGCATCGCCCGCTGGGTCCTCGATCCAGGCCACGCCCTCGATGCCACCAAAGAGGCTGGGCACGTCGCCGACCGGCGAGGCGGCCCAGCCGGGCAGGACGCACCCGGTGGTGCGCTCACCATCACACGGCGGCACGTCCTGGGCGGCGACGGGAGTGGCGACGACGGATCCAAGCAGGCCCACGGAGAGGGCGCAGCTGATGGCCCGCCGGACGCTGGTGCGCTCGGAGATGACGACTCGGCTCATCGCGATGGAGCCTACCCCGGGTGCGCGGAACGTGCCGGGAATCGAAGGACCCGGGCCTTGCTGGCCCGGGTCCCCAGGTACGGCTGGCTGGGCCGACCGCCGAACGGTCAGCGCATGGGACTAGTAGTCGTGGGAGTGACCCGCCGCAGCGGCCGACTTCTCCTCTTCGGGCAGGTCGGTGACCAGCGTCTCGGTGGTCAGCACCATGCCCGCGATGGAGGCTGCGTGCTGGAGGGCGGATCGGGTGACCTTGGCGGCGTCGACGATGCCCTTCTCGAACATGTCGCCGTACTCGCCCTTGAGCGCGTCATAGCCCTCGCCGAGCGGCAGCTCGCGGACCGCGGCCACGATGACCGACCCTTCCTGGCCGGCGTTCTCGGCGATCTGGCGGATGGGCGCCTCGAGCGCGCGGCGCAGGATGCGGATGCCGATGAGGGCGTCGCCCTCGACCTCGACCGCGTCGAGTGCGGGGATGGCCTGCAGCAGCGCGGTGCCACCGCCGGCGACGAGACCCTCCTCGACCGCGGCCCGCGTCGTGGACAGCGCGTCCTCGATGCGGTGCTTGCGCTCCTTGAGCTCGACCTCCGTGGCCGCGCCGACCTTGATGACGGCCACGCCGCCAGCGAGCTTGGCCAGGCGCTCCTGGAGCTTCTCGCGATCGTAGTCCGAGGTGGTCTCCTCGACCTGCGCCTTGATCTGGGTCATGCGCGCCTTGATGGCGTCGGGGTCACCGGTGCCGTCCACGATGGTGGTGTCGTCCTTGGTGGAGACGATGCGGCGGGCGCCACCGAAGTCTTCCGGCGTGACGGAGTCGAGCTTGCGGCCGACCTCCTCGCTGATGACGTTGGCACCGGTGAGGATGGCGATGTCGCGCAGCATCTCCTTGCGCCGATCGCCGAAGCCCGGCGCCTTCACGGCGAGCACGTTGACGGTGCCGCGGAGCTTGTTGACGACCAGCGTGGCGAGGGCCTCGCCGTCGATGTCCTCGGCGATGACGAAGACCGGGCGGCCCAGCTGGACACCCTTCTCCAACGCCGGCAGCAGCTCGTTGATGCTGGAGATCTTCTTGTCGGTGATGAGGACCGCGGGGTTCTCCATGACCGCTTCCATGCGATCGGCGTTGGTCACGAAGTACGGGCTGATGTACCCGCGATCGAACTGCATGCCCTCGGTGTATTCCTTGTCGAGGCCGATGGACTGTCCTTCCTCGACGGTGATGACGCCGTCCTTGCCGACCTTGTCCATGACCTCCGCGATGAGCTCCCCGACCTTGGGGTCGGCAGCGGAGATGGCGGCCACGGCCGCGATCTGCTCGTTGGTCTCGACCTGGCGGGCGTTGGCCTTGAGCGCCTCGACGATGGCGTCGACACCCTTGTCGAGGCCACGCTTGACGATCATCGGGTTGGCCCCGGCGGTGACATTCTTGAGGCCCTCGTTCACGAGCGCCTGGCCCAGCACGACAGCGGTGGTGGTGCCGTCGCCGGCGACGTCGTCGGTCTTGGTCGCGACCTCCTTGAGGAGCTGCGCGCCCATGTTCTCGAAGGGCTCTTCGAGCTCGACCTCACGGGCGATGGTGACGCCGTCGTTGGTGATGGTGGGGGCGCCGAACTTCTTGTCCAGGACGACGTTCCGGCCCTTGGGGCCGATGGTCACCTTGACGGCGTCGGCGAGTCCGTCGACACCCCTCTTGAGCGAACGACGAGCGGTCTCGTCGAAGATCAGCTGCTTGGCCACGGGTGGTGATTCCTCCTTACAGACGACGGCCGAACCCGTGAGGGCCCGGCCGGGCTGCGATCAGTGCCTGGTTGTTGCCTAGCCCTCGACGACGGCGAGGATGTCCTTCTGGCTGATGATCAGCAGCTCCTCATCATCGACCTTGAACTCGGTCCCGGCGTACTTGGCGTACAGGACCTTGTCCCCGACCTTGACGTCCATCGGCTCACGCCCGTCGCCGTCCTCGTTGAGGCGGCCGGGGCCGGCAGCGATGATCTCGCCTTCCTGGGGCTTCTCCTTATTGGCCGTGTCCGGCAGGACGATGCCGCTGGAGGTCATCTCCTCGCGGGCCATGGGCTGGACGACGACGCGGTCGCCGAGGGGGCGGAGCTTGGTGGCAGTCGCCAACGCGGTTCCCTCCTGGGTATGGTGTCTATCGCGGCGGGGGGCGGCTTCCGGTGTCCCGGGCGCCCGTGTGACCCGCATCGCTGGCTTGATTAGCACTCTCAAGGTGAGAGTGCCAGAACTGTAAGACAGACCGGTCCCGTGTGTCAAGCATCATCGTGGACCGTGCTCGAGCCGCCGCAAGCAGCGGGGCCGGCCCACACGGTATCAGGCAGCGGACACGACACCACCGGCGATCCATCGCTCTTCCGGCAGGGAGCCGAGCCAAGGGTGGTAGTCGAACACCGCACAGCGTTCGAGCGTCGCCTGCGTACGGCCGTCATCCCGCCCGTGCCGGGCCGCCATGAGCGCCGCATCGACGTCCATCTCCAGGGCGATCCTGACGTAGCCCAGGTCGTGCATCTCGCGCGCCGCTCCTTCGAGGATGGCCAGGTCTCCGTCTCGCAGCGCCTGGAGCCACCGTCGCTCCAGCACCCGCGCCGGCCCGAGCTCGCCGCCGATCCCCTCGTGCCGGCGAAGGGCGTCCCCGATCGCCGCCTGCTTGGAAAGGCGATAGGCGAGGCGACCTTGCCAGCGGGCCAGTTCCGCGACGGCCGTGGCGACGACCGCGTCATCGCCGCTGCTGACCAGCGACTCGAGTGCCGCCAGCGGGTCGCGCGGGAACTCGAGTGCCGCCTCGAGGATGGCCACGTGCTCCCCGTGCTGAGGGTCGTCGGTCCAGGTGGCGAGGGCGCTGCGCAGCGCGGATGCCGCCTCCTCGCGTCGACCGAGTGCGAGCAGCGCTTCCGCTCGCTGCAGGTGGATGGTCCCGATCATGTGCGGGTTTCCGGCGCGAGTCGTGACATCGAACTGCTCGTCGGCCTGCGCCAGGGCCTCCTCGGAGCGTGCGGTCAGGAGGTACAGGGCGGTGAGGTTCTGAAGCAGGAAGGAGAGCGTCACATAGGAGCCGGAGCGTCGCGTCGACTCCACGCCTCGTTCCACCATCTTGCTCGAGTCGGCGATCGGATATCCGTTGTTGGAGGAGACCGCCGACAGGTTCACCAGGCAGCGCGCCACGAGCGCATCGTCGCCCGCAGCTTCGGCCAAGGCGAGGCTGCTCCGAAGCTTGTCGAGCGACTCGGCCACGCGTCCGCGGAAGCTGTTGATGACCGCCGACTCATGCAGGGCGACCCGATAGACGTCGTCGGCACCAGCGTCCTTCGCCTCCGCCATCGCCGCCTGGGCGATGGTGGCAGCTTCGTCGAAGTCGTAGTCGTGCCACAGTGTCCAGCACCAGACCCGCAGCACCAGGGCCCTGGCGGCGGAGGGACTGTCGGGTTCGAGCGCGCGCGCGGCCTCCGCCAGCAGCGCCCCGGCCTCCGCCTTTCGGTCGCCCGTATGAAGCGCTTCCGCCAGCCCCGCCCGCAGCCGACCGAGCAGCGCACGACCGTCGGCGTCGAGGTCGGGCTCCGCGGCGACGAGGTCCACGCCCGGCCGCAGGACCGCGATGCGCTCGCGAGCATCGAGCTCGCCGCTCGTCAGCTCGTGGAACTCGAGTGCCAGCCGGCCACGCTCCAAGGGTGGACGACCGAGCCGTTCCGCCTGCTCGATGGCCACGAGCTGCCAGCGGCTAGCGGTCGGCAGGTCCCTCACCTCGGCGGCACGCCGGGCGGCACCGACCGCGGCGTCCATCGTGTCCTGCCGCAGCTCCACCATCGCCGGGTCGTCCGATGCGCTCGCCTGGAGCTCCTCGAAGTAGCCGAGCGCAGCCAGCCGGTGTGAGGCCACCAGCTCGCTGAACTCGTCGCGGCGCTCCGCGAGCGCCTGGTCCGCCCAGCGGGCGACGGCGAGATGCAGCCTGGCGCGATCGCCCTTGGGCAGGGAGTCGTAGGCCACGTCGCGCACGAGCACGTGGTGGAACGACCATTCGCCGGCACCGGTCAGCGTGGACGGGGCACGCGGGCTGACCAGTTCCTTGAGGCGCAGGCGCTGCAGCTGGTTGGCGACCGTCTCCAGCTCCGACGAGCGGAGGTGCGCGAGGATGACGTCCCAGAAGATGCGGCCCACGACGGAGGCCTCCTGGGCCGTTCGCTTCTCGGCCGGGTCCAGCTCGTCGAGACGGGCCGAGAGCACGGCCTGCACCGATTCGGGGATGCTGATCTCGTCGACGTGGCGCATGAACCGCCAGCTCCCCTCGACCATGCGCACGACTCCCTGGTCGGCGAACATGCGCACCAGTTCCTCGGTGAAGAGCGGGTTGCCGTTGGCGATGGACACCAGTCGGTCTCGGATCTGGGGCGGAAGTGACTCCCCGAGCAGGGCCGTCACCATCCGCGCCGAACGGTCCGCGTCGAGGCGGGAGAGCTCGACGAGCGAGGCGTTACGGATACCGCCGCCCCACGTCGTCCGCCGCTCCAGGAGCTCCGGCCGGGCCAGGCAGATGATGGCGATGGGGGCATC
Organism: Candidatus Limnocylindrales bacterium; assembly: GCA_040883225.1. GTDB lineage: Bacteria > Chloroflexota > Limnocylindria > Limnocylindrales > CSP1-4 > JAFMJV01. Next base: position 8,360 of record JBFLKP010000011.1, on the reverse strand, counting down.
GGCCCAACGGGCCAGCAGCTCGAGGAAGTCGAGCGTCGCCGCGTCTGCCCAGTGGATGTCCTCGACGACGAGCACCAGCGGGTGCGCCGTGGCGATGGCCGCGACGTAGGCGCGCCAGGCCTCGAACAGCTCGGCCTGCGAGCGCGAGTCACTGCCGGCCAGCCCGAGGAGCGTGCGGACTGCGGGCTGGATGTCCGCAGCCTGCCCGATGCCCAACTCGGCGAAGCGCGCGTCCAGCTTCTCCGCCATCACCTCGGGCGGGTCGTCTTCCGCGATCGTCGCGTCCGCCTTGACGATCTCCACGAGCGGCGAGTAGCTGAGCGCCGCATAGGAGTAGCAGCGGCCCTTGCGCCAGTGGAACGTCTCGGGCAGCCCGTCGAGGTACTTCTCCAGCTCCCAGATGAGACGTGTCTTGCCGATGCCGGCCTCGCCGGTCACGGTGATGAGGTGCGGCTTGCCCGCAGCCACGGCGCGCCGGACGGTCTCCTGCAGCAGCGCGAGCTCCTCGTCGCGGCCGATGAGTGGCGCCTCGATCCCCAGCGGTGGGCGGCGTGCCCCACGGCGGGTGCGCACTCGGATGGCTCGCCACGAGGAGACGGGCAGGGCCTTGCCCTTCAGCGGCCGCGGCTCGAGCTCCTCGTACTCGAAGAGGTCGCGGGTGCTGGCGTAGGTGCCGGGTCCGACGACCACCGCGCCCGGATCGGCGGCGGCCTGGAGGCGCGCCGCGGTGTTGACCGCATCCCCAGTGACGAACAGGTCCCGCTCCGAGGTCGACCGCGCCAGATCCGCCAGCACATCGCCACTCTCGATGCCGATGCGCAGGAGCAGATCAGTGCCGGAGGTCTCGCGAGCCCCCCGAGCCATCGCGGCCTGCATCTCGATGGCGGCCCGCACCGCGCGTTCTGGGTCGTCCTCGTGCGTCGTCGGCACGCCGAAGACCGCGAGCATGGCATCACCGGCGTACTTCTCCACCGTGCCGCCGTAGCGTTCCACTTCCGCGGACACGCGCTCGAATGCGTCCGCCACGAGTCGGCTGACGACCTCGGCATCGAGTCGTTCGCCGAGCTCGGTGAAGCCGACGATGTCGGCGAAGAGCAGGGTCGCGACCTTGCGCTCTCGGGCGCCTTCGGGTGCCGATGATGTCGCATCGGCCGAACCCGCGGCGACGCTCACACCGCAGGCGGGGCAGAAGCGGGCCCCTGCCGGGAGCTCGCTACCGCACGTCGGGCAGGCGGCCGCGACCGGACTGCCACAGCTCGCACAGAAGCGGGCGCCATCGGTGAGCGCTGTGCCGCAGCTGGGACAAGAGCTCACGCGCGTACCGCGAGGTCCGCCAGCCAGCGGGTCTCGGGCAGTGGGCCCAGGAGCGGCGCATAGCCCAGCGCGTCGATCGCCTCCTGCGCCCGCCCGAGCGCTGGCTCCGGTCGGCCGGCGCGGGCCGCCACGAGGGCTGCATCGATGAGCACCTCGACGGCGTACCAGTGGTGGCCGTTGGCCGCGAAGTCCGGCGCGAGAGTGGCCAGCGCAGCGTCGTCCTCGACCGCGAGCGCGTCCACCCATCGTCGCTCGAGGTCGCGCAGCGGGCCGCCCTTGCCGCGATGGCGCTGCTGGATGTCCACGGCTTCCGCGAGGGCAGGACGATCGCCCACGCGGTAGGCGACGCGCGCCAGCCATGGCGCCATCTGCAGCTCGGCGTTCGGATAGCCCTTGAACTCGGGATGATCTCCGGCGAGGCGGGCGAGAGCGGCCCGTGGGTCCTGCGCCAGCTCCACTCGGGCCTGCGCGACGAGGAACCACTGGAAGTGCTGCGGGTCGTCGCCGGCGCCCACGAGCGCCTCGTCCAGCACCGATCGGGATTCGTCGAGCCGACCGAGCGCCGCGAGCGCATCGGAAGCGCAACGCAGCAGTGTCGGCCCCATGAACCCGAGTCCGGATCGACGCATCGCCTCCACGCCCTCGAGGGCGACCTCAAGAGCCTCCTGGAAGCGACCGGCGATGAAGTAGGTGGCGCTGAGGTTGTCGAGCAGGTAGACGAGCGATCCGTAGGCGGACGAGCGGCGGGCACGCGCCGTCCCCTCCTCCAGCAATCGCAGCGACTCATCGATGGCGTAGCCGCTGGCGGTCACGGTCGAGGGGATGTTGATCATGCAGCGAAGGCTCAGCGGTCGATCGTCAGCGGTACGAGCCAGCTCGAGGCTCTGCCGCAACAGCTCGATCGAACGCTCGGCATCGCCGTGGAAGCTGGCGATGATGCCGGCCTCGTGCAGGGCCCAGCGATAGACATCGTCGGCGCCGGCCGCCTCCGCTTCGGGCAAGGCCGCCGAGACGGCCTCCTCGGCGGGATCGAACTCGTATCGATGCCAATGGGCCCAGGCGGTCGCCTGGAGCACCCTGGCCAGGGCGGGCGACGGCGAGGTCGGACGCAGGATGTCGGCGGCTCGACGCAGGGTCTCGATGGCCACGTCCCCGTCGCCATCGTCGAAGGCCGCCTGGCCCAGGGCAGCCATCAGCAGGCCCCAGAGCTCGAGGCTCTCCCCCTGCAGCTCCGAGACCGGCTCCAGCAGCTGCGCGGCCTCGGCGAAGACCTGCCGGCGCTCGCCTGCGTCGGACTCGAGCCAGACCAGGTCGCTGTATTCCTTGGCGATGCGCGCACGCTCGAGGGGCGTGCGATCGAGCGACCGCGCCTGACCCATGGCGAACACCAGCCATCGGCGGGTGGCGGCGAGGTCCTGGACCGTCGCCGCCCGCCGCGCGGCCCTCATCGATGCCTTCAGGGCGGCCTCCCTGAGCTGCCGCAGGTCGGACCCGGCAGAGCCCGCGTCCTGCAGCTCCTCGCGATAGCTGAGGGCTGCGGCGACGTGCGAAGCGATCAGCTCCGCGAACTCGTCCTGGCGGGCCGCCAGCTCGGCCTCGGCCCAGCGTGCCACGCGCAGGTGCAGCTCGGCCCGGTCGGCCTTGGGCAACGACTCGTAGGCCACGTCTCGAACGAGCACGTGGTGGAAGGACCACTCCGACGCCCCCGCCATGGTCGACGGCACGCGCGGTGCGACGAGCTCCTTGACCCGCATCCCTCGCAGGGCCTCCGCCACCTCCTGCGCCGGGCGGTCGCGAAGATGCGCCACGATGACGTCCCAGAAGATGCGACCGACGACGGAGGCTTCCTGGGCCACGCGCTTCTCCTCCGCTTCCAGCGCGTCGAGCCTGGCCGAGAGCACGGCCTGGACCGAACCCGGCACCGACAGCTCGGCGACGGGACCGACCAGGCGCCACGATCCATCACGCGACTGCAACACGCCCTGGTCGATGAACATGCGGATGAGCTCCTCGGTGAAGAGCGGATTGCCGTTGGCCATGGCCAGGACCCGTTCGCTCACGTCGCCTGGCAGCGCGCCACCCAGCAACTCGTCGATGAGGGAGGCCATCTCGCCCGAACCGAGCGGCGTCAGCTCGACCTGGGTCGCATTGCGCACGCCGCTGCCCCACGTCTCGCGCCGCTCCAGCAGCTCGGGCCGGGTCAGCGCGATGAGGGCGATCGGCGCCTCCCCCCAGCGCGCGATGAACTCGAGGAAGTCGAGGGTGACCTCGTCAGCCCAGTGCACATCCTCGGCCACGAGCACGAGCGGGTGACGCCGGGCGATGGCCGCGAGATACAGGCGCCAGGCCTCGAAGAGCTCGTCCTGGGGCAGGGTCGGCGCGACCGGCAGGCCGAGCAGGGTCCGCAGGGCCCGTCGGACCGGCAGCTCCGTCTCGCCGGCGAGATCGGCGATCCGTTCGTCCAGCTTGCGGGACATCTCCTCGGGCGCATCGTCATCGGCGATCCGCGCGTCCGCCTTGATGGCTTCGACGAGGGGGGAGAAGCTGGCCGAGGCGTAGGAATAGCAGCGACCCTTGCGCCAGTGGAACGTCTCGGGCAGGCCGTCGAGATACTTCTCGAGCTCCCAGATCAGGCGCGTCTTGCCGACTCCCGCCTCACCCGACACGGTCACGAGGTGCGGCCGACCCGACGAGACCGTCCGCCGGATCGTCTCCTTGAGCAGCCCCAGCTCCTCGTCGCGCCCGATGAGCGGGGCCTCCATCCCCAGCGGTGCCCGCGTCCCTCCGCGTCGGGCGCGCACCCGGACCGCCCGCCAGGAGGGCACGGGCAGCTGCTTGCCCTTCATCGCCCGCGGCGGCAGCTCCTCGTACTCGATGAGCCCGCGCGTGCTGGCGTAGGCCGTGGGGCCGACGACGATGTCGCCCGGCTCGGCCGACTCCTGCAGGCGGGCAGCGGTGTTGACCGCGTCACCGGTGACGAAGAGGTCGCGCTCCGACGTGGAGCGGCCCAGGTCAGCGAGGACCTCGCCGCTTTCGATGCCGGTGCGCAGGCGCAGCGAAGCCCTGCCCTGGCCGGATGCGGCCGCCATGGCCGCGCGCATCTCGAGGGCCGCCCGCACGGCGCGCTCGGGGTCGTCCTCGTGCGTGGCGGGCACGCCGAAGACCGCGAGCATGGCGTCGCCGGCGAACTTCTCGACCGTGCCGCCGTACCGCTCCACCTCCGCTGACAACCGATCGAAGACGTCGGCCACGAGACTGCTCACCACCTCGGCGTCGAGTCGCTCGCCGAGCTCGGTGAAGCCGACGATGTCGGCGAAGAGCAGGGTCGCCACCTTGCGCTCACGCGTCGCGCCGGTTGCGGCCTCGTCAGCCGCCCTGGTCGCCGAGTCCACCGCTCGCCCGCAGCGCTTGCAGAAACGCGCGTCGTCGTCGAGGGCCGCACCACAATCGACGCAGGACGACGCCACCGCCGTGCCACACGCGGGACAGAAGCGGGCATCGTCATCGAGCGCGCGGTCGCAGGTCCGGCACCTCATGAACGCATCGTACGGGAATGCGGATCGCCGGGCTGTCCATTCGCCGACACGCATCCCCGGCCTGCGGCCCGCCTACACTCTGTGCGTGGTGCCCAGACGACGCATCGAGCATGAGTACCGCGTCCGCTTCGACGAGGCAGGCGCTGACGGCTGGCTGCGTCCTTCGGGCCTGCTGCGCTACGCCCAGGACATGGCCTGGCGGCACAGCACCGAAGCCGGTTTCGACCGGGAGTGGTATGCGGCCCGAGGCATGAACTGGCTCGTACGCAACGTCACGGTCTCGCTGCTGGGGCCGGTCACCTACGGTGACGTGCTCTCGATCAGCACCGAGGTCGTCGGCTGGCGCCACGTGTGGGCCCGCCGTCACGCGCAGATCCGGCGGGTCGCTTCGGAAGATGGCCGCGGCCGCGATGGGTCGGTGGCCACCGTCGACACCGACTGGGTCCTGCTGACCGACGCCGGCCGGCCGGCCAAGGTCCCACCGGAGATCGGCGAGTACTTCTCTACGGGGACACCGTTCGCCCGGGACCGGATCGTCCTGCCGGAGCCGGAGGTCGAGCCGACCACCCTCGCCACGCGCGTCCGGCCGCTCGACGTCGACCCCATGGGTCACATGAACAACGCCGCCTACGTGGACATGATCGATGACGGCATCGGCCGGCTGCCCGCGGGCCGGCGCGTCGAGGGGCTCGACTGCTACCGGATCGGTTACGTGCGGCCGGCGCTGCCGGGCACGCCCATCGACATCGTCAGCTGGCCGGTGAGCGAGGCGCAGGTGGCCTGCCGCATCAGCACCGCCGACGGCACCGAGCTGACCAAGGCGCTGGTCAGCCGCTCGGCCAGCGGCTAGGCCCCCACGAAGCGGTCGAAGTTGTCGACGAGGGCCTGGCCGAAGACATCCCGGTCGTCGTCGCGGAGATCGAACAGCCAGTTGGCGGTGACCGCGACGTTCCTCGGCTCGTTGCGGCTGCCCTTGACCTTCCGCGGCTTGAGGTAGGGCGAATCCGTTTCGGTCAGGATCCGGTCGAGCGGGGTCAGGCGCGCGACGTCGGCGCTGGCCTCCTCGCCGGGGCGGAAGACGAGCCCGCCGAAGGCGATGAAGAGGTCCAACTCCAGGGCGGCCTCGGCGTAGTCGACCGGGCCGCTGAACGAGTGAAGCACGCCCGGGGGGCGCGGTCCGAAGCGCGCCCGCCACGCCGCGCTACCGACGCCGCCCTCGCGCAGGACGTCGAGAAGATCGTCCTGGGCATCTCGCCGGCCGGGCTTGGAACGACAGTGCAGGGTCAGCGGCAGGCCGGTCTCGTAGGCCAGCGCGACGTGTCGCGCGAGGTTGGCCAGCTGATCGTCGCGGGGGCTGAAGCCGCGATCGTAGTCGAGGCCGGTCTCGCCGATGCCCACGACCGCTTCGAGCGCCGCCAGCTCGCGGACCTCCGACCACAGCGCCTCATCCACGGTGGAGGCGATGTGCGGGTGGATGCCGGCCGTGGTCTTGAGGCCGTGACGACGTCCGAACTCGAGTCCCTGCCGCGTGCTGGGGAGGTCGAACCCCGGGACGAGGATCCGCTCGACGCCGGCCTCGACGGCGGCGGCGAGGACCTGGTCTCCGTCGTGCGCGAAGGCCGCGGTCTGGATGTGCGCGTGCGAGTCGACCAGGCGAAGCCCGGCCGGGTTCAGCTCAGGCAGGGTCAGGCTCGGCGTCATCGGTCTCGAGACGCGGGAACAGTGGCTCTGCGGCCCCGATGCTGCCGCCAGGCTCGAGCGCGCTCCAAGCCACGAGCTCACGCAGCGGCGGACCATCGTTGCCATCATCAGCGTAGTCGTAGGCCACGCCGAGCTGGGTCGCGGCGCGGGCGGCGGCCTCAGGCATGAAGGGCGCGGCGGCGAAGGCGATGACCCGGCAGGCCTCGAGCAGGTCGCCGAGCACACCGCTGAGTCGCGCGTCCGCCCCGGTGTCACCGTTCTTGGCGGCCTTGGCCAGCGTCCATGGCTGCTCGGCTTCGACGAACTTGTTGGCCTCGCCGACGAAGTCCCAGAGCACCTCGAGCGCCTCGTGCAGCAGGCAGGCCTCGAGCTTCCGGCCGTAGGCCTCGAAGGTGGCGGCCCAAGTGGCAGCCAGGTCGCCGCCGGTGGGAGCGGAGCGCTCCCCTCCCCGGTAGCGCTTCGACATCGAGAGCGAACGGTTCAGCAGGTTGCCGAAGTCGTTGGCCAGGTCCGCGTTGTAGCGGCGGACGAAAGAATCCCACGAGACGTCGCTGTCGCGGTCGAAGGCGACCTCGCGCAGCACGGTGTAGCGCGTGCCGTCGCGCCCCAATGCCGCCACGACGTCGATGGGGTCAAGGAAGTTCCCGCGGCTCTTGCTCATGCGCTCGCCTTGCGCCAGCAGCCAGCCGTGGACCCAGACCTTCTTCGGCAGCGGCAGCCCGGCGCTCATGAGCATGGCCGGCCAGAAGACCGTGTGGAAGCGGTTGATGTCCTTGCCGATGACGTGGAGGTCCGCGGGCCACCAGTGCTCGAACATCTCGGGGTCGTTGGGGAAGCCGGCACCGGTGATGTAGTTGATGAGCGCGTCGTACCAGACGTAGACCGTGCCGGCGGCCGGGTCCCAGGTGCCGTCGTCGCGTCGGGCGCTCGAGCCGTCGGGCATGAGCGGGAAGGGGATGCCCCAACTGGCGCCTTCGCGGCTGACGCTGAAGTCCTCGAGGCCCCCGCGGATGAAGCCGAGCATCTCGTTCTTGCGGAACTCCGGCGCGACCCACTCCGCGTGATCGGCGTAGTACTGCTCGAGGCGCTCCTGGTAGGCCGAGAGGCGGAAGAACCAGTTGTTCTCCGTCAGCCACTGCAGCTCCACATCGGGATGGTTGGGGCAGTGCACGCCCGACTCGTCCTCGACCAGGTCGCTGGTCGCGCGGAAGCCCTCGTTGGGGCAGTACCAGCCCTCGTAGGTGCCCAGATAGATGTCACCGTTGGCGTAGGCCCGGCGGATCATCTCGTGGGCGGCATCGGTGTGGTCCGGATCGGTGGTGCGGATGAAGCGGTCCGGGCTGATGCCTAGCGCGTCCTCGGCCTGCTGGAACCTGGCCACGTTGGCGTCGACGAAGGCCCTGGGCTCCAGTCCCTGCTCCGCGGCGGCGGTGGCGATGTTGACCGAGTACTCATCGGTGCCGGTGAGGAAGCGGGTGTCGTGGCCGATCATGCGATGCCAGCGGGCGATGACGTCGGCGCCCACGACCTCGTAGAGGGTGTGCAGGCCCGGCCTGTTGTTGGCGTAGGCGATGGCGGTGGTCAAGTAGAAACGGGGTCGATCGGTCATGGGTGACCCGATGCTACCTGAGGGAGCAGCCCCACGGACGAGTGTTCAGAGCGGTGTCACCGTCCCACGGCTGCCATCGACCGCGACTCGCGAGCCGTCCACCAGCCGCAGACGGTCGACTAGGCCGGGAGGAGCCGCGTGAGCGCCGCGATGAGCGAGCCGCTCGCGACCTGGCGGGCGTCATCGCGCCCGAGACGTTG
>JBFLKP010000010.1:0-3578 GCA_040883225.1 Candidatus Limnocylindrales bacterium | reverse complement strand
TGGAGCGGGAGACGGGACTCGAACCCGCGACATTCTGCTTGGGAAGCAGACACTCTACCAACTGAGTTACTCCCGCCCGGGAGTGTCTCGACAGTAGCACAGCGACCCCGTGGAACGACAGCAGTGAGGTGAGCGTAGCCGCGTCTTCAGCTGCTACGCGCCGGCGGCTACCACGGCTGCGAGCAGGTCCAGCGTGGCGGCGACGGTCTGCGATCGCTGCTCTGCGGGCGAGATGGTCGCGGCGCCGTCCCCGTCCTGCGTCTCGTAGAGCCCGAAGTTCGTGTGGCTCCCGCCCTCGATGAGCACGAAGGTCGTGTCCTGCGGCGGGTACTTGTCGGTCTCCTCGATCTCCTCGACGGTGCTCAGTCCGTCCTCTCGGCGGCGGCGAGGGCCTGCGGGCGGCTCAGCCCATCTCGATCGTTTCGAAGACCGATACCTGGCCACCGTGGCTCAGATGCGGGTGATCGGCACAGGCGTCGGCTGCGGCCTCGAGCGAGTCGGCGTCGATGATGGTGTAGCCGGTGGCCGGCAGCGTGCCCGGCCCATCGGCGGCAGCGGCGCCCGCGCTCGCGATGCTCTTGGAGGCCCCGAACGGGTTGCCACCGTCGAGGATGGCGGGCCCCAGCTTGCCGTACCAGGCACCCCACTCGCCCAGGATCCGTTCCTGTTCCTCCGGCGTGGCGGCCATGCCGGAACCGCCGGAGTAGATCACCACGAACTTCGCCATCTCTCATCCTCCGCAGGGTCGGGCCGGCAGGGAGGGAGCCAGCCCGTCGCTGGAGGGTCGGACCGGACCATGACGTCCGTGTGACATCGGTTCGCTCCCGCTACTGTCGGTGCCCACCACACGAGGAGGCGAGATGGCGCGACTGGATGTCCTGTTCGATGGCTACGGCAACGACGACGGCGTAGCCGGCACCGTCAGCCTGCTACGCGACGGCGAGGTGACGGCCATCGTCGACCCCGGCATGGTCCCGGCACGGGCTTCCATCCTCGATCCGTTGCGAGCGCTGGGGGTGGATCCCGAGCAGGTCACGGACATCATCCTCAGCCACCACCATCCCGACCACACGATGAACATCGCGCTCTTCCCCGAGACGGCCACCGTGCACGATCACTGGGCTACCTACCGGCGCGACCAGTGGACCCCGCGGGAGGCGGAAGGCGTGGAGCTCTCCCCCGGCATCCGACTGCTCGAGACTCCCGGCCACACAGCGCAGGACATCACCACGCTCGTGGAGACCGACGATGGTGTCGCCGCCCTCACCCACCTCTGGGTCTGGCGGGGCTCGCCGGGCAGCGGCCTCGACGTGGACCCCGCGGCGGTCGAGGAGCATCGTGCCCGCATCCTGGAGGTGGCCTCCATCATCGTTCCCGGCCACGGCCCCAGCTTCCGGGTGCGCTGAGGCCGAGCGGAGATGCGCAAGGAGTACTCGCTCTAGACGCCGCGCGCTGACGCCTGCGCGGAGGCCGCCAGCTCACGCAGGACGCCCGGCACCCCTTCCGGCCCCCGCTCGTCGGCCGCTTCGAGGATGAGCAGCGCCAGTCCGGGCTTGGTCACCCGCTCGGTGGCGGCCTTGATGACCTTGCTCGCCGAGCGTGTCCGACCGGCTTGTCCCGCCGCCCGGATGACATCGGCATAGCCGCTCTCGAAGAGGTAGTGCTCGATGTCCCGTGCCGGCAGGACCACGACCCGCCCGGTGCTGTCGCTCTCGGCCAGGTGCTCCTGGACCCGCCGGGCGTAGTTCTTGCCCGCGGGGTCGCCGTCGGCCAGCACCACCCAGCCGATGCCCAGGTCGTCGGCCAGCTTCATCAGCGGCCCCAGCCCGCTCTGCGCGAACTCGATGACGCGGATGCCCTCCACCGGCAGCTCGACGCCGGCGAGACGCGCGAACTCGGGCACCAGCCAGGCCTCGGTCTCCCCTTCGACCAACACCCAGCCGCGGGCGAAGAACGAGCCGCCGCGGTTGAGCCGCAGGTGGAAGGTCAGGCGGCGCAGCTCGGCGACCGAGTAGCGCGAGGTCCGTACCGCCCGCGCCTCGATGCCCTCGGGACCACGGGTGAGACGGCGCAGCGAGCTCAGGGGGACCCACGAGAGCACCTCGGGGGAGTGCGTCGCCACCAGTTGCTGGAAGGGCAGGTTGAAGGCCACTGCCGCGAAGGCCGCCAGCCACGTGGGGTGGAGGTTGGCCTCGATGTCGTCGAAGAGCAGGATCGGTTCGGCCTCCGACCCCAGCCCTCGCTCGGGGACGGCGTCGAGGATGGCCGCGAGCAACCACGTGGCCGCGATGCGCCGGCGCGGGCCCGCGTCGGGCTCGAGCGCGCTGCCGAGGTCGGTCACCAGTGCGCGCGGCGTATCGGTCATGGCCAGCACCGAGCGGCGGCGCTTCTCGGGCGGCCCCAGCTGCTGGGCCAGCCGGCCGCCGGCCTGCACGATGTCCTCGCGGACCTCGCTCAGCTGGTCCCACGTGAGTGACTCGGTCGCCCGCGGGCGATCCGCGAGCATGGAGCGCAGCCGGCTCGACGCCTCCGAACCCTCGCCGGGACCGCGGGCCAGCGCGGCCCGTGGGCCACCCACGATGACGGCGGGGTGGCGTCGGCGCAGGTGGCCCAGCAGCTCGTCCGCGTCGACGCCCGCGAGCGGCACGCCCGCACGGTCGATGACGTCCACGGTCGTGGTCGGGCCGCCGGCGGTCCCCCGGTGCGCCAGCACCCGCAGGCTGACGCCACCGTCCTCGATCCCGGGCACGCCCGCGGCCAGGTCGCCGCGGTCGTCGCCCGCGCGCAGGCCCAGGGTGATGGCCAGCGTGGTGGCGCGGCTGTCCTCATCGTCGGTCGGTCGGTGGAAGTCGGCCACGTCGAAGCTCGGCAGGGACTCGGGGTCACGGGGACCGAGGACGCGCCCGACGGCCCGCAACAGGGACGACTTGCCGCAGTCGGGCTCACCGATGACCGTGGTCAGGTCCTCGAGCCGCAGCGTCAGGTGGTCGATGCCGCGGAACGCTTCGATGTCGATGCTGTCGAGACGCATGGGACCGGTCTCCGGATGCTCCCTTCGTACTGCTGGAATCCTACGGCCCCATCGTGGCAGGATGGTTGGCCGTGAGCATCCGTCAGGCCTGCCTCATCGCGGTCACCTCCGCCAGCCTGCTCGCCTCCGCCACGCTGGGTGTCGCTGCCCAGGACGGCATGGCCTCGGCCCAGCCCCTGCCGGAGCGGGTCCTCTTCGTGGGCAACAGCCACACCGAGCGCAATGGCGGGCTCGACTGGCTCATCGAGAACTTCGTGGCTGCCGAGGACACGTCGCGGGCCTTCGATGGAGAGATCATGACCGAGGGCGGTGTCACGCTGGAGTACCACTGGAACAACGGGGCGCGCGACGCCATCCGCGAGGGTGGCTACGACACGGTCGTGCTGCAGGGCTACCTGCCGGGGTCTGCGTCGCAGAGCGCTGAACCGTTCCTTGACTACGCTCGGCTGCTGCATGAGGAAGCGACGGGCTCGGGTGCGCGGACGGTCTTCTTCATGACCTGGCCGCGGGGCTTCAACGACTGGTCGACCATCGACGATGTGATGGC
>JBFLKP010000090.1:0-5468 GCA_040883225.1 Candidatus Limnocylindrales bacterium | reverse complement strand
TGACCATCTACGCCAAGCACCTGCCCTCAGCGGGTGCGGCCATCGCCATGATCGTGGACAAGCCGGACCCGGACTACCCTCGCTCGGTGCTCTGGGACCTCGGTCGCGCAGCGCAGAACATCACGCTCGCGGCGTGGGAGATGGGCATCGGCTCGTGTCCCATCACGGTCGGGGACTTCGGCCTCGCGGCAGACGTGCTGGACCTGCCGGACGACAAGGAATGCCAGTACATCATCGCGCTCGGCTGGCCGGCAGACGCGGACGATCTGACGCGGCCGCCGAGGGCGGGCGGGCGGAAGGACTACCACGAGGTCGTGCACACCGAGCGCTGGGGCGAGCATCGATCCACGGGCAGATGAGCACGGGCAGATGAGGAGGACCGGATGAGGGGCAAGATCACGACACTGATGGCTGGGGTGGCGGCGGCTGTCGCGGCAGCCGTGGGCACAGCCGTCGCCTCGGTCTGGGCGCGGGGACGCAGGCATGACGACCAGCTGGACCTCGAGGTCGACGAGTCATCGCGGTCCACGAGCGAGCGACCGACCGACTTGGCCTCGGAACCTGCTCAACCCGAAGGTGCGCCACCTGTCGGTCCGGACCCCGCGAGCGATCCGCCGGCCAGCGCGGCGGCACCGGCCGCGAGCAAGAGTGCTGACGGAGGCGACGATCTCACGGCCATCAAAGGCCTGGGCAAGGTCAAGGCCACCAAGCTCAATGAGGCCGGAGTGACGAGCTACGCGCAGATGGCGTCATGGAGCGACGACGACATCGCGGAGATGGGCCTGGCCTGCAACACCAGCCCCGGCCAGATCAAGCGCGAGGACTGGGTCGGCCAAGCACGGGCGCTTGCGGAGCGACAGTAGAGCGGAAGGTACGAGCCCGGGTCGCACGGGCGGCACGTCGCGCGCGGGCGGCAGGCGCGCGGCGAGAGGCAAGACGCGCGCGGGCGACAGGTGACCACATCGCGGCGAGAGGCGATAGGCAAGACGTGCGCGCGTGGCGGGATGATGAAGAAGCGTCGTCGGTTGTGGACACGCGTCGACCCCATCGACCTTAGGCATCCTTGTGGTCACGTTCCCATCGCCCTCGGTTCGCGGATGGATTGCGCGCGGCTCCCGCCCCAGCGTGGCTGGGCATAGTCGGGCTGGATCGGCCTCGGCACGGCACAGAGATCAAGGCCAAGCAGGTGCAGCGGTCGACACCGGCGACAGGTGACAACAAGACGGCGGCGCAACGGTCCGCAACGTCGACACCGGCGACAGGTGACCACATCGCGGCGCCGCTCGAGCCCGGTGCCGCGCCCAACCCTCGACGTCGAAGCGGCGAGCCTGGTGTCCCCCAGGCTGCGTAGCACCGCTCAAGGAGCCCAGCTTCGCACCAACCATCACGTCGTCTGGAGCGACAAGCCGGACCGGCGGACACACCGACGCCGCCGGCGATCGTCATCCGGCGGCGTTGGGGCAGGCCTGCGGACCGGCTCGGGTCGATCCTGGTGGTCGATGTCCTAGCGGTTGCGTGCCAGGAAAGCCATCACGTCTTCCAGGCGGAAGCGGCGGTCCCCCCGCTTGCAGACACGATAGAACGGCAACTCGCCACGGTCGCCGAGACGCTTGACCGTGTTGACATGCAGATGAAGAAGCTCGGCCACCTCGCTCGCGGTGAGCATCGGGCCAAGGTCGTTCGCTGCCATGGACGCCATCTAACGTTCCTTATCTCGCGTTCAGTGGGCTGCTGGACGTTGCTCGGGTGCTCGGGTGCTCGGCGCCACTGGAGGCCGGGCCACCGCGATGTGCTCGGACCGGAGGTGTGGTCCATCGAGGTGTTGAGTCGGATAGTGGCGTCCGAACCGCTCTGGAACAACCCGTACTTGGGTCAGGTCCACAGGTACGGGGACCCCGTTGCACGACCGCACCGGACCACCTCTGAGCGGCCCTCCTGTGACCGCTCCGCACGACGGCGGCGCTTCGTCAGCGCCCGAGCGCGTCCCTCCGTTCCCGGAGCGCAGCCTCGATCAGCGCGCGCACGGCAGGGGCATCGGCGGCCTCGGGCGAGCGGACCTTGACGTGCCGCAGCTTGGCGCCGGTGCCCTCGAGCAGCCGCTCCGGGTCGGGCAGCTCGGCTCCTTTGTAGAAGCCGAGGTTGACCCAGGCCCGGTAGGGCAGCACGTAGCAGTAACCCTCGCTCATCTTCCTGGGGCCCAGGCCGTAGGTGGCCGCGCGGTCGCCAAGGCGAACGACCTCCACGGCATCGGGGTGGACCTCGAGGACGATCTCCCGGAGCCGGCGTGCGACCGGCCGAAGCGTCGCCTCGGTCTCCGCCATCAGCTCGTCGAAGCTGCCGAACCGCGTCTCTGGCATGCGCGGACGGTAGCACCAGCACCGCGAGGCCATCGGCGGCGCGATGGTCCGTGGACATGGGAGCTGGCCCGGGCGCAGCCCACCTGGGCCGCCGCGTCACCCTCCGCCGCGTTGAAGTCCTCGTCGGTCAGGTTGGAGGCGGCGGCAGCCGACCAGACCTTGCGGTAGTTTGACCCGAGCGACATCGACCAGGCCATCACCAGGACACGCAAGGAGTCACCGATGATCCTCTCAACCTCCGATCGCATCGAAGGCCGCGAGATCACCGAGACCATCGGCATCGTGCGCGGCAACGCGGCTCGTGCCCGCGGGCTCGGGTATGACATCACGGCCGGCTTTCGCAACCTCTTCGGCGGGGCGGTCCCCGAGTACTCGAGGCTCATGACCGAGACGCGCGACGAGGCCACCGAGCGGATGATCGAGAACGCCGAGCAGTCCGGCGCCGATGCCATCGTGGCCGTGCGCTACACGACCTCGATGATCGCCAGCGGCGTGAGCGAGATCCTCGCCTTCGGAACCGCCGTCAGGCTCCGCTAGCCTGACGAGGGACACCACCCCCCGATCGCCGGACTGGGGTGGTGTGGATCCAAGCGCCCACCCGGGCGCAGCGCGGCGGCGCGGGGGCTACGCGTTCTGGCGTCGCCGCAGGATATCGAGGTAGACGGCGCCGATGACGATGACGCCGGTGATGGTGATCTGCCACTCCTGGGGGATGCCCATCAGGCGCAGGCCGTTGGTCAGCACCGAGATGATGAAGGCTCCGATGATGGTGCCCGTGATGGTGCCTTCACCACCGGCCAGCGAGGTGCCTCCGATGACCGCGGCGGCGATGGCCTCGAGCTCGTAGCCGAAGCCCGTCGACGGCTGGGCGGAGTTGAGCCGGGCGGCAAGGACGACGCCGGCCAGACCGGCCATCGTGCCGCTGATGATGTAGGCCGAGGCCTTGTAGCGCATGGTGCGCACGCCCGAAAGACGCGTCGCGTCCTCGTTGCTGCCGATCGCGAAGATGTAGCGGCCGATGATGGTCTTGCTCAGGATGAACCACGCCACCACGGCGGCGATGACGAAGACGAAGAAGAGGTTGGGCAGGTCGAAGGGCTCGGCGATGCCCGGGATGTTGATGCCCAGGTCCTCGGTGATCGAGCCCATGAAGAACTGGTTGAACCCTGGCTGATCCGGGAAGTAGATGGGGCGCAGCTCGGCGATGACGAGGGCCAGGCCCCTCGCGATGTTGAGCATGCCCAGCGTGGCGATGAAGGGCGGCAGCCCGAACCGGGCCACGAGCGTTCCGTTGACGAGGCCCATCACGGTGCCCGAGAGGATGCCCAACACCACGCCGATCGGCCACGGGATGCCGAGGTTGGTGATGAACACACCGGTCATCACCGCGGCGAAGGTCATGACCGTGCCCACCGAGAGGTCGATGCCCGCGGTGATGATGACGAAGGTCACGCCCATGGCCAGGATGCCCACGACGGACGTGGCGAGGAAGATGCCCTGGAAGTTGTTCCAGTCGAGGAAGAACGGGGACGCGATGGAGAAGAAGACGATCAGGGCGATGAGCGCGCCGAGGGCCAGGAACCGCTGGACGGCGTCGGAGCGGAAGAGGTCCCCTGCTGATTTGAACGAGTTCTGCATCTATGCCCTCGACAGGTCTCTGAGTTCGGCGACCGACTCGCGCTGGGTGGCGAGGGTCATGATCTTCTCCTGATCCGCCTCGTCGGCGGTCAGCTCTCCCGTGAGCCGGCCCTCGCACATCACGAGGATACGGTGGCTCATGCGCAGGATCTCGGGCAGCTCGGAGCTGATCATGATGATCGACTTGCCCCCGCTGACGAGCTCGTTGAGCAGGTGGTAGATCTCCTGCTTGGCACCCACGTCGATCCCGCGCGTGGGCTCGTCGAAGATGAGCACGTCCATCTCGGCCGTGAGCCACTTGGCGATGACCACCTTCTGCTGGTTGCCGCCCGAGAGGTTGCGCGCCTTCTGGCCGATGCCCGGCGTCTTGATGTCGAGCTCCTCGACGCGTTGCTCGGCGGCGATCTTGGTCTTGCTCGTGTCGACGCGCCCGAGGGACTTGAGGAACTTGCCGAAGGAGGCCAGCGCGATGTTGGTCTCGAGGTCGAGCCCCAGCGTGAGGCCGTGCTGCTTGCGATCCTCCGAGAGGTAGGCGATGCCCATCTCGACTGCCTGCGCGGGGTTGCCGATCTCGACCACCTCGCCATTCACGATGATCTCGCCGGCATCCTTCTCGTCGGCCCCGAAGATGAGTCGGGCCAGCTCGGTACGGCCGGCACCGACGAGGCCTGCCACACCCAGGATCTCCCCCCGCCGCAGGCCGAAGGAGACGTCCTGGACGGCACGACCGCGCGACAGGCCCTTGACCTCGAGCACGTAGGGTTGGCTCTCCGCATCCTCGGGGATGTGTGGCGCCTCTTCGTAGATCGTGCGGCCGACCATCATCGCGATGATCTCGTCGACCGAGACATCCATGGTGTTGACCGTGTCCACGTGCTGGCCATCGCGCATGATGGTCACGCGGTCGGAGATCTGCCGCAGCTCCTCGAGCCGGTGCGAGATGTGGACGATGCCCTTGCCCTGCTCGCGGAGCGAGCGGATGATGCGGAAGAGCTCCTCGATCTCGGTCTCGGTGAGCGCGGCCGTGGGCTCGTCCATGATGAGCACCGAGGCGTCGCTCGAGAGCGCCTTCGCGATCTCGACCATCTGCTGTTGCGCGACCTTCAGGTCGGCGCACTTGGCGGTGGGGTCGAGCTTGAGGCCAAGGCGATCGACGAGCTCCTGGGTCTGCTTGACCTGCTGCTTGTCGTCGACCATGAAGCTGAAGCGCCCGCGGGGCTCGCGGCCCATGTAGATGTTCTGCGCCACCGTCAGGTGGTTGGCCAGCGCCAGCTCCTGGTGGATCATGCTGATGCCGAGGTCACGGCCGGCGCGAGGGTTGGGCACCTCGACCTGCTCGCCCCTGACCTCGATGGTGCCGGCGTCCTTGTGGTACACGCCGGTCAGGACCTTCATGAGGGTCGACTTGCCTGCGCCATTCTCGCCGACCAGCGCGTGCACCTCTCCGGGGCGCAGCTCGAACTGGCCGTCCTT
>JBFLKP010000089.1:0-25421 GCA_040883225.1 Candidatus Limnocylindrales bacterium | reverse complement strand
CGCTCGCTTACGCCGGGGTCCGTGTACCACGTGTGCACTGACACCTTGAGCGTGGCCGGATCGCGATCGATCTCCTCGCAACGAGCGCGGATGACCGGCAGGGCCTCGGCCACGGCGCCGGGATCGAGGCCATCCAGGTTCAGCTCGTCGGCGTAGCGCGCGGCCAGCCGCCAGGTCACCTCGGGCCCGTTGCCGCCGACCATCACGGGCACCCGCGGGTACTGCAGCGGCTTGGGCTGGTTCACCGCTCCACGCACCCGGGCCCGCTGACCCTCGAAGGTGGCCCGCTCGTCGGTGGTGGCGTCGAGCATGCGCGTGATGATCTCGAGGTGCTCACCCAGCGCGGCCAGCCGCTCTCCGGTCGAGGGGTACTCGTAGCCGAAGGCTTCCCACTCCTCCTGCTTCCAGCCGGCGCCGATGCCCAGCTCGGCCCGGCCGTCACTGACGACATCGAGGGTGGAGATCATCTTGGCCGTGAGGGCGGGGTTGCGGAAGCCGGTGCAGATGACGATGTGGCCGATGCGCACGCGCTCGGTGACCGAGGCCAGCGCCGAGAGGGCCACGAAGGGCTCGAAGACGATGACGTCCTCTGGCGCGGGCCAGGTGTGGAAGTGGTCGTACATCCAGACCGACTCGAAGCCCATGTGCTCGCTGGCCTGGGCGATGGCCACGGTGTTGGCCCAGGCCTCGCGCGAGCCGTGAGCGCGGTACTCCTTCATCCAGCCCTGGGGCAGGACCACGCCGACCTTCATGCCTAGCGAGCCTCGCGGTAGCGCTGGGCGGCCTCCGCCCGCTTGCGAACGCTGAGCTTGTGCAGGATGTTGCTGACGTGTGTCTCCACGGTGCGCGGGCTGATGACGAGGGCCTGTGCGATCTCGCGGTCGGTGAGCCCGTCGGCGAGCATCCGCAACACGTCGTTCTCGCGTGGGCTCAGGCCCTCCAGGCCCCCGGCGCTACCCGAGCGACCCTTGCGCGCGGCCTCGATGAAGTGGCGCATGACGGTGGCCGCGTGCCGGCGTGACATGGCCAACTCGCCCTTCTGCGTCCCTCGCAACGCGCGTAGCAGCGCCTCCGGGTTGAGGTCCTTGGTGAGGTAGCCGCCCGCGCCACGGGCGAGGGCGTCGATCATGTCGCGCTCCGAATCGGACACCGTCAGCATCACGATCTTGGTGTCCGGCAGGCGTGGGCTCAGCTCCTCGAGCATTTGGATCCCGTTCATGCCCGGCAGGTCGATGTCCAGCAGCATCACGTCCGGCCGCACCGCCAGCGCCAGCGCGAACGCGTCCTCGGCGGAACCGGCCTCGCCCACCAGCTCCACGTCCGGCGCGCTGATGGCCTGGCGCACGGCCGAGCGGACGAGGGCGTGGTCGTCGACGAGCATCACGCGCAGGGAGCTGCTGGCGCCGGCCTCGGCGGGATGGGCGGCCGCGACGCGCGGTTGGTCGGTTGGCATGACGAGGCTAGGTTTGCATACCCGTGGGCTTGGCGTCGGGGGTATCGGTAGCCGGCGCCCCGGGGAACGCCTCCCGCTGTGCCATGGGCTCCGGTCCGGCCTCGTCGTCCTCGTCCACGGCCATGGCCGTGCGCTCGGATGTCTCAGACAGGCTGGCCGGGCTGCTGGCGGCGATGGGCGCGCGCACTTCGACGGTGGTGCCGCCGGAGAGCTCGGAGCGGATGAGCAGCGAGCCACCGATGAGCCGGGCCCGCTCCCGCATGCCCTGCAGGCCCAAGCCACGATCGAAGGCGTCGGTCTGATCGAAGCCATGGCCGTTGTCGGTGATGGTGATGAGCAGCTCGCCATCGCCGGCGGTGGCGTCGATGCGCACGATGGTGGCATCGGCGTGCTTGCGCACGTTGTTCAGCGCTTCGCTCACGATGCGCAGCAGCTCCACCTGCACACGCGGCGCGAAGGAGGAAGGAATGCGGGTGGAGGCCGTGAACTCCGCGCGCAGGCCGGAGCTCGTCTCGAAATCGTCGACCGTCCGGACGAGCATGTCCGAGAAGGGCACGTCGTCCTCCAGGCTCGAGCGCATCGTGACCAGCGCCTCGCGCGCTTCGATGATGGCCGCGTCCAGCGCCTGTATGACCTCCTCGGCCAGCGGCCGATTGTCCTCGGAGAGCGTTGAGCTGAGCCGTTCGAACTTGAGCTTGGCGAACCACAGGTGCTGTGCCAGGCCGTCATGGATCTCGCGCGCAAGGCGAGCGCGTTCCTCGAGGGTGGCGCGCTCGGCCTCGTTGACGCGCATGCGGTCGAGCGCGGCGTAGGCCGAACGCAGGGCACGCAGGTCGCTGCGCTGGTCGGCGAACGTACCTGACAGCAGGACCGTGTAGGCCACCAGCCGCATGATGTCGGAGATGGTCACGAGGTTGCTGTAGACGCTGGGCCAGAGCGCGTACTGCACCTCGGCCACGGCCAGGATGACCAGGCCGAGCGCGGTGAAGGCGTCGCTCGTGGGCCCGCCACGCCCCCAGGTCACGCGGTAGAGCAGCACGCCGGCGACGAGGCCGGTGACGGTGGCGACCACGATCACGAGGGCCAGCCCGGTGAAGCCCGGCAGCAAGGCGAACTCGCCCGGCTCGGCCAGCAGCGCCTCCATGCCCTGTGGCTCGATGAGCGGCGGCAGAAGGTCCCGGAAGAGGTAGGCGACGATCGTCGCCACGACGATCACCAGGACTGGCAGGAACACCGTGCGGAATCGCCGCCGCGCACCGCCGTAGATGCCCAGGATCGCGGCCACGCCGCTGACCATGAGCAGGCCCGAAACGCTTATGCGCACCACGCCCGAGACCCACAGCGGCAGCTGCTCCGGTGCCCCCAGCGTGAGCCCCACCCGGCCGTCTAGGCGGAAGACCATGAAGAGCAGCGTGACCAGCGTGAACGTGGCCCACAACGCGAAGGCGGAGGACTGCACGAACGAGGCCAGCCGGCCGGTCTCGCGGTAGCGCAGGAAGGTGAGCACGGCCAGGCCCGCAACCGCCACGAAGGTGAGCGCCGAGAGCGCCACATCGAGCGTGCGGTCCTTCATCACGATGTTGAGGTCCGCGTCGAGCTGTGGCAGCAGCGTCGTCACCAGCAGGATGCCAGCCGCCGCCAGCAGGGTGACGTCGAGGCGGATCGTCCGGCTGCGCTGATGGCGCGCGCGTGGCGTCTGCATGAGGCCGATGATAGTCCCGTACAAAGTGCGAGAGTCGGACGCGCCCCAGCGCAGTCCGACTCTCTAAACGCTCAACTCTGACCCCGCCGTGAAGGGTCTGAGAAGCGGTGGTGTATGCGACGTTGTGAAAAGCATGATGACGTGCCGGCCTCTGGCCGGGCATCCGTGCAGATACGGAACCGGATACGGAGCCGGGCATCCGTAGCACCACGTAGTACCACTCGAGCGGATACGGAGGCCAGGGTCTGGGAACGGTGTCCCTGAGCACCAGCGTGGGCAGAAACAGTAGATCGGAGCACACCACGCGGGAAGGCGGACGGCCGGGCCTATCGGAATCGACTCGGGGGCGGTACCGTTGGACGGCCATGCCCGACCTCGCTCACCTCGGCCGCCTTCGCGCGACAGCCGCCGTGCTCGTTCTCATCGTGCTCGCCGCCCTGGTGCCCGCGGCTACGGTCTCTGCCGCCAGCAGCTACGACCTCGAGACGCGCTACACCGTCGGGGTCCACCTCGACTGGGACACGCGCTGGGTGGACGTGACCACCACCATCGACGTGGACAACACCAGCGGCCGGTCCATCGACCGACTCGATCTCAACACCGTTGCGGCCAAGCTCGGCAGCATGAAGAACCTGCGCGCGCGCGTGAACGGCGCCACTCGCAAGGTCACGAAGATGGGTCAGACGCTGATCGTGCCGCTGGGCTTCGAGCTCGCAGCAGGGGCATCCGCCACGGTCTTCGTGCGCTACAAGGCGCGCCTGGGCACGACCTCAGGCGGGCGCGCCTACCTCTTCGCCAAGCTGAACGGCGTGGCCCAGCTCTACCGCTTCATCCCCTGGGTCAGTCGGCGCGTCCCGTTCGGCAACAGCAACCACGGGGAGCAGTTCGTGACGCCGGTCAGCCCCCGGGTGGAGGTCACGGTCTCGGCCGACCGGGTGCTCAAGTGGGCCACCAGCGGCCGGCAGGTCAAGAAGCTGAGCCCGCGCAAGTTCCGCTTCGTGGCCTCTGACGTTCGCGACTTCAACATCGCGGCCAGCCCCAGGTACAAGACCTCGACCGGCAAGACCGGCAACGGCAAGACCCGCATCGTCGCCCACACCGTGCGCCACGACGGCAGGCGTCTGGTGCGGCTGGCCAAGCAGGAGATCGCCCGCTACGCCTCGCTGACGGGCGTGCCCTACCCGCACCCGACGTACCGCATCGCCGAGACCGGTGGCGGCCTGGCCATGGAGTCGCCGGCGCTCATCTGGATCCCGCGCTCGCGCCCGGCGTCGGACCACCCCTACCTCGTCTCCCACGAGACGGCCCACCAGTGGTGGTACTCGACCGTGGGCAACGACCAATCCACCGATGCCTTCGCCGACGAAGCCCTGGCCGACTACTTCTCGCGCAAGAAGCACCTCTCGATCCGCTCCAGCCGCTGCAAGACCGACCGGCTCGATCGCGACACGCAGGCCTACTCGGACGCCTGCTACTTCGAGGTCATCTATGTGCAGGGCGCACGCTTCCTGAACAACCTGCGCAGGGACTACGGCACGGCCGAGTTCAAGGCCGCCATCCGGGCCTATACCAAGGGCAACCGCGACGACATCAGCAACAACGCCCGCCTCCTGGAAGCCTTCCGGGCCACGATGGGCAACGGCGTGCTACCCCGCTATCGGAACCGGTTCCCGAGCATCTACTAGGTCTACGATGCAGGAGTGAGCACCGGACCCCAGACATATGTCTGACGCAGACGAGCGCATCGCCGCCCGCGACGCCGGCGGCACGCCGACGCATCGCGGCTGGAACCCCGCGGCACCTCGGCGGCGCTGGATCGAGCCCTTCGTGCTGGCCATGCTCGCTCGTGGCGACTCCTACGGCTATGCCGTGATCGGCCGCCTCGAGGAGATGCGGGTCAGCAACGGACAGCTCGACGTGGGGCTCGTCTACCGCACCCTTCGCGACCTGGAGCGTGACGGGCTGGTCAGCTCCACGTGGGCCGAGGAGTCCGCCGGGCCCCGCCGCCGAGCGTACGAGCTGACCGCGGCGGGTCAGGAGGCGCTCGATGACTGGGCCGTGGTCATGCGTGAGCGGGCGCGGCTCATCGGTGAGTTCAACGCCGACTATCTCGACGCCATCGCCGGGGGTGACACCGGCCGGGAGTAGGCCCGCGCGCCCCTACAGCGGTTCGGCCACCGCGTGCTCCAGGCCTCGGATGAGTTCGGCCTGCTCGCTCTCGGAGAGATTGTGCTCGAGCACGCGCAGGTACTCCTCCTCCTCGGCCAGATGCACCTTCAGCAGGGCATAGAGCCGGTAGAGCACGCGACGGAGCCCGACGGTGCCGGCGGGCCCGAGGGCATCGGCTTCGATGGCCGCACCGAACGTCCCCAGCCGGTCCACGAGCCCGCGGATGTCGTCGTGCTCGCCGCGCATCTGCGTCATCGAGTGGCGGTCCGCCATGAGGCGGTCGAGCTCCGGATAGAGCATGCCCTCGACGCGCTCGATGTGCGGCAGGAGCGTGCCCGTGACGCTCTGGTGGACCGTGCGGAAGCGCTCTTCGAAGCGCGCCGGACGCGGTCGCTCGTCGAGCATGTCGGCGAGGGCGGGCAGGCCGTCGAGCATGGTCGCGAGCCGCTCGTGGTGCGCGTGTCCGGCGATCGATACCGAGGTCACGATAGGCGTCCTCCTCTGTCGTGCCGGAACGATAGCGTCCTGCCCTGCTCGAAGCATGCGCTCGGCGACACGGGCGCAAGGAGGTCCAAGTGGCGGGACTTCGGGTCGGCGGAAGCATCCAGGTGCGAGGGGCACGCAGACGACAGCCTTGAGACCAAGCCATTGGGTATGTGTCCATCCCGGGGGAGATCTCGTCCCTCGTCGCGTGGATCGGTCAGTGCATCCGCATCGTGGCGGGCCCAAGGTCGTGCGTACCGATTACACTTGGCGCATCGGTGCCCGGCTTTCCCGCCGTCGCGCGCCAGCCCATCACCTTTCGACACTCGGGGTTCCTGCATGAGGATTGCCACCGTCAAGGAGACTGCGCCGAACGAACGGCGTGTCTCGCTCGTGCCTGAGGCCATCGGCAAGTTGACCGGGGCCGGACATGAGGTACTCATCCAGTCCGGCGCCGGAGACGGCGCCTCGGTCCCAGACGCGGACTTCGCCGCGGCCGGGGCCAAGGTCGTCAGCGAGGAGGAGCTCTACGCACAGGCGGACGTCGTGCTGCGCGTGCAGAAGCCCACGCCCGAAGAGGTCGGCAAGCTGCGCCAGGGTCAGGTCGTCATCGGCCTGCTCCAGCCGCTCATCGATCCGCAGAACGCGCAGGCGCTCGCCAACGCCGGTGTCACCGCCATCAGCCTCGACACCCTGCCGCGCACGCTGTCGCGCGCGCAGTCGATGGACGCGCTCTCGTCACAGGCCAATGTCGGCGGGTACAAGGCCGTGGTCATGGCCGCGGACGCGTATGGCCGCTACTTCCCCCTGCTGACCACGGCCGCAGGCACGGCCAAGCCGGCCAACGTGCTCATCCTCGGCGTCGGCGTCGCCGGCCTCCAGGCCATCGCCACGGCCAAGCGCCTCGGTGCCCTGGTCAAGGCCTACGACGTGCGCTCCGAGACCAAGGAGCAGGCCCAGTCGCTCGGTGCCCAGTTCCTCAAGCTGGAGTCGGTGGCTGATGCCACCGGCGAGGGCGGGTACGCGCGAGAGCTCACCGACGACGAGAAGGCCGCCCAGCAGGCCGAGCTGTCCAAGCACATCAGCTCCATGGACGTGGTCGTGACCACGGCCCAGGTGCCGGGCCGTCGCCCACCGCTGCTGGTCACCGCCGACACCGTGCGGGCCATGAAGTCCGGCTCGGTCATCGTGGATATGGCCGCCAGCGCCCTCGGTGGCAATGTCGAGCTCTCGGTCCCGGACGACACCATCGTGACCGAGAACGGCGTGACCATCATCGCGCCGACGAACCTACCGGCCACCATGCCCGGCGGCGCCAGCGGGTTCTACGCCCGCAACATCAGCGCGCTGCTGACGCACTTCATCAAGGAAGGGGAGATGACGTTCGACTTCGAAGACGAGATCACCGTTGGCACGGTCATCGCGCACGACGGCAAGGTCGTGCATGAGGCCACCGCCAAGCTGCTCGCGGAAGGGGGTGCCGCATGAGCGGTGAGATCAGCCTTCTTGGCTCACTCGTCATCTTCCTGCTCGCGGTCCTCGTCGGCTTCGAGGTCATCAGCAAGGTCCCCGCGACCCTGCACACCCCGCTCATGTCGGGCGCCAACTCGATCCACGGCATCGTCGTCATCGGCGGCATGATCATCGCGGCCGAGGCGGACGACCTGCTGGGGTACGCGCTCGCCTTCGTGGCCGTCGCCTTCGGCGCCATGAACGTCGTCGGCGGCTACGTCGTCACCGACCGCATGCTGCAGATGTTCAGGAAGAAGCCCACCGCCCCCAAGGCCGACGGTAAGGAGGCCTAGGGGTGGATCAGTCAACGCTCAGCACGCTCTTCATCATCATCGGTGCCCTGGCCGCGTCGTCGTTCGTCATCGGCCTGCACTTCATGAACAGCCCCGCCACCGCGCGGAACGGCAACCTCATCTCGGCCGGCGGCATGTCCGTGGCCGTCATCGCCACCTTCGTCTACCTGCTCCTGCGCGACTGCCCCCACGGCTCGTGCGCGATCGGCGGCCTCTCGACCGAGGCGCTGATCATCATCATCGCCGGCTTCGCCATCGGCGCCGCAGCGGGCATGTTCCTGGCCCTGCGCGTGGCCATGACCGCGATGCCGCAGCTGGTCTCGCTGTTCAACGCGGTCGGCGGCGGCGCGGCGGCCATCGTCGCCATCTTCGACTACCTGCTCATCGTGGGCACCGACAAGGAGTCCATCTCCACCACGGTCTTCGTCATCCTCGGCGTGCTCATCGGCTCGGTCACCTTCACCGGTTCGATCCTCGCCTCGGGCAAGCTGCAGGGCCTGATCTCCGGTCAGCCCATTCGGGTGCCAGGTGGCGTGTACACGACCATCGCCCTTGGCGTGGTGGCCCTCGTGACCACCATCGTGCTCGTGCTCGGCGCCGGCGACTCGCCCGTCCTCGAGCTCGGCAACGAGATCAAGGTCGGCGTCCTGCTCGTCCTGCTCGTGGCTTCGCTGACCTTCGGCGTGACCATGGTGCTGCCCATCGGCGGCGCCGACATGCCGGTCGTCATCAGCCTCCTCAACAGCTTCACCGGCACCGCCGCGGCCATGTCCGGCTTCGTGCTCGAGTCGCCGCTGCTCATCATCGCCGGTGCGCTCGTGGGTGCGGCCGGCGGCATCCTCACCAAGCTCATGGCCGATGCCATGAACCGCTCGCTGCTGAACATCCTGGTCGGCGGCTTCGGTGGCGGTGAGGGCACGCAGGCCGATCCGACGGCCGAGGGCGGCACGGTGCGCGAGGTCGGCGTCGACGACGCGGCCATCCAGCTGGCCTACGCCGAGAACGTCATCGTGGTGCCGGGCTACGGCCTCGCGGTGGCCCAGGCCCAGCACGCCGTGCGCGAGCTCGGGGACATCCTCGAGGAGCGCGGCGTCAACGTGAGCTACGCCATCCACCCGGTGGCCGGCCGCATGCCCGGTCACATGAACGTGCTGCTGGCGGAGGCCAACGTGCCCTACCCGCAGCTCAAGGAGATGGAGGACATCAACCCCGAGTTCAACCGCTGTGACGTGGCGCTGGTCATCGGTGCCAACGACGTCACCAACCCGGTGGCCCGGACCGATCCGTCTTCGCCCATCTACGGCATGCCCATCCTCGACGTCGACCACGCCAAGTCCATCGTCGTCATCAAGCGCTCGATGGGCCGCGGCTACGCCGGCATCGACAACAGCCTCTACACGGACCCCAAGACGGGCATGCTCTTCTCCGACGCCAAGGCCGGCCTGGAGAACCTCATCGCTGCCGTCAAGGAGCTGTAGGGCTCGGGAGTCCGGCGCCAGGCGCCAGGTGCCTGCGTGGCGCCTGGTGCCCGCGTGGCGCCTCGACCACGCGATCAGCAGGACCCCCGGTCAGCAAGGCCGGGGGTCCTCGTCGTCTGTCACGAGGCGATCAACGACGACCTCGGGCAAGCCAGGCACTGGCTGCCAGGCCGCGGAGTGCGCTTGCCCAGGCCGCCGGGCCGCGGAGAGGCTCCCGGCCTCGAGTGCCCGTCGTCGGGGCGAGCTGGCGATGACCTCTCTGCGGCTGAACACGACGAGGTCAGCCGTGATTTGTCCGATCGTGGTCTCCACGAGGGTGGCGGTGACAGTCTCAGCCCGGCCGCGGCTGAGATGGAGCAGTTGACTGGGTCGGCTCGTCGAGTTCGCCCGCATGGGGGTCGCGTTTGGCGGGCAACCCCCGGTCGACGCGGCCCACCGCCCCACGTGGCCCACGCGGCCCACGCGCCCCACGCGGCCCACGCGCCCCACGCGGCCCATAGCCCCCACACGTCCCGCGCGTCCCGCGCGCCCCACCGCCCCACGCGGCCCACCGACACACGCGGCCCACCGACCACTCGGCCCGTCCTCCGAGTGTGAGCCCAGGGGTCGCGACCGTCAGCCGCTGGCGCGGGCCTCGAACCATGCTGCGGTGGCGGCCACCGCCTCGGCCAGCGGGGTCGCCGGGTCCGGACCGAACGCCTCCTGGTAGGCCGCGTCGCTGCTGACGAACGGTTCGCTCCACTGGTAGTAGATGACGGTCATCTCACGCGCCGCGCGGTTGACCAGCCCGACCAGCTGCAGCAGCCAGCGCGGTGTGCCGCTGATGGCGACGTCGCGCCCGGACGCCGCCGCGATCGCCGCCACGAACTCGCGCCCCGTCGGTGCGCCGCACGTGGGCAGGTGCCAGACCTTGCCCGCGGCCTCGGGCGACAGGCCCAGCGTGACGAAGGCGCGGGCCATGTCCGGCAGGTAGGCGACGCTGTGTGGGACATCGGGGCTGCCCACCCAGCGTACGGTCTTGCCTGCCAGCGCCGCGCCGAAGGTGTTCTCGCCGAGGGCCGAGTTCGTGCCACCTGGGCCGAAGTAGTCGGGTGACCGCCCGATGACGACCTCGAGCTCGCCCGCGGTGTGGGCCAGCAGCAGCTTCTCGGCCATCGACGCGCGCAGCACGCCCTTCTTGTCCGTAGCGCGGATGGGCGTGTCCTCGGTCATGACACCGCTGCCGGGCCCGTACATGTAGAGGTTGTCGGCGAACACCAGCCGGGCACCGGCCGCCGATGTCGCTGCCACCACCGAATCGTTCAGAGCCGGGAACGTCGTCGTCCAGGTGTGATACGGGGGGCTGGCAGCGTGATACACCACGGCCGCTCCGCTCAGCGCGTCGCGGGCGGCGGCCGGGTCGTTGAGGTCGGCGACGACGTGCTCCACCCCTTCGCCTACGGACTCGGGCCGACGGGTGACCGCGCGCACGGGAAGGCCCCGCCGGAGCAGCTCGTCGACGATGGCCGTTCCGGTGCCGCCTCCGGCCCCGAGCACGACGTGGGTTCCCTGGTCGGCAGGCATGGCGTCCTCACTCATAGCGTGCGGCCGCGGCGGCGTGCCGCTCGGCGACCCATCCTCGCAGCTCGGCCGGTTCCAGCACCTCCGCGTCCGGGCCCCAGCTGAGGACCCACGAGCGGATCTCGAGCAAGCCGGCGACACGCGCGCGCCACACGAGCGAGCCGTCATCCTCGAGCTCTTCGACCTGGCTGTGGTGCCAGCGGGTCTCGTGCACGCGCTGTGAGACGGAGGGATCGAAGCGGATGACCACCTCGGTCGCGGGAGCGTCACCGATGACGTCCCAGGCCGCGAGCATCTCCCGTGCCACCGACTCGTCCGGTGCCTCGTACGACTCTGGCGTCACCGAGATCGCGCGGATGCGCTCGACCTTGAAGGTGCGCCGGTCCGCGCGCTCTTCGTCCCAGCCGATGACATAGAGCGCGCGCGTGCCCGCCGAGGGCTCGATGGCGTAGGGGTGGAGACGCACCCGGCGGTTGGGTCGGCTGGCGTCGTACACGCCGGCCTCGTACTCGAGCTCCACCACCCGCCGCTCGGCGAGAGCCACCGTCAGTCCCCGCAGGACCCGCGTGAAGTCCTCGTCGGCGGGGGTATCGGCGAAGGCGTCGGCGGTCTCGTGCAGCTGCTGGGCCAGCACTGGCGGCAGGACCTGGGCCAGCTTCACGAAGGCGCCGATGATCTCGGTGTCCAGCTCGTCGGTGGCCTTGGTCAGCAGCCGCGCGGCGAGGAAGAAGGCCATCGCCTCGTGCAGCGTCAGCGCCAGCGGCGGCAGGAACGCGTCCGCCGCCAGCCCATACTTGCCTTTCTCGTTCCAGATGGGTAGTCCGCCGTCGAGGTCCATGCCCTCCAGGTCACGGTAGATCGTGCGCTTCGAGACCCCGATCTGGTCGGCCAGGGCCTGCGCGCCGATACCGGCCTCGCCGTGGGCGTGCAGCACGGTGGCGATCTTCAGGTAGCGGGCGGCACGGTCCCACTTGGTCCCACCGCGGTCCTCGAAGGTGTTCATGTCGCTCCCGACTCTAGCGCTGCTACTCCGCGGCCGTGACCGGCGCGGAGACGTCCATGGGCGCGCCCCGGTCGACGGCCTGCAGGCGAGCCTCGAGGAAGGCGCGCACGCCATCATCGTCCCAGCCGGTCTCGCCTCGAGCGCCCGAGATGCTGACCGTGGCCATGCCCAGCTCGCCGTCGGCGAAGACCCACCAGTCGAGCTCGCCCCGCCAGCGCTCGAGCGCGTCCTCCTCGATGTCGACGTCGTTCGCCAGCAGCCACCGCAGCGGCAGGAAGGTGCGCAGCGCCGTGGGACCGTCGATGAACGTGCGGCAGTGGCGCGCCCGCGCTCCGTCGATACGCTCCAGCCCCAGGTCCTCGGCCACGATGGCGCCTCGCGGGGCGTCGGCCACCGCGTGCGGCGGTCCGTCCATCGTCAGCCCGTCTTCGCCGCGCAGTCCGAAGGGGTTCGGCGTGGTCTCGGCCCAGGTCCGGCCGGGCGACTGCGGGTCATCGCTGGTGTCGTTGACCCAGGCCCGCCGGCCGACCCGCAGGTAGGCCTGCTGGCCGCTGCCATCGGGGCCCGCCCACGAGCCACCCCAGGATTCGTCGAGCTCGTCACGTTGTCCCTCCAGCACGGCCGTGCCGCGGTCGAAGGTGTCGACCGCGGAGGTGGCCTCGATCCGCACCCGGGCGCTGGATCCGAGGGTCACGGACCCATCGCAGAAGGGCGGCTCGAGGTCGGGGTCGGTCGGCCCATAGCGCGACGCTGAAGCCGGCTCGACGCTCAGCTCCCGCTCGTTGACCACGGCCACGAAGACGAAGGCCAGGCCGGCGATGGCGGTGAGACCGAAGGCCACCACCGAGGTGGCCACCGAAGCCCTTCGCTCGAGCGGCCGCACGCCGAGGCGGTGGTGGACGAGCCCGACGACGCTGAACCAGGACATGAGGTACAGCGCGACGGCCCCGGCATAGGCCGCCTCCGCCGAGGGCAGCAGACCCTGCACGCCCTCGGGCGTGACCGTCGAGGCCACGCCGTAGATGACCGGCAGCACGAAGAGCACGGCCAGGATCCAGATCCACACGAGGGCGAGCCGGTCGCGACGGGTCAGCTTGCGGGCCGGCCGGATGACGCCCAGGTCGGCGATGGCCACGGGCACGAAGCAGGCCAGGGCCACGAGCACGTCGACGGGACCGCCGGGCCGGTAGGCCGTGGCGATGGCGACGGCGGTCACGGCCCACAGCACGGTCAGGACCACCGCGAGCAAGCGCAGCTGGCGGCGGTCTTCCGCTGGTCTCCTCATCGGGCAGCGAGCATACCGCCGTCAGGCCCCCGCAGCGAAGCGGAGAGGCGCGGGCAGGAGAGGCGCGGGCGCGAGAGGCGCGGGCAGGAGAGGCGCGGGCAGCGGCCGCGCGCGTACCATCGTGCCGCGATGCGGATCTACACCGACACCGTCACGACCTCGGCCAACGCGGCCACGCTGAGCGCCCACCGTACGCCCTTCGTGAGCCTGCTCAGCGACTTCGGTTCGCGCGACCCTTCCGCGGGCATCATGCGTGCCGTCGTCGCCGGCATCTGCCCCGAGGCCAACGTCGTCGACATCACCCACGACGTGGACAAGTACGCCATCCGCGATGGAGCCCTGGTGCTGTGGAGCGCGGCCCCCTACCTGCCGGTCGGCGCGCACGTGGCCGTGGTCGATCCGGGCGTCGGCACCGCGCGCAAGGGCGTGGCCCTGCAGACCGCTCGCGGCGACTACCTCGTCGGGCCGGACAACGGCCTGCTCATGCCCGCCGCCGCGCGCCTCGGTGGCATCACCGCGGCGCACCTGCTGGAGGAGCCGCGCTACGCCCTGCCCGACGTGAGCACCTCCTTCCACGGGCGCGACATCTTCGCCCCTGCCGGCGCCCACCTGGCCGCGGGCGTGCCCATCGACGAGCTGGGCCGGTCGGTCGATCCGCGGCGGCTGCTGGACCTGGAGTGGCCGCGCCCGGAGATCCGCCGGGGCGCGATGCGGGCGCAGACGATCTACATCGACACCTTCGGCAACGTCAAGCTCTCGGCTCTTGCCGACGACCTCGCCTCGGCGCTGCCGAGCCTGCGTTTCGGGGAGCGGCTGGTGCTGCGGGTGGAGGAGGGCAGCGCCCGGCGCGAGGTGCCCATCACCTGGGTGGCCACGTTCGGCGAGGTGCCCGAGGGTGCCCCGCTGCTGACCGCGGACTCGTACGGCCGCGTGGCCGTGTCGGTGCACCAGGGCTCGGCCGCGAGCGCGTTCGGCCTTGAGCTCGATACGACCGTCGAGGTCGCCCGCCCGGTCCCGCCCCTGCCGCCACGGCGAGCAGCTAGCCCGCCGGCACGCTCGGCGCCACCGCGTGGTCCGGCTGCCTCACCGCCGGCGCGACCCCCGGGCTCACCGCCGGCGCGACCCCCGGGCTCGCCGCCGCGGCGCTGAGTGGTCACCCGGCTGCCGCGGTCCCAACCTCCTCGACCGGCGTGTGCGGCGGCACGAACTCGTTGGCCAGCTCCAGGCCGTCGGACGCGGTTCCGGTCTGGTCACGCCCGGCGCGCTTGGCCGCGTAGAGGGCCCGGTCGGCCGCCAGCAGCAGCTCCTCGCGCCCGGCGGCGTCGGCCGGGAAGGCCGCCACACCCACCGAGCAGCGGATACCCGAGCGCCGCCGGCCGCTGCCCCGGACCCCGCGCACCGCGTCGCGGATGCGCTCGGCGACCTCGAGGGCACCGGGTTCGGGCGTTCCGGGCAGGATGAGGCTGAACTCGTCGCCGCCGTAGCGGTAGACGAGGTCGCTCTGACGGCAGGCCGTGCTGATGGCCGTGGCGATGCGCTTGAGCAGCTCGTTGCCGGCCTCGTGGCCGTGGCGGTCGTTGAAGGTCTTGAAGTCGTCGAGGTCGAGCATCAGCAGCGAGAACGGCTGGCCCTTCTCGACCGCCAGACGCAGGTCCTCGCGGAAGGTGCCGTGGTTGCGCAGGCCGGTGAGCGCATCGGTCTGGGCCCGCAGCTCGACCGCGCGGTGGACCAACGCGTTCTGCAGCGCGATCGACACGTGCGCGGCGAAGAGCCGCACGATCTCGAACTCGCGCTCGTCGAACGACACCTCCTCGCCGAGGCGCTTGAGGTAGAGGACGCCGGTGACCCGCTCACGGCCCCGCAGCGGAGCCAGGATGAGCGCGGCCGACTCGCCTCGGCCACCACGTGCCCGGCGCCTGACGCGCCGGGCGTCGCCGGTGGCCAGGACCTCCGAGACGACCTCGCCCGAGTCGGGCAGGCGGCGGGACATGAGCGCCTCGGCGCCGATACCGCGAGCGAGCATCGGATCGAGGGTGCGCGCCGCCGGCTCGTGGATGTAGACACCGAGCGTGTCGATGGGGATGAGCCGTGCGAGGCTCTCGGCGATCTCGGCGATGACGGCGGCGGGGTCGAGCGTCGTGAGCACCCGCTCGCTGACGCGGAGGAGCTCGGCTTGGCTGCGCAGCTGGCGGTCCAGCGTGCGCGCCTGGGTCCGCAGGCGCGCGCTGATGTCGGCGTTGACCATGGCCTGCGCCGCGATGGAAGCGTAGATGCCGAGGTAGCGCAGCTCGCCGTGCGAGAACTGTCCCAGCCCGAGCTTGGCCAGCACGATGACGCCGATGACCTCGTCCTCGTAGAGCATGGGGGCCACCAACAGCGACTCCTCGAGCTCCTCCTCGGTCCCGGGTACGTGCTTGCCACGGGGATCGGCCATGGCATCGGGCACGTATTGGGCCACGCCGTGCTCGGCCACCCAGCCGGTGATGCCGACGCCCACCTTCGTACGCAGCTGCTCGGCTGCCTCGTGGTCATAGGTGCCGTCCTCACCGCGCCAGGCCACGGGCACGACGTCCTCGCCCTGGACGCGGTAGACGCGCACGTTGTGGTAGTCGATGAGCTCGCGCAGGCCGTGGCAGATGGCCGTGCCGATGTCGGCCGCCGAGCTCAGATGGTTGAGCCGCGTGCCCAGGCGGGCGATCGACTCGACCTGGCCCTCCCAGTCGATGGCCGCCCGACGCGAGGTGCCGCGTTCAGCCTCGGCCGTACGCATGAAGGCCTGCAGGTCCTCCACGAGGAAGCGCCGGTCGCCGCGAGCGTTGACGCGCAGGCAACGGATGCGCCCGCGATCAGCCCAGGCGCGCAAGGTGTTGGGATGGACACCCAGCATGCGCGCGGCCTTGGTGATGGGCAGCGAGGCGGCGGTCGGCGTGATCGGCATCGAGTGGCCATGCTGCGCGGACCTCACAACTCCTCATATGGGACGTCCGTACCAACGGGGGTGAGGATGGTGCCCGCAGACACCACCTACGTCCGGGAGCGGCGCGTCAGTCGAGCGAGCAGCACCGTCACGCCGGCGCTCGCGAGGCCCAGCCCCACGACCGCGACCAGGATCAGCAGCGGGTTGCCGACGAGGCCGGGTCCCTCGCCTTCCGAGCGCAGGTCGCCGGTCTCGAGCACGGCGGCAGCTGTGGCCGCGGGCTCGGCCCCGGCCACCACGGCCGCGACCAGCAGGACCAGCAGCGCGGCGCCGACGGCCACGGCCAGCGCCACCCTCACCCTCACAGCCCGAGGACGAGCGCGACGACCCCGGCCAGGACGATGACGGGGCAGGCCGTGAGCAGCCCGGCCGCCAGCAGCAGCGCGCGGCGGTGCTCGCCCGCGAGCAGGCGCATGGCCTCGTCCTCGTCGAGCGTCGTCAGCAGCAGCGGTCGGCCCAGCCCGGGACCGAGCACGACCGATCCGTCGGGGCCCGGGCGAGGTGTGCCTGCGGCGGTGGCGTGATCGACCGTCGAGACCTGCTCGATGCGCAGTCGCACCGGGGTCGATGGGTCCATCTCCGGGAGCTCACCGCTGACGGCCTCGGCGGTGACGTCGGCGGCCACGCCCTCGGACTCGCGCGGCACCACCACGAGACCATCGCCGAGGGCCTCGCTATCGATCGACACCCGCTGTCCCTTCTCGCTCAGCCAGAAGGGCACAGCCAGGCGCTCGTCATCGAAGGTCTCCCAGCCCGAGCGGCCGCTCCGTCGCTGCAGCCGGCGTCGGCGGTAGACGATGGGTTTGCCGTCGTCGCCGGGGAACTCCTCCTCGGAATCGATGCGACCGTGGAGGCGGATGAAGGCCGGCTCACCGGCTTCGGCGATGGCGCGCGCATCGGCCAGCGTCCGCGCCGGCGAGGCTGCGAGCAGGCGACCGATCCGCCAGCCGCTGCCGCTGTACCGCAGCAGGAGGAAGCCGACGAGGGCTGCGAGAGCGCCGAGGATCACGAGGCCGAGGCCGATCAAGGCACCACCTGGTCCGCAGACAGGCAACGACCCGAAGGAACCTTCCACGCGACATGGGCCGTGATGTCATCTTGGCCATTAGTCGGTTCCCAGGCCCCTTCGGGTCGAGGCCGACGGTAGGACCGGGCGTGGGCGGCGGTCAACGGTACGGACGGGTTATGTGGTGTATGCACGCACCGTCCTGTCCACCGTTCATCCACATCGTGCTCGGGTGGCCGCCACATCAGCCGAGGGCCTGCCCGCTGACCGGGTCGATGGCCACGATCTCACCGCCGTAGCTCCGCAAAGTGAGGACGCCGCCGGTCAGCTCTGCATCGGAGATGACGTCGCTGTGGGCCACGCGC
Organism: Candidatus Limnocylindrales bacterium; assembly: GCA_040883225.1. Lineage (GTDB taxonomy): Bacteria > Chloroflexota > Limnocylindria > Limnocylindrales > CSP1-4 > JAFMJV01. Next base: position 8,135 of record JBFLKP010000089.1, on the reverse strand, counting down.
CAGCGCACGCCCCCATCGGCCAGCAGCGCGATGGTCTCGACCTCGCTCTGGATGATGACGTGATCGAGACGCGGCGAGCCCAGCACGACCACGATCGGCGTGCCCGACCGATGCGACCACTGCAGCTCGCCGGTGCGGGCCGCGAGGCCGTAGACCCCGAAGCCGTACTTCACCACCAGCTGTGCCTCGGTGTCCCACACGAGGCCGGCGGGCTCATCGAAGACGGGCGAAGCGAAGCGCACCGTCCAGGTGCCCAGCGGTCCCTCCACGCGCAGCTCGGCCCGGCACATTCGAGCGGGATCGCCACCGGCCAGCTCAGCGAGATCGGTCAGCTCGCCGCCGGACTCGGACAGCGCGAAGACAGCCTCCGACGACCCACTGCCGCCCCAACGGTAGCGGGCCGCGAGCCCGCCGGGGTAGCCCACGGTCGCGCGCCCGACCTCGGTCATCGGGCGTCGACCGGCGCGTCTTCGGCGCAGGGCAGGACGAGCGCACCCGAGAGCATGGCCAGGGTCGCGGGCGCGATGGGGAAGACGGTCGTGGGCGTGCCGGCGGCGGCCCAGATCTCCTCGTAGCCGTCCAGGGCCGGATCCATCACCACCACCGCCTGCTGGTCGTGGGCGAACGGCGGCACCCCGCCGATGCTGTAGCCGGTGGCGCGCCTGGCTTCCTTGGCCGAGGCCCGGCGCAGGCGAGGGCGTCCCGAGACCGTGGCCAGTCTGGAGACGTCGACGCGGTCGGTGCCGCGCACGAGTGCGATCACCGGCTCCAGCTCGCTGTCCTCGTCCGCGGGGTCGACGGGCGCCATGAAGACGAGGCTCTTGACGATCTGGCCAAGGGCCACGCCGATGGCGTCGGCCGCCTCCCGGGCCGTGTGGGTGGACTCGTCGAAGGCGGTGATCTCGATGCTCACACCGCGCTGCTCGGCGTACGCGCGGACACGTTCGGTGGCCGGATGGACGTCGTTGAGCATGGACTCGAGTCTAGGGGTGTACGATTTCCCCTGCCAACCACAGATGGGACAGGGGAGCGCCACGGGCGCTGAGAGTGCGGAACGCCGCAGACCCTCGGAACCTGATCCGGTTCATACCGGCGAAGGGAGTCGATGACGCCACCTCCGTCCCACCAAGACGGAGGTCATCTCGTTCATGGCCCCAGCCACGCGTGTCCTCATCGTCGCCGACGGCGACGTCGCACCATCGGAGCTGGCCGCATTCGCGGCTGCGGCGGGACCGCTCCGCCTCGTCGCGGCTGACGGCGGCGCGGCGCACGTGCTCGCGGCGGGGCTCGTGCCGGACGTGGTCGTGGGCGACTTCGACTCGCTCGGCGCGGCCGAGCGCCGCCGCCTCGAGGAGCTGGGCGTCGAGCTGCGCGTGGCCTCGCCCGACAAGGACGAGAGCGACATGGAGCTGTGCCTCCTCGCCGCGCTCGAAGCGGGCGCCACCCACGTGACCATCGTGGGCGCGCTGGGGTTGGTCCGGCCCGAGCACAGCGTGGCCAACCTGCTGCTCCTGGCCGACCCTCGGCTCGACGGTCTCGAGGTCGTGATCGAGGGACGCGGCTCGCGCCTCTGGCGGGTCGGCACTCCGGCCGGGCCCGGCAGGACCACGATCGAGGGCGAGCCGGGCGACTACGTCTCGCTCTTCCCGCTCGACACGCTGACCGAGGGCGTGACCACCAGCGGCCTGCGTTTCCGCCTGGCCGACGAGGCGCTGCCGCTGGGCCCGTCCCGCGGCCTCTCCAACGAGCTCACCACCGAGTCGGCGCACGTGACCACCCGTCGCGGGCGGCTGCTCGTCATCCACACGCGTCGGTCGAGTGCCGATGCCGAACCCGCAGGAGGCACCTAGATGGATCGCACACGCCTGGCCTCGACCGGCCTGGCCCTTGGCCTTGCGGTCAGCCTGGCCGCACCGGCGGCCGCCGACGACACGATCACGCTCATGACGCACGACTCCTTCTTCCTGCCCGAGGGCACGTTCGAAGCCTTCGAGGCCGAGCACGACGTGAGCGTCCGATTGCTGCCGGCGGGCGATGCCGGCGCCATGGTCAACCAGGCCATCCTCACCGCTGACGACCCCCTGGCGGACGTGCTCTTCGGCGTCGACAACACGTTCCTCTCTCGCGCGCTCGAGGCCGGGATCTTCGCGCCCCACATCTCGCCGGCGCTCGCGAGCGTGCCCGAGGCCCTGCAGCTGGACCCGGAGCATCGGGTCACGCCCATCGACGTGGGCCACGTCTGCCTCAACCTCGACCGAGCAGCGTTCGAGGACGGTGACCTGCCGCGGCCGCAGGCGCTCGAGGACCTGACCGATCCCGCGCTCGCAGGTCAGCTGGTGGTGCAGAACCCCGCTACCTCGTCACCGGGCTTGGCCTTCCTGCTCGCGACCGTGGCCGCCTTCGGCGAGGACGGCTGGGGCGAGTACTGGAGCGCTCTGCGGGACAACGGCGTGACCGTCACCTCCGGCTGGGAAGAGGCTTACTACGGCTACTTCTCCGGCGCCGCCGGCGGCGAGGGTGAGCTGCCCATCGTCGTCAGCTACGCGTCCAGCCCGGTGGCCGAGGTCATCTACGGCTCCGATCCCGAGGCCGAGGTGTCGCCCACCGTCGCGCTCGAGGCCGGCTGCTTCGAGCAGGTCGAGTTCGCCGCGGTGCTCGCGGGCAGCGAGCAGCCCGAGCTCGCCGGCGCGCTGGTGGACTTCCTGCTCAGCCCGGAAGTGCAGGCCGAGCTGCCGGAGGCCATGTTCGTGTACCCGGCGCGCTCGGACGTGGCCTTGCCCGAGGCCTTCGAGCGCCACGCGCTGGTGCCGGCCGAGCCGGCCAGCCTGGACCCCGCCGTCATCGATGCCAACCGCGAGGACTGGATCAGGGAGTGGACCGACATCGTCCTGCGCTGACGCGCCGCTGGGCCCTGCTGGCGGCGGCCTTGCCCGTCACCTTCCTGAGCCTCTTCTTCCTCTGGCCGCTGGCCAACATCCTCGCGCTCGGGCTGGCGCCGGAGGGGCAGCTGCAGCTGGGTCACGTGCTCGAGACGTGGGCTCGGCCGTGGGTCCTCGACACGGTCGTGTTCACACTCGCGCTGGCGGGTCTCTCGACCCTCCTGACCCTGCTGCTGGGGCTGCCGGCAGCGTGGGTCTTCGCGCGCTTCACGTTCCCCGGCAAGCGCGTGGCGAGGGCCTTGACGGTGGTGCCGTTCGTGCTTCCGACGGTGGTCGTGGGTAGCGCCTTCCTGGCCCTGCTCGGTCCACGCAGCCCGCTCAACGAGCTGCTCGGCGCCCTCTTCGGCGAGGCCTTCCCGCAGGTCCGGCTCGACGGCTCGGTGGCGGCCATCCTCATCGCCCACGTCTTCTACAACATCGCCGTCGTCATCCGGCTCGTGGGTGGCATGTGGGCGCACATCGACCCTCGCACCGAGGAGGCAGCCCGCATGCTGGGCGCGTCGGGATGGACGGCCTTCCGCGAGGTGACCTGGCCGCTGCTGCGGACGGCCGTGGCCAGCGCGGCTTCGATCGTGTTCCTCTTCACCGTGACCTCGTTCGGCGTGGTGCTGCTGCTGGGCGGCCCGCGCGACGCCACGCTGGAGGTCGAGATCTACCGGCAGACCGCGGTCCTGCTCGACCTGCCCACTGCCGCTGCGCTGACGATCCTGCAGATGATCGGAGTCCTGGGGCTGCTGCTCGCGAGCGCGCGTGCCCAGGAGGGACTGGCCGTGCAGCAGCGGCTGCGTGGCTCGGGTGAGACCGCGCGGCGTCCGCGGCGCGGGCGCGAGCGCCTGCTGGTGGGCGCCATCCTGGTGGCCACGGTGCTGTTCATGTTCGTGCCCCTGGCCGTGCTCCTCGAGCGGTCGCTGCAGTGGGGCAACGGCTATGGCCTGGGGGCCTATGCCTCGCTCATCGAGGCCGATCCGCGCTTGCGCCTCAGCGCGGCGCCGTGGCAATCGGTCATCGACTCGCTCGCCTTCGCGGCCGCGACCACGCTCATCGCCGGCAGCCTGGGCCTCCTCGCAGCCGTCGTGGTGGGCTACCGACGGGGCTGGTTCTCGCGTGGGCTCGATGCCCTGGTGATGCTGCCGTTGGGCACGTCGGCGGTCATCGTCGGCTTCGGCTTCCTCGTCGCGCTGGACACGCCGCCGCTGGACCTGCGCACCTCGATCCTGCTCATCCCCATCGCCCATTCGCTCATCGCGCTGCCCTTCGTGATGCGCTCGGCCGTGCCCGTCATCCGCTCCATCGACGATCGACTGCGAGAGGCCGCCGCGGTGCTGGGAGCCTCGCCCCGCCGCACCTGGCGCGAGGTCGACGGACCGATCCTTGCGCGCGGCGCGCTGGTCGGGGCCGGCTTCGCCTTCGCTGTCTCGCTGGGCGAGTTCGGGGCCACCCTCTTCATCGCCCGGCCCGACACGGTCACCATCCCCGTCGCCATCTATCGCCTGCTGGGACAGCCAGGGGCAGCGAGTTTCGCCACGGCCATGGCCCTGGCGATCGTGCTCATGGTCCTGACCGCGAGCGCGGTGCTGCTCATCGAGCGGCTCCGCGGCAGCGGCCCCCAACCGTTTTAGGAGGAGCGATGCTTCGGATCACCGGACTGAGCGCCGCCTACGGTGCCGAGATCGTGCTGCGCGAGATCGACCTCGACGTGCCCGAGGGCCAGCTGCTCTGCGTCCTCGGCCCATCCGGTGGCGGCAAGTCCACGCTGCTGCGGGTCGTGGCCGGGCTGGAGGAGCCGGTCTCCGGGCAGGTGGAGCTGGCCGGCCGCGACCTCGCGGGCGTGCCCGCGCACGAGCGCGGCGTGGGGCTGATGTTCCAGGACTACGCGCTCTTCCCGCACCGGGACGTGGCCGCCAACGTGGCCTTCGGGCTGCGCATGCAGGGCCACGGCCGGGATGCCGCCGCCACGCGCGTGCGAGAGCTGCTCGAGCTGGTGGGTCTGCCCGGCGCCGAGACCCGCCCGGTCTCGCAGCTCTCCGGTGGGGAGCAGCAGCGCGTGGCCCTGGCCCGGGCGCTGGCCCCGCGCCCGCGCCTGCTCATGCTCGACGAGCCCATGGGCTCGCTCGATCGGTCTCTTCGGGAGCGGCTGCCCGAGGAGCTGCGGGCGATCTTCGCCGACCTCGGCCTCACCGTCATCTATGTCACCCACGACCAGGACGAGGCCCTGGGCGTGGCCGACCGCGTGGTGCTGCTGGCCGACGGCCGCATCGTGGCCGAGGGCACGCCGGAGGCGCTCTGGACCCATCCGCCGAGCGCGTGGACGGCCCGCTTCCTGGGCTTCCGCAACGTGGTCGGCGGCCGCCTCACCGGTGGCCGGCTCGAGACACCCTGGGGCCCCCTCCCGGCCGAGGGCACGCTGGCACGGCTGCCGGACGGAGCCGTGACCGTGGTGCTCCGCCCGGCTGCGCTGGTCTCGGTGCCTGAAGGGCCGATCCGTGGGCGCGTCGGCGCGCGACGCTTCCGTGGCGACCACGTGCTGCTGCTAGTGGAGGTCGAGGGCGCTCCCGTCCTGCACGTGGAGGCGCGCGAAGGTGGCCTGCCCGCGGTGGGTGCGGACATCAGCCTCGCGCTGCTACCCGGTGGCGCGCACGTCATCGTCGAGAAGACCCAGTAGCATCTGCTCATGAACGCATCCGCCATGCCCGCGGCAGGCGACGCCGCGCCTGACTTCACCCTGCCCGACGATACCGGCACCGACCAGACCCTCTCGGCCCAGCGCGGCCGCTGGGTCGTCCTCTTCTTCTATCCCGGCGATTTCACGCCCGGTTGCACCACCGAGGTCTGCGAGTTCCGTGACCTGACGCCCGACTTCGGCGATGCCGGCGCCACCGTCTGGTCGGTGAGCGTGCTCGACGCCGCCTCCAAGGCCAAGTTCAAGGCCAAGCACGGGCTGACCTTCCCCCTGCTCGCCGATGCCGACCACGAGGTGGCCGAGCGATATGGCGTGTGGGTCGAGAAGAAGAACTACGGCAAGACCTACTGGGGCATCGGGCGCGCGACCTTCCTCATCGACCCTCAGGGCACGGTCGCCCGGGTCTGGCCCAAGGTCAAGGTCGATGGTCATGCGGCGGAGGTGCTCGAAGCCGTCCGAGCGGCCGCCGGCCAAGCCGCGTAGGGTCGCGAGACGGAAAAAGACGTCGCTCGTGGGGGGAGACGAGCGACGCCGTCAACAGAGGATAGCGGCCTGAGCCGAAGAATCAAGTACTTCGTGCATGTTTTTTTGGGATCCGCGCGTGCCCTGACGTAACCGCTCGGCGTCGCCGTGATGGGCCGGGTACAGTCCCGGCGTGGGACTGCGGAGGGCCATCGCCGCCATGAGCATCGGGGTGGCCTGCGTCGCGGCCGGTGCGCTCGCGACCGATGACCAGGCGGGGCTCGCGAGCGCGGTGCCGCGTCCGAACGTGGTCATCATCTATCTCGACGACGTCAGCCCCAACACCAGCTGGCTCTGGTCGAACCCCAGCCGCACGCCGGAGCTGGCCCGGTTCGCGCGCCACGGCGTCGAGTTCCGCCACGCCGTCACCTCCACGCCCCTGTGCGGTCCGTCGCGGGCGACGCTGTTGACCGGCCGCTACGGCCACGGCCACAAGGTCACCGATAACCAGGCCTCCAAGCTGGACCCGCGCGGGACGCTGGCCTCACAGCTCAAGCGTGCCGGCTACCACACGGTCATGGTGGGCAAGTACGTCAACGAGCTCGACAAGGCCGCGCCCCGGCGGGCCGACGTCAACCGATACGCCCAGGGCTGGAAGCGCTTCGACGTCATCTGGAAGCGACAAGAGGAGGGCCAGGGCCAGTTCTACGGCTACCGCATGTGGACGCGCAAGGGCGTCGTGCGCAAGGGCTACGCGCCGCGGGCCCATTCGACCGAGGTGGTCGGCAAGCGGGTCGCTCGACACATCCGCCGGGCGCCTCGGGACCGGCCGGTCTTCGCGCTCGCCTCCTTCGGGGCCGGGCATGCACCCCACACGCCGCTGGCCCGCCACGCCGGCGCCGAGGTCTGCCGCGGTGTGCGGCCCTATCGCGCGCCGTCGTACGACGAGGGCGATGTCTCGGACAAGCCGCGCTACATCCGCGCGCTGCCGCGCCTGGTCCCGGAGGCGGTGCGATTGTCCGCGCACTGCGAAGAGATGCTGGGTGTGGACGATGCGGTGGCGCGGATCCGGCGCGCCCTGGCCGCGAGTGGGCGGCTCCACGACACGCTGCTGCTCTTCACCGCCGATAACGGCTACCTCCATGGTGATCACCGAGCGCCGCTGCCGGGTGCCAAGAAGTGGCCGCACGCGGTGGAGGTGCCGCTCTATGCGCTGTGGCCGGCCCGCTTGGGAGGGCAGGCTCGCGTCGTCTCCGAGCCCGTCTCGAACGTGGACCTGCCGGTCACGATCTGCGCTCTCGCCGGCTGCAGCCTGCGCCAGGCGGTGGGCCACGACATCACCCCGCTGCTGACCAGCGAGGCCGAGCACCTGGACCGGCGCTACCTCTACACGGAGATGTTGCGGGCCCACGAGGGCATGCCGCCGTGGTATGGACTCATCACCACGGGGGCCTACTCGGAGGACGCCACCTGGCAGTACACGGAATACGCCAATGGTGGGCGTGAGCTCTACGATCTGCGGCGGGACCCCTACCGGCTTCGGAACCTGGCCCGGGATCCCGAGCAGCAGAAGCGGCTGCGACAGCTGCATCGCATGCTGCACCGCGGCGTGGTCCGACCCAACGAGGTACAGCTGCCCTGAGCAGCACATCCACCACGTCCCCCGCGCGGCCGGTGCGGCTGCTGGTGGTGGCCGCCCACCCGCGCGACGCTGACCTGGCCATTGGTGCCACCGTCGCGCGCTGGGTGGCCCAGGCACCGTGGCCGAGCTCGTCTGCTGCACCAGTGGCGAGGTCCGCTCCCACGATGCGGCTGCGGACCCGCTGGAGCTGGCCGCCACGCGGGAGCGCGAGCAGCGCGAGGCAGCGCGCGTGCTGGGCTATGAATGGGTCTCGTTCCGGGGTCGGCACCTCCTCACGGCCGGCCAACGGTCGTCCAACGGACCCCCGGCGAACGGCTGACCAGAACCTGGCCGCCGCCTCCCCACCGCGGATGCCACGGCCCGGCGCGGATGCCACCGCGCGGGTGCCACCGCGCGGCCCGGCCCGGCGCGG
>JBFLKP010000088.1:0-3874 GCA_040883225.1 Candidatus Limnocylindrales bacterium | reverse complement strand
CGCGCGGGCTGATCTTGAGCTTGCCGCCGGGTGCCGGAGCGGTCGCAGCGGCGCGCTCCTGCATCGGCGGGGTCTCGGGCGCGGACGGCGCGGGCGGCGTCTCGGCCGCTGCCGGCGCAGAGGGCGGCGCGACGTCGGGTTCGGCGGCAGGCGCCGCGGCGTCGGGTGCAGTGCTGGGCGCCGGAGCTGCCTCGGCCGCCGGAGCCGCCGCGGGCGCAGCGCCACCAGCCGCCTCCTTCTCGGGCAGCTCCTCGCCGGGCTGACCGATCCAGGCCACGATGGACTCGACCGGCACCGTCGCCCCCTCGGGCGCGTCGATGCGCAGCAGCGTGCCCTCGTCGAAGGCCTCGATCTCCATGTTCGACTTGTCGGTCTCGATCTCGAAGAGCGGGTCACCCTTGGTGATCGTCTCGCCCTCGGCCTTGAACCACTGGAGCACGGTGCACTCCTCGGTCATCTGGCCGGGCATCGGCATGCGGATGGGTGTGGCCATCAGATGAGCCCCTTCACGGCGGCCGCGATGTCGTCGGCGCCGGGCAGGAAGGCCGCTTCGAGTCCCTCCGCCTGTGGGCTGATGCCGTTGGCGGCGCCGATGCGCGCGACCGGCGCGTCGAGGTCGTCGAAGGCCTCGTTCACGACCCGTGCCACGACCTCGTTGACGTAGCTGCCGGAGAGGATGGCCTGTGCCGCCACGACGCAGCGACCGGTCTTGGCCACCGAGGCCAGCACCGGCTCCATGTCCAGCGGCACCAGCGTGCGCAGGTCGATGACGTCGCACTCGATGCCTTCACCGGCCAGCGCTTCGGCGGCCTTGAGCGCATCGGGCACGGCCGGGCCCCAGGCCACGACCGTGGCGTCGCCACCCTCGCGCACGACGGCCGACTTGCCCAGCGGCACGGTGTACTCGCCCTCGGGCACCGGACCGCGCGCGGCGTACAGGCCCTGGCTCTCGCAGAAGAGCACCGGGTCGTCCGAGCGGATAGCCGACTTGAGCATGCCCTTGGCGTCCTCGGCGGAGGAGGGGTAGGCCACGACCAGGCCGGGCAGGTGCGTGAAGAGGCTCTCGAGCGACTGCGAATGCTGGCCGCCGTAGCCCTTGCCGGCTCCGACCGAGCAGCGGATGACCATGGGGATCGTCGTCTGGCCGCCGCTCATGAAGTGCCACTTGCCGGCCTGGTTGGCGATCTGGTCTGATGCCATCAGCGCGAAGTCCATGTACATCAGCTCGACCACCGGGCGCAGGCCGGCCATGGCCGCGCCCACGCCGGTGCCGATGATGGCGGCCTCGGAGATGGGGGTGTTGAACACGCGGTCGCGGCCGAAGCGCTCCATCAGGCCCTTGCTGGCCTTGAAGGCGCCGCCGTAGTCGGCCACGTCCTCGCCGTAGAAGATGACACGCTCATCGCGCTCCATCTCCTCGATCATGGCCTCGCGCAGGGCGTCCTTCTGGAGCATGCCCGCGTCGGTGATCTTGGGCTTGGGCGCGTCGTCGTAGAGCGTAGGCTTGGCGAACTCGGGGGGCACCTCCTCTGAGACGGTGCCCGCGTACATGTACTTGAGCACGTCCTCGGGCGCGGGGTCGGTGGCCTTGCTGGCGCGGATCGCGGCCTTCGCGTTGCGCGCGGCGGCGCGGGCCTTGACCTCGCCCAGCCCTTCCTCGGTGAGGATCTTGTTCTCGACCAGCTGGCGGCCCAGGTTCTCGATGGGATCGACGGCCTTCCAGGCCTCCTCCTCTTCCTTGGTCCGGTACTCGTTGCGCGGGTCCGACAGGGAGTGGCCGTAGTAGCGGTAGGTCGAGGCCTCGATGAGCACCGGGCCCTCACCGCTACGGCAGAGCTCGGTCGCACGAGTGACCGCGTCGCGGACCGCGAGCACGTCCATGCCGTTGACGATCTCCGCGTGCATGCCGTCCTCGGCGAAACCGGCGCCGCGCACCGCGAGGGCCTTGATGCCCATGACCTCGTCGTCGGTGCGGTGGGTCATGCCGTAGTGGTTGTTCTGGATGACGTAGACGATGGGCAAGCCATAGGCCTTGTCGCCCGCGAGGAAGTTCTTCCACTGGTACTGGGCCGCCCAGTTGAGCGACTCGAGCACGACGCCGTTGGCGTAGGCGCCGTCACCAGCGAAGCAGACGACCACGTCGTCGCTGGCGAGGTAGCGCTTGGCCATGGCCGCGCCGGTGGCGATGGGCACCGAACCGCCGACGATGGCGTTGGCACCGAGGTGGCCGGTGCTGAAGTCGCCGATGTGCATGCCGCCGCCGCGGCCGGCGCAGTAGCCCTCGTCCTTGCCGAAGAGCTCGGCGATGATGCGGTAGATGTGCTCTTCGAGCGCGTCGGCGAGGAGGCCGTCGTGATCCTTGGCCTCGCTCCACGGCACGCGTTCCTTGAGCTGCTCGTCGTCCATCTGGCGGATGGCGCTGAAGCCCTTGGCCACCGCGTCGCCGTGTCCGCGGTGGGAGCTGGAGATGCGGTCGGTGATGCCGAGCACGGAGCTGGCGCCGACGGCGGTGCCCTCCTGGCCGATCGAGACGTGCGTTGGGCCGCGGTAGGCGAAGCCCTGCAGCGGTTCGTAGCCGCCCGAGCGCAGGCGGACGATCATCTCCTCCACCTCGCGGATGGCGAGCATGTCATCGAGCAGGTCGACGGCCGCCTTCCCGTCGAGGTGGTGGCTACGGATCTCGTAGGCCAGGTCGCCCGAGTACCCGAAGCCCTTGATGGCCGGCGGCTGGATGCTGAAGGGCTCGAACTCCGGACGCATGTCCGACTTGTAGAGGGTGCGGGTTTCGGTCATCGATCCTCCTCAGGCGACCAGGACACGGACGCCGGCGTGCTCGAACGTGGCGCTGGCCTCCTCGTCGAGGGCGACATCGGTGATGACGACGTCGATCTGGTCGAGACGGCCCGCTTGGGCGAATGAACGGGTGCCGAGCTTGGAGCCATCCACCAGGAGCACGGCCTCGCGCGTGCGCTTGAGCACGTGCTCCTTGGTGAAGGCCTCGGCGGGGTCGGTCGTGGTCAGGCCAGCATCGAGCGAGAGGCTGAACGTGCCCACGAAGGCGTGGTCGAGATAGAGCTGGTCGAGCACGGGTGTGCTCAGGGGGCCCACGAGCGCCTGGCTCAGGGATCGCAGCTCACCGCCGATGACGATGAGCCGCGGTCCGGCACCAGCGAGCTCGTTGATGGCGGGCAGCGAGTTGGTCACGACGGTGATGTCGGTGCGATGGGCCAGGAGCTTGGCCAGCTCGAGGCAGGTGGAGCCGGCGTCGATGTAGATCTTCGCATCGGCCTCGACCATGGCCGCGGCGCGCTGGGCGATGCGCTGCTTCTGGGCGGGATTGGTGGCCGCCTTGGCCTCGAAGCGGGCCTCGATGGCGCTGGCGTCGACCGAGATGGCGCCGCCGTGGACCCGACGGAGCTCGCCTTCCTCCTCCAGCTCGTGGAGGTCTCGGCGGATGGTGGCGGTCGACACGCCGAGCTCTGCCTTGAGCTCCTCGACGCGCACGGCATGGCGCGCCTTGACGATCTGCTTGACGCGCTCGCGCCGCTCGGGCGCGAAGGCGATGATGCTGGTGGGTCGATCAGAATCGCTCATGAACGACTACCATTCAATCACAAACGATCACGTCGAGCAACGGGCCAGTCGGACCGAGCGGGCGGGCCCAAGCGCCTCCGCAGCTCGCTGGGCGCCTCCGTTGCTGGGTGGGCGCATCCCGACCCTCCTCGGGCACACCGTTGGAGGCATGCCTCGGGCCATGCTGGGACACGCGTGGGGCAAGGCTCGGCACGCCCGGCCACCCGGGAGCGCAACGGCCGAGCGTTCCTTGGGGCCACGCCAGGCCATCCGGGAGCGCAAAGGCCGGGCGTTCCTTGGG
>JBFLKP010000087.1:0-13849 GCA_040883225.1 Candidatus Limnocylindrales bacterium | reverse complement strand
GAGTGGGCCCGCAAGGCCGTCCAGGAGTGGGCGACGAAGGGCCGGATCACGAGCCACGACACGAGCCACGTCAAGGCTCTCGATCCCGCCGCCCTGCCGGCTGACGAGGCCGCCCTGGGCCAGGCCCTCGCCGCCGAGCTGCAGCAGCAGGGTGCTGTCATGGGCATCTTCGACGAGGGCTGCATGGGCATGTACAACGCCATCTTCGATGACGAGTACATCAATCCCCTCGGCATCTTCAAGGAGCGCCTCAGCCAGAGCGCTCTCTACTACCGCATGACCACGATCAAGGATGAGGAAGCTCGGGCGGTCTACCAGTGGCTCCTCGATCGCGGCGTCACCTTCGACTACGGCCCCGACTGGGAAGAGGATCTCACCGAGGACCAGGTCCTCGAGCAGTGCAAGATGTACATCGCCGCTTTGCGCATCGCCGACGACTTCGGCTGCGCCGGCATCGGCATCCAGTACCAGCAGGGCCTCAAGGACCTCGTGCCCGCATCGGACCTGGCTGAGGGCCTGCTCAACGAGCAGGACCGCCCGCCGGCCTACAGCGAGGACGGCCGCGAGCTCTACCCGGGCCAGCCCCTGCCCCACTTCAACGAGGTCGACTGGGGCTGTGGCGTGGACGCGCTCATCACCAACCGCGTCTGGACGGCCATGGGCCTGAACCCCTCCACCAGCCTCCACGACGTCCGCTGGGGCGACCCCTACGGCGACGACTTCGTGTGGGTCATGCTCATCTCCGGCTCGGTCCCGCCGTCCCACCTCGTGGGCGGCTACGAGGGCGTCACCAGCCAGCGCCAGCCACCCATGTACTTCCGCCTCGGCGGCGGCACCATCAAGGGCGTAAGCAAGCCCGGCCCCGTGGTCTACAGCCGCGTGTTCCTGATGGACGACGCGCTGCACGTCGACATGGGCATCGGCGAGGCCATCGAGCTGCCCGAGGAGGAGACCGAGCGTCGCTGGCAGGCCACCACGCCGCAGTGGCCGATCATGCACCTCGTGACCCCGGGCATGAGCCGCGACCAGTTCATGGCCCGCCACAAGTCGAACCACATCCAGGTCGTCTACGCGCCGGACATGGACGCCGCCAGGAAGGCCTTGGCGGCCAAGGCCGCGATGTTCGACGCGCTCGGCGTGAAGGTCAGCTTCACCGGCGACGTCGACTTCTAGCCGCTAGGGCGGGGTAGAGCCGACCTACCACCTCGACCAGCCGCCAGCGAGGACCCCTTCGAACACGGAGGGGTCCTCCGCTGTCGGGCGAAGATGGAACCCCGATGGGCTTCCCTGCACCGATACCCTTGAAGGGCAGGAGACGCCGGCCCAGGGGGAAGGGCACGTGGACACCGAACTCGTCATCCGGGCCCGCTCGGGTGACCACGGTGCATTCGCCGACATCGTGGCCTTGGTCGCGAGGCGCTTCCATGGGATCGCCTGCGCGGTCCTGCGTGATGCGGGCCTCGCCGAGGACGCGGCACAAGCAGCGATGGTGGCCATCTGGCGCGACCTGCCTCGCCTGCGCGACCCGGAACGGTTCGAGGCCTGGGCCAACCGCATCCTGCTCAACGCCTGCTTCGCCGAGGGCCGGCGCGCGCGTTGGCGCGGCCGTGAGCTGACGGTCGCACCACCACGCGACACCACCGCACCCGAGGAGCTGCACACGGTCATCGACCGGGACCAGCTCGAACGCGGCTTCGCGCGCCTGCCCATGGACCAGCGCGCCGTGCTCGTCACGCACTACTTCATGGACCTTCCGTCCGACGAGGCGGCACAGACACTCGGTATCCCGGTAGGAACGTACAAGTCCCGGCTCCATCGCGCGATCGAGGCCATGCGCGCCCTGCTCGAAGCCGACGACCGAGCGCCGCTGGGCCGAACGATGGAGGTGGCCCGATGAACGCGCCGCGTGACCTCGGTCCCGAGTTCCGCGCGTGGCTGGGCGACATCCCCACGATGCCGCCCGAGCTGCCCGCCCGGACGCTCGAGGCGACCCGACATACCCGACAACGCCGACGCTGGCTCTGGTTCCTGCCCGGCCTGAAGCCCACCGCGGGGGCTGAGGACGAGGGCGGGCAGCCGGACCGGTGGCGGGCCCCCGAACCGAGACCGGGCGGGCTGCTGCCCGCGCACATGGGAGGTACGACGACGATGATCTCGCCAGCCAAGATGGTCGCGGCGGCAGCGGTCGCGGCACTCGCCGGTACGCTGCTGCTGGCCGGACCGTACACGAACCAGGACCTGGGACCTCCAGTCACCGACAGCCAGGAGTTGGGGAAGATCTCCATCACGCATGGCCAGGGGCAGCTCATCTCCAGCGAACGGGGAACGGAAACCGCCATCGACAGTGGGTATGCGATGAACGATGAGCGGCTGACGCTCAAGTTCGACATGGACGACCCGCGGCTCAGCGGGACGTTCCAGGGCGCACAGAACCGGTACGCCTTCGGCACGGGCGGTCCCAGCGCGTGGGCCGGGGTCCTGGAGAACGAGAATGGATCCTGGACGGCCGAGGGCCACGGGTACGCTGCCCCACCGAGCGGTGGATGGCACCAGCAGTACCTGCTGACGGGCGAAGGCGGCTATGAGGGCCTGTCCGCCATCCTCACGGCTGACCAGGACCGGCTTTCCACCTTCTTCGACGTCGAAGGCGCGATCTTCACCAGCGAGCTGCCACCACTGCCGGAGCCGTCCACGACGACCAGCGAGTAGCGCCAGGTACCAACGCCGAACCCGACGCGACGCGAAACCGGCGAGGGAAGCGAATCCCTCGCCGGTCCCTCGCTTCGAAATCGGAAGGAAGAGCGCTTCGGCCACCGTCGTATCGTGTAGAGGACAAGCTTGACGGTCCTCCGGCCGGCGCTCATGGCGCCGACGATCAGCGGAAGTGGGGGCATGGACCGCGAACTGGTGGCACGAGCGCAACGGGGCGACGAGTCAGCGTTCGAGATGCTGGCGACGGCGTCGCACGCGCGGCTGTACCGAGTGGCACGTGGCGTCCTTCGCGACGACGACGGCGCCGATGACGCGGTCCAACGGACCCTCGTGCAGATGTGGCGCAAGCTGCCGCAGCTGCGCGACCCCGATCGCTTCGAAGGGTGGTCCTACCGCCTGGTGGTCAACGCCTGCCGCGACGAGGCCAGGCGGTCGCATCCTGCCGTGCCGGTCGCCCCGCTCGACGCGTCCCGCACGCCGGTCGCACAGGATGAGCTCCACCGCGTCGAGGACCTCGACGAGCTGGAGCACGGCTTCGCCCGACTGTCGGTCGAGCACCGTGCGGTCATCGTGCTGCGTTACCTGCTCGACCTCTCCACCGACCAGGTGGCCGAGGCACTCGACGTGCCGCCCGGGACCGTCGCCTCCCGCCTTCACCGCGCCATGAGCGAGCTTCGCGCGGCCCTCGAGGCCGACGCTCGCCCGGCGTCCGCCGGGCAGCGCGCTCAAGGAGCGCTGCGATGATCGATGAACGCTTCGCCACCCGGGTCGCCTCCTGGCTGCATCGCAGCGACCGCCCCGCGCGCCGGCCGAACGACAACGTCGCCCGCGCGCTCGAGCAGATCCACCACACCCGACAACACCGACGCCGGCTCTGGTTCCTGCCTGGCCCGAAGCCCACCGCGGGGGCGGACGGCAGGCAGGGAAGCGTCGAACCGGCGGCCCGGATCGAGACCGTAGCGATCGGAGGAACGGCGACGATGTTCACACCCACGAAACTCTTCACCGGAGCCGCGATCGCGGCCCTCATGGGAGCGCTGCTGCTGGCCAGACCATTCATGAGCCAAGACGTCAACGACCCCGCGTCTCCCGCCGGTCCGAGCGACGAACCCATCGTCACCCTGGTCAGCGGCGAGGCGTCGGGATACTTCTCCGTGGACAGTGGAGGGAAGACGGAGTCAGCGAACTGGGGCTACACCGTCACCGACGCGCTGGGGACGTGGGAGCTCGACATGAGCGACGAACGCCTGAGCGGACGATCTCGCATGCGGACCGACTACTACGCGCGGTCCGGGAGCGAATACGGCCCCTTCGCGTTCTCGATGTACGTGGAGAACGACGGCGGGTCCTGGGACGGCTCCGGCGTCGCCTGGCTCGATCCCGCCGCCACCCAGGGCGAACCCAGCGGAGCCCACTCGCATGTGGTCCTCCGTGGACAGGATGGCTACGAGGGCATGACCGCCATCCTGGCCATGGACACACCCGACGGGTCCTCGGACTGGGCGGTCAGCGGCGTGGTCCAGCCGTTCGAGCTGCCGCCAACGCCGGAGGCTGCACCCACGACCTTCGAGTAGCGCACCCGACATCGGGGACACTGGCCGGCGAGGGAAGCAGACCCCTCGCCGGTTCGTCTTGCTCCGTGTGCCGGACGCCAGGTCACCAGGCGGCTGAGTCTCGCCGGCGCCAGCAGCTAGCCGAGCAGGGCCGCGGCCAGGCGGATCTGTTCCCGCATCCCTTCGAGCGAACGCTGGCCGGACGGGTTGGGCACGAGCACGATCCGTTCGGCCCCGGCCTCGAACAGCCGTTCGATGGACGCCCGGCAGTCCGCGGCCGAGCCCATGGCCATGAACTCGCCGATGATCTCGTCCGGCAGCGCCACGTCATCGGACGCCCTCGCCGCTACGGCCGTCTCCAGGCGCCGACCTGACGCCGTGGCCGATGTCTGCGGCAACCCGACCTGTTCGGCCAGGTAGGCAGAGGCCCACTCGCGCAGCTCGGCACGCGCCGCGGCTGGATCGTCATCGTCGAGCGAGAGCACGAGCAGGGCGACCACGGGATGGCGGTCTCCGCGGCCGGCAGCCTGCCGGCCCTCGTCGATGCGCTCGCGTGCCCAGCGTACGTAGTCGGGGGAGCTGAACCAGCCCAGCAGCGTGCCATCGGCCAACTCACCCGCGAGCCGCAGCGAGCGCGGTCCGTGCACGCCGAAGTAGAGGGGAACATGCCCAGTCGGCGGGTGGAGCAGGCGCACTTCGTCGAACGAGTAGTACTCCCCTTCCTCGGTCAGCTCCTGGCCGTCAAGCAGGCGCCGGACCCCCGAGGTCGCTTCGCGCATCGATCCGATGAGGGACTTGGGCTGCAGCCCCATCTGGCCCACCCACTCGGGCACACCGTGCCCCAGTCCGGCGATGAAGCGTCCCGGGTAGAGCGCGCTGACCGTGGCCAGCTCCATGGCCGTGACCGCGGGATGGCGGACGCGGGCCGAGAGGATGCCCAGCCCGACCGTGATGGACTCGGTGGCGGCCAGCGCAGCCGAAACCGCCGCGATGCCGCCGAGCTCGAAGTAGTCCTCGGCCAGCCAGACCTCGGCGTAGCCCAGGCGCTCGACCTCCGCCACGACCTCGGTCAGCCGGGATGGCGGTGTGGTCGCGGCGACCTGGATGCCGACACGCGGATCCGGCATCGTCCTAGACGGCGGAGTCGCGATCGAGGGAGCCGACCCAGCCCTCGAAGCCCTCCGGCACGTTGGCGCCCTTGACCTTGTACATGCCCGTGACCTTACCGCCGGCCGACTCTGCCGCGCTGGAGAGGTGGCGAAGCGTCCCGCCGATGGCGAGCTTGTAGGTCGCGAACACGGCGACCGACTTGCCCACCAGCGAGGCATCGGCCAGCCATCGCATCATCGGCTCCGACGGGTGCTGGCGGATGATGAACCAGCCGTTCGTCCAAGCTCCGAGGACCACCGCCTTGGCGCCCGAGAGCGCCGCATCCGCGTGCGAGGTGTTGGCCACATCACACTGGTGTCCGGCCGCGCGTACGACCTCGGCCATCTTCTCGGCCGCACCCGCGGTGGTGCCCGTGTGGGTGTCGTAGATGATCGCGACCTTCATCGGCCGTCCCTCCTGCTGCGCCGCTAGGTCCGTATTCTGGCCTACGGACACCTCGGTGCGTCAGGCGGCTTGGGCAGCGAGCGGGGCCTCGGCGGCCGGCAGGCGCTCCGTCAGCAGCTCGGCAAGGTCGTTGAAGCCGCGGCTGAAGAGCGAGTCTGGGTGCGTGGCCACGATCGACGAGCCCGGCGCCACCGCGCCGGTGGCGAGTCGGTCGTCGTGCATCAGCACGGCATCGGGTCGCCAGCCGAGCTCGGCCGAGAATTCGTGCTCGTCGTAGCTCGGGTCAGCGTGGTTCACCACGGTCACGACCTTGTGCATGGGGAAGCCGGCCGCGGCCAGCACCGCATGGCAGCGCTGGGTCTTGCGCACGGCGCCGTGGCGCGGCGTGGTCACGTCGAGCACGACGTCGGCATCGTCGAGCATGGCCAGGGTGCGATCGTCCATGTTCGCGGGCACGTCGATGACGATGAGGTCGTAGAGATGCTTGAGCACGTGGTGTGCACGCTGCACGTCGGCGGTCATGATGAGGTCCGCCTCCTCCATCCGCGGGGGAGCCAGCAGCACGTCGAGGCCGGTGGCGTCCTGCCACAAGAGCGGCGTCACATCAGCCTCGGTGGTGTGACCGGTGGGCAGCTGTACCAGCGACGGTGCGTCGTCCGGAGCCTCGAGATGCAGGCGCAGGTCGCCGTGCACCTGGTCGCCGTCCACGAGCACTACGCGCGACCCGGCCGTCCGGCCCATGGCCACCGCGAGGTTGTGAGCGATGGCCGTCCGGCCCACGCCGCCCTTGGCCGAGAAGACCGCCACGGTGCCGGCCGGGGGCCGGGGCTGCGCGTCGCGATGCTCGGCCGCGGCGCCGCGGATCGTCGTCAGCAGGGCGTGCCCGTCGATGGGCATGGAGATGACGTCGGCCTGGCCCAGGTCCTCGGGCACCTTCACCGGCCGGTCGGGCACGGTGAGGAAGATGACGGGGCTGGACAGGCCTGCGGCGCGAACCGCCCGAGCCACGTCCAGACCGGAGAGCTGCCCCTGCAGCAACGCGTCCACGATGATCACGTCGGGCCGCTCGGCCGCGATCCGCTCCACGGCCTCGCTTCCGTCAGCCACCGTGGCGATGAGCCGCACCCGCTTCTCCGGAGCGAGCAGGTTGGTCACCCGCTGGGCCACCTGTTCCAGCTCCTCCACGAGCAGGACGCGAACGACGTCGGCCTCGGCGCGTGCGGCCGGGGTCTGCACCACGGTCCACTGCTCCACCGCCGGCTCGGCGTCGTCGGGGAGCAGGTCGGGCACGGGTGCCAGGTTGGGCGCGTTGGTGGTCGGCAAGGCGGTCATCGACGTCCTCTGGGTGGTGGGCGGTGGCTGCGTGGCTGTGGTGATCGGAGCCCGTCACCGGACTCCCAGGTCACATCCCAGATGGTGGGGCGATATCGAGCCACCGCCCCTCGCTCGAACGTACGGGCCCGCCGGAGACAGGTACGGGCACGCACTCCACCACACCGCCCCGACGCACTCCGGGGGCCCATGCGGTCCTGCTACGAGTCCACGGGCTCGGCCTCCGCGACGGCAACGATGTCGTCGAGGCTCTGCATCGAGGCCCTAGTCCACGATCATCGAGCTCGGGGTCCAACCCGGCTCGTGCTTCTCGGCGGCGTCGATGGCAAGGGCGGCGCTGATGACGCCGACGTGGCTGAAGGCCTGTGGGAAGTTGCCCAGCTGCTCGCCCGTGTGGGGATCGAGCTCCTCGGCCAGCAGCCCCAGATCGTTGGCCTGCGAGAGCACGAGCTCGAAACGCTCGCGCGCTCGGTCCAGCTGGCCGCTGCGGGCCAGCGCCACGACCATCCAGAGAGTACAGAAGACGAATGCCCCTTCCTCCCCCTCGAGGCCGTCGTCGGTGCGGTAGCGGTAGATGTGACCGTTGACCCCGAGCTCCTCATCGATGGCCTCGATGGTCGCCAGCACGCGCGGGTCGTCCGGGGGCAGGAAGCCGACGTTCGGGAGCTGCAGCGCAGCGGCGTCAAGTGCCTTGGTGCCGAAGGCCTGCGTGAAGACGCCACGCTCGGCATCGATGCCCTCGGTCTCGATGCGGCGGCGCATCTCGGCTCGGGCGCTGCGCCAATGGGCCGGCACGGCGTCGGCACCATCGTGGCGCTCGACGAGCCTGATGCCCAGGTCCACCGCCAGCCACATCAGCAGCTTCGAGAAGAGGAAGTGCCGGGCGCCACCTCGAACCTCCCAGATCCCTTCGTCGGGCACGTCGAACTCGGCGATGGCGCGCTCGATCAGCTCGTCGAGGAAGCGCTGCTCGTGTTGCGCCTCCGGTTCATCGCCGCCACGGTAGGCCTCGGTGAACCAGTTCGAGGCCAGCACCCAGCCGTACGTGTCGTGCTGTGACTGGTCCCACGCGCCGTTGCCGATGCGCACCGGTCGCGAGTTGCGGTAACCGGACAGATGGCCCAGCTCGATCTCGCTGAGGATGCGCTCGCCGCCGATGCCGTACATGATCTGGAGCTCCTCCGCGCGCCCGGCAGTGGTAGACCTGATCCAACGGGAGAAGCGGCGACACTCGTAGTCGTGGCCCAGCCGGATGAGGGCGTTGAGCATCGTGCTCGTGTCACGCATCCAGGTATAGCGGTAGTCCCAGTTGCGGCCGCCACCGATGGTCTCCGGCAGGGACGTGGTAGCTGCCGCGATGACCGCGCCCGTGCGACCGTCGGTGAGGCCCTTGATGGCGAGGGCGCTGCGCTCCACCGCCTCGCGATAGGGGCCCTCGTAGCGCGTGTGCTCCGACCAGCGCTCCCAGAATCGCACCGTGGCGTCAAGCTCGGAGACGGCCTCGGCGTGGTCGATGCGGGTGGTATCGAGCCTGGCGGGCGTCGACCAGGTGATGGCGATGACCCGCTCATCGCCGGCCTCGATGCGGTCGTGGGCCTGGACGCCCCCACGGCCGTCCCGCGGCAGCGGCCCGAACTCGCTCTGCAAGGTGAGCGCGTCCGCGCTGCCGGCGGCCACCACGAGGTCGTCGGCGAGCTCGGTGATGTACGGCGTGGTCAGGCCGTACTCGAAGCGCGGATGGAACGCCATCTCCATCTCGACGCTGCCGCCCACGCCCCGCACGATGCGGATGAGCGAGTGCCGCGCGCCCAGGCGATGGGCCTTGCCGATCTCGTCTGGGTCCGGCTCGACGGGCATGAAGTCGGTGAGCGTGACGACACCGTCAGCGGTCGTGAACGTGGTCTCGAGCACGTTCGTGCCGGGAAGGTAGCGCCGCCGGACCTCGGCATCCGGCGCCGTCGGCCCCACGCGGAAGAAGCCGCCGATGTCACGGTCGAGGATGCGCGCGAACACGGGCCGGCCGTCGAAGCGGTGGAAGACCGCCCATTCGATCGAGCCATCGCGGGCGACGAGGGCCAGCGAATGGCAGTCGCTGAGGAAGGCGTAGTCGGAGATGGCCGGGAACCCGGCGCTGTCGCTCACGTGGGTCGGCTCCTTTCGGGGTCGTTGGCAGGCACGAGTGTAGTGCCCGGTCGCCGGGGATCCCGTGGCCCTCGCTATACTCGGGCGCGATGCAGCAGCCGATGTACCACCCCGACGACCTGGCCTCGATGGACCCGCTGGTCCTGATGAAGAACCTCGACCACGTGCGCATGACCTCGCGTCGCCTCAGCTACATCCTCCAGAACCAGGTCCACCTCTATCGCCCGGAAGCCAACGAGCTGCGCATGCAGATCGACCTCTACGTCGAGGCCGAGCGCGCGATGGAAGCCGAGCTGGCCCGCCGCCAGATCCGCGCCTAGGCAGGGCGCCCCAGGGCGAAGAGGTAGCGCGGCTTCTCGCCGTCGGGCAGCTCCAGCAGCTCACACACCGCCCGGTCGTCGAACGAGCCGACGGGCACGCCACCCAGGTCGAGCGCCACAGCCTGGAGCAGCAGGTTCTGGCCGGCGTGCCCGGCTTCGAAGTCCGCGTAGCGCGTCGCGCGCTCCTCACCGTGGCGCTCGGCGAGGCGTCCGGGCACGATCGAGAAGGCCACGATCAACGGTGCGGTCCCGATGAACGGCTGGCCGCCGCAGGCCTCCTGCAGCTGCTCTCGGACGTCGCCGTCACGTGAGCGCGTCAGCGTGTGCTCGGCTGGCCCGTAGCGCGCGATGCCCTCCTCGGTGATGACATCGGTCTCCAGCGCGTTGAGGCCGCTGGCCGACGGCGCCGTGCGCTTGGTGCCGCCATGGGTCACACCCTGGGCCGCCCACAGCAGCTGACCGACCTCGTCGATGGTGAGCGCGTGAGGCTGGAACTCACGCACGGTGTGACGGGCGGCCAGCGCCGCCTCGAGCGAGACGGTGCTGTCGTTGCGGGGCGCAGGGAGGGTCAAGGAAGAGCGGTTCGCGTTCATGACCCGAGCCTGCCAAGCGCCTCGGGAGCGGGCTAGGGCCATCGGTCGCTTCGGAGTGCGCGAGCCCCGCTACCCTGAGTCCATGGACGACGGCATCGTCATCGAGCACGGGCTGCCCCCGGAGCTGCGCGACCAGGCGGTCGAGGTCTTCGAAGAAGCCTTCGGCGAGAAGATGCGCATGGCCGTGCGTGACGCCGGGAAGCGCAAGGCCTTCATGCGCCGCGCCTACGTGGCCGAGAACTGCCTGGTCGCGCGACGAGGCCCGACGCTCCTGGGCATGGCCGGCCTGAGCACCAGGGGCCGCCCGTACGACGGCGGCCTGATGGGCGCCTCGTGGGACTTCCGGCCGTACCGCGACCTGCTCGGCTGGTTCGGGGCCATCTGGGCCGTGTGGGGCAACCGCATGGCCGACCACCGGCCCAAGGCCGATGAAGTCTACGTCGACGGCATCGCCGTCTCGCCCGGCGCGCGCGGCCTCGGCATCGGCACCCGCCTGCTGGACGAGACCACGGCCATCGCGCGCGACCTGGGCAAGCCCTTCGTGCGGCTGGACGTCATCGACACGAACCCGCGGGCGCAGGCGCTCTACGAGCGGCTGGGGTTCAGGGTCACGAAGGTGCAGTCCTTCCGCTACCTCGAGCGGCTCGCCGGCTTCGGCGGGATGGTCTCGATGGAGCTACCCGTGACGCCGCTACCCGACGTCCGCACCGCAGCGCCCCGAGCGGAGCGCTAGGCCACCGCGGCGACGGGCTTCGGTCGCCGTTCCTGGGCGATGACGCGGTCGGCCAGCTGAGCCAGGCGAGGCAGCGAGGAGAGGGCGAAGCCGATGCCCAGCCGCGAGAGCTCCTCGTACTCCATGCCGCGGTAGTCACCACGCGCCGCCACGGCGCACATCTCGTCGTAGAGCTCGGGCCATTGCACCCTGCGCCGTCGGTAGCAGAAACGGATGAACGCCTCGGCCTCGGCGTCGGGATGGTCCCCGCTACCGGGGCTCGCGCCCCTCTCGATCGGGACCGTCCCCTCGTCGACCCGGCGTTCGTCATTCGTTTCGGACAGCACGTTGCCCAGCCGCTCTCTCGACACCCTCTCCCACCTTCTGCAGGCACGCCGAAGCGAGCCCGCGTTGAAACGGATACAAATTCACGCCGTCGCGCGGAGACCGTAACGCGACGACGCGCTCCGCCCGTGGGGGATGTCCGCACACCCCTGGGCGTTCCCTCTCCAGCGCCTTCGGGGACTCCCCGAACGGCTCCGCAGATGATACGTCGGGGCCTCAGAGCGGCGCTAGCGGCTCATCCACGAAGTTGTCCACGACCTTGTCCACAGGCTCTCGTTGCATGCAAGCCGGAGCCTGCCATCAGGCCCTGCGTCGGACGCCGAGACCAGGCCCCGAAGGCAGCTGCCAGCGACAGTCGGCACCCAGTACCAGGCCCTCATAGGGGTCATCGGCGAGCAGCAGGTTGCCGTCGAGGTCGAGCCAGTCGACCTCGCTCGCGACGGCGGCGGCGGCGGCCACGCCGACGCTCGACTCGACCATGCACCCGAGCATGACCTTCATGCCCAGCTCGCGTGCGAGCCGGATCTGGCGCAGGGCCGGTCCGATGCCGCCGGCCTTGGCCAGCTTGACCACGACGCCGTCGACCACGCCCTCGAGCATAGGCAGGTCCTCGACGAACACGGCTGACTCGTCGGCCATGATGGGCAGGCTCGAGCGTTCACGTAGCCAGCGCAGCTGGGGCAGCATGCGCGCCTTGAAGGGTTGCTCCACGAGCTCCACGCCGAGGCGCTCCAGCTCGGGAATGAGCGCGGCCGCCTGTTCCGGCTCCCAGCCGGTGTTGGCGTCCACGCGCAACGGACCGTCGAACACCGCTCGCACGGCCTCCAGCGTCTCGATGTCGGCCGCTCCCCCGACCTTGATCTTGAGCGCCGGGAAGTGGGCCACGCGACGCGCCCGCTCGGCCACCGTGGCCGGGTCGTCGAGGCCCAGGGAGTAGTCGGTCGGCGGCAGCTGGTCGGACGTGCCCAGGAGCTGCCAGATGGGCAGGCCCAGGGCGCGAGCGGCCAGGTCGTGCAGGGCGGTGTCGAGGCCCATCTTGGCTCCGCCGTGGTGGCCCAGGGCCTGGCCCATGAGCGCTGCCGAACGCTCCAGCCAGGCCAGCGCGCCGTCGCGATCGGCAGCCGGCGGACCGAGCTCCTCGAGCGCCCGCACCAGGAACGGCAGGACGACCTGCGTCGTCTCCACGGTCTCGCCGTAGTAGGGCACGGGGAAGCACTCGCCGAGGCCACGTGCACCATCGAGCTCGAGGAACGTGAGCACCGTCTGGCTGGCCTCGGAGTCCTCGTGGCGGGCGATCCGGAACGGGTCGCGGAACGGCAGGTGCAGGACCTCCGTGCGGAGCGTGAAGCTCATCGGTCGTCTCCTTCCAGGCTCGCTCGCAGACCCGCGAACAGCGCCGCCGGCCCGAAGCGATAGGGATCGTCGGTGGGCAGGCCCGTCTCTGCCGCCACGCGCTTGATCTCGGCCCGCGCATCGGCCTCGGACAGCAGCGCGGTGTTGAGCGCGACCGCGGCCACGCGGCTGGGTGCGACCGCGTTGGCCACGTGCTCGTAGAGCCGGATGTTGTCGGCCAGGGACAGGGTAGGTGCCTCAGCTCCGGTGGCCTGCTCCCAGCCGAAGTGTCCGCTGCGACCCGGCTGGTGGACGAGCACCATGGCGTGGGGGGTGGTGCCGTGGACGAGGCCGAGCGTCACGGCCGAGTAGGCCGGGTGGTCGAGCGAACCCTGGCCCTCGACGAAGATCCAGTCGCCCATCTCCTCGGCCTGCTCCACGAGCCATTCGGCGGTGCCGTTGATGAAGTCGCTGATGACGCGGTCCACCGAGACGCCCCAGCCCTCGATCATGATGCCCGTCTGGCCGGTGGGCACGAAGGCCGCCCTGAGCCCGGCCTCCCGTGCGGCGCGACGCAGCTCCAGCGCCACGGTCATCTTGCCGATGGCGCAGTCGGTGCCGACCGTCAGGATCACGCGCTTGCCGGGAGCGTGCCGGCGCCCGGCCGCGACCTCGTGGCGCTCCGGTGGCCGGCGGTGGTCGATGAGCTCGACCCCGTGGGCCGCGGCGAGCGAGGCGAACTCGGGGTCATCGGAGACGAACTCGTGGAGCCCGCTCACGATGTCGAGCCCGTGGACGATGGCATCGCTGATGACCGAACGCCAGGCCGGCGGGATCTTGCCCCCCTGTGGCGCGGTCCCGATGAGCAGCGCCGTGGGCTCCCGTTCGAGCGCCTCGGCCAGGGTGGCCAAGATGGGCGCCGCGTGCTCCTCCCCCAGCCACTCGCTGACGTCACGCCCGGCGCGGGTGGAGTCGAGCACCGCGACGACCCGATCCGAGCCGTACCTGATCACGCCCATGGCCGTCTTCGAGCCGGGCTCGCCGAACTGGCCTTCTGACAGGATGACGTAGCGACGGCGGTTCTCGGAGTCCACTGGGGCGGTCCTTTCGACAGCGCCGGGAACAGAAAGACGCCCCCGGGGCGCGGTCCGGGGGCGTAGGGATGATCTGGTACCGCATACCGGATTCGAACCGGTGATCTCCGCCTTGAGAGGGCGGTGTCCTAGGCCTCTAGACGAATGCGGCTGGTTGTAG
>JBFLKP010000086.1:0-3251 GCA_040883225.1 Candidatus Limnocylindrales bacterium | reverse complement strand
GGCGCCGTCGCGATTCTGCTGTCCGCAGCTGGTGCAGGGGGCGGTCATCACTCACCACCGACGAGGCTGGGCGGCTGGGCCGTCGATGGCTCCATGCGGCGGGTGGCGGAGGCGTCAAGCAGCCGCAGCCACGGGGTCGCGCCGAGGCTCTCGAAGCGCGCCCTCGACTCCGCCTCCCAGCCCCGGGGATCCGGGCGCATCGGCAGCAGCTCGATGGCCACCGCCTGCGCCACCGCGACCCAGAAGTGGTACTTCGCCGCCCTGAGCCGCTCGACCGCGCGAACGAACAGCGCCGCGGCATCGTCCTCGTGTCCCTCGAGTGCCGCCGCCCCCGCAGCGCCGAGGTCGCGCAGGCCGTCGAGGCCGCGACCCGCGTTCGGGTCTGCCTGCAGACCGTCTGCTGCCTCTCGCGCGCCTTCGGCGTCGTGAGCGTAGGCAGCCGCGATACCACAGCCGCTGAACGCCTCGTTGATGGCCCGCCCCATGACGTCGAAGGTGGACCGGAACTCGCGCACCGCCTCAGCCGGGCGCCCGGACAGCAAGGTCTCGAAGGCAGCGTAGTGGTCGAAGCGCTGGAACGGCACGAACCCCGCGGTCTCGAGGATGCGCTGTTGCATCGTGACGACCTCGCTCGTGTCCTCACCCCGCATGGTCAGGAACTGCTGGCGGATGCCCAGGAAGAGCTGCCGGATGTAGTCGCCACTGGCCTCCTCGATCGCTTCCTCGAGGAGCCGCGTCGAGGCTTCCCAGTCCCGGCCACGAGCGAAGTCGAAGACGGCCAGCCCGCCGACCAGCCACTCCACGTAGCCTCGGACTCCCAGTCGCCGGGCGAGCTCGAGCGCTTCGTGACAGGTCTCGATGGCCAGGTCCATGTCCTGGGCGCTGTAGGTGGCCGCGAGGTTGGATCGTGCGCGCATGCGCAAGTCGATGTCGCCGGTCTCATCGGCCAGCTCCAGGGCTCCTCGCATCAGCAGCAGAGGCTCGCGGATCCGACGCATCTGGCTGAGCGTGCCCGACTTGTTGATCCAGGCCTCCGCGATGACGCGATCGAGGTCCAGGGGCTCGGCCAGGGCGAGGGCTTCCTCGGCCGCCGCCAGCGCTTCGGGCTCCTCCTGGAGTCGCATGTGCACACGGCTCAGGCGCGCGAGCAGATCGGCCCGTACATCTGCATCTTCCGGAGCGGAGGCTCGAGCTACAGCGTCGATGAGCATGCGCCTCGCGTCCTCGTCGTACCCGGCGTCGGTCTGGATGCCGGCCATGAGCGCCGAGGCCTCCAGTGAGGAGCGGCGGTCTCCGGCGGCATCGAACAGCTCGGCTGCACGGGCCGCATGCCTGATACCCAGCTCCTTGTCCGCGGCCAGGGACGCGGCATCCGCAGCTCGAACGAGCAGCGCTGCCTGCTCTGCGGGGTCGGGCGTGATGGCGAGCGCCGACTCCAGATGGACCAGCGCCTGTGCCGGTGAACCGAGCGACCGAGCTCGCTCCGCCGCAGACGCGAGCGACCGCCGCGCCTGGACACCGAGCGCATCCGCCTCCGGGCCTTCATCGGAGGCTTCGTAGGCGCTGAGATAGTGCGCGGCCAGGACCCCAGCCAGCTCGTCGTCGCCGACGGCCTCGAAGTAGCGGGCAGCAGCCAGGTGGCGTGCGCGCCGGTCACGCCTCGAGAGCGTGTCATACGCGACCTCCCGGATGACAGCCTGGACGAAGCCGTACTGGCCCCGGTCGGGTGCGCGGGGGTCGACCGAGATCTCCAGCAGCTCACGCCCGATCAGGGCCCGAAGCCGAGCGACCACCTCCTCCTCATCGCGGTCGGTGATGCGCGCGAGCGTCCGATGGTCGAAGGTCTGGCCCAGGATCGTGGCGTCCTGCAGCAGCGATCGATCGCTCGCATCGAGCGTGTCGAGCCGGGACGCCACCAGGGCCCGGAGCGTGTCGGGGAGGGCCAGCTCGCCCAGCTCGCGGGTCGTCTCGTAGGTGCCGTCTGGCCGACCCGTGAGGGTCCCGTCGGCGATGAGCATGCGCAGCATCTCGACCGCGTAGAGGGGGATGCCGTCGGCTCGGGCCACGACCTGCGCCACGGCCTGGTCGGGCATCTCCGGGACGATGCCGCGCAGCAGGTCGCGCATCTGGCCGTCGGTGAGAGGCTCGAGGCCGATGGTGTTGAACGAGCGGGCGCCCGTACCCCAGCCGGCGCGCCGCTCCAGCAACTCGGGACGCGCCAGGGTCACGACGAGCAGGGGCACGCCACGTGACCACTCGAGCACGTGGTCGATGAAGTCGAGCAGGCCGTCGTCCGCCCAGTGCACGTCCTCGAACACCATGACCGTGGGCTGTCGGGCCGCGAGCCGCTCGAAGAAGGTGCGCCAGGCGGCGAAGAGCGACTCACGACCGCCCGCAGGCGGTGACTCGAGGCCGAGCAGGGCCAGCAGCGACTGCTCGATCCAGTCGGCGTCGTCGTCGGAGACGAGGTCCCTGACCACCTCGCGGATCCGCTCTCGCGTCGTGGGCTCGTCATCGTTCTCGACGAGACGCGCACGGCGACGGACCATCTCACCGAGGGCCCAGAAGGCGATGCCTTCGCCGTAGCTCGGCGAGCGGCCGCGGTGCCAGTAGACCTGCTCCACGAGGCCGTCGACGTACTTCTCGAACTCCCAGGCGAGGCGGCTCTTGCCGATGCCGGCGGGGCCGGTGATGGAGATGAGGCGAGGGCGCTGCTCCTGGCCGATCTGGTGGAGCAGGTCCTTGAGCAGGCGCAGCTCGACCTCGCGGCCGATGAACGGTGGTTCCAGCCCTTCGCTCCGACCGCGGCCACCCCGATCGCCCACGACGCGCAACGCTCGCCAGGAGGTGACGGGCGCCTCCTTGCCTCGGAGCACCTGCTCGCCGGTCTCCTCGAAGGCGATGGCGCCGGAGGCGGCCTGCATCGTGGCCTCGCCGACCAGCACGGTATCCGGCGGCGCCACCGCCTGGAGTCGGGCGGCGGTGTTGACGAGGTCGCCCGCGACCATGCCCTGGTCGGTGGCGCCGAGGGTGACCGCGGCCTGGCCGGTGAGCACGGCCACGCGGGCGTGCAGCCCCTCGCCCAGGCCGCCGACGGCGTTGACCACCTCCAGCGCCGCGCGGACGGCGCGCTCGGCATCGTCTTCGTTGGCTTTCTGCGCACCCCAGGCCGCCATGACCGCGTCGCCGATGAACTTCTCGACCGTGCCGCCGTGGCGTTCGATGACCTCGCGCGTGGCCTCGAAGTAGCG
>JBFLKP010000085.1:0-14174 GCA_040883225.1 Candidatus Limnocylindrales bacterium | reverse complement strand
GTCATCGAGGTCGTGGTCGAGATCCCGGCCGGCAGCCGCAACAAGTACGAGTACGACGAGGAGGCCGAGGTCATCCGGCTGGACCGCGTGCTCTCGTCGGCGGTCTTCTACAACTTCGACTACGGCTTCATCGAGGGCACGCGCGCGGACGATGGCGACCACACCGACGCGATGCTGCTCATCGATGAACCGACCTTCCCCGGCTGCCACGTCTGGGCCAGGCCCGTGGGCGTGCTCAAGATGGCCGACGAGCAGGGCGTCGACTACAAGGTGCTGTGCGTCGCCCTCGCCGACCCGATGTATGCCCACCTCGAGGCCCTGCAGCAGGTCTCGCCGCACAAGCTGCGCGAGATCGTGCAGTTCTTCCACACCTACAAGAACCTCGAGGACAAGTCGGTCGAGATCGACGGCTGGGCCGGCGTGGCCGAGACGCTGGAGATCCTGCGCTTCGACCGACAGCGCTGGCTGGACGAGCAGAACGGGACCGAGGACGAGGCCGACGCCACCGGCCACGCCTGAGCCATGCCCGCCAAGTACGAGCTGCTCGACGTCGACGGCCGCGAGGTGAAGGTCACCAACCCCGGCAAGGTCTACTGGCCGGAGCCGGGACACACGAAGCTGGACCTCGTGCGCTACTACCTGGCCGTGGCTGATGGCGCCCTGCGGGGCGCGGGCGGGCGGCCGATGGCGCTCAAGCGCTTCGTCGACGGCGCGACCGGCGAGTTCTTCTTCCAGAAGCGTGCGCCAGACAAGCGTCCCGAGTGGGTCGACACGGTCTCGCTCTCGTTTCCTTCGGGCCGGACGGCGGAGGAGATCGTGCTGCGCGATGCGGCCTCGCTCGCGTGGGTGGCGAACCTCGGGTGCCTCGACCTCAACCCCCACCCGGTGCGGGCTGAGGATCTCGACCATCCCGACGAGCTGCGCGTCGACCTCGACCCCGTGCCGGGGGTGCCCTGGGCGGACGTGCGCACGGTGGCGCTGGTGACCCAGGAGGCACTCGAGGCGGCGGGTCTCGTGGGCTGGCCCAAGACATCCGGCTCGCGCGGCATCCACATCAACGTGCGGGTCGAGCCACGCTGGTCCTATCCGGAAGTGCGGCGCGCGGCGCTGGCCCTCGCTCGTGATGTCGAGGCGCGGGCGCCGAAGCTGGCCACCAGCAAGTGGTGGAAGGAGGAGCGCCACGGCGTCTTCCTCGACTACAACCAGAATGCCAAGGACCGCACGGTCGCCTCGGCCTATTCGGTGCGGCCCACGCCGGATGCGCGCGTGTCGATGCCGTTGACGTGGGAGGAGGTGCCTGACGTCGTGGCCGAGGACTTCACGCTGGCGACGGTGCCCTCGCTGTTCGAGAAGCATGGCGACCGCCATGACGGTATCGACGAGGCGGTCGGATCGCTCGAGGCGCTGCTGGAGCTCTCGGCCAAGCATGAGGCCGACGAGGGGCTGGGCGACGCACCCTGGCCGCCGCACTACCGCAAGCAGACCGGCGAGCCGCTGCGAGTGCAGCCGTCGAAGCGGAAGTCGGGGCAGCCGTCGCCGACCGGCCGCCGCCAGTCGAGCAAGCCGCTCATCGAGATCGCTCGCGCGGAGAAGAAGGACGATGCCCTGGCTGGGCTGGATCGCTGGAAGGAGCGTCACCCGGCCGCGGCTGCGCAGCTCGAGCCAGTCGACGTGCTCGTCGACGGCATGCGCGGGCGCTTCACGCTGTGGTGGCGCATCCGCGTCAACCTCGAACACGTGCCCGAAGCCGAGCGACCCCCGCAGGAGCCGCTCGACCCGGACTACGACCCGTGGGCGGAGTATCGCGGTTCCTGACCGCACCGCATCCTGCGTCGACCGTGCCGAGTAGGGGCCGAATGGCACGTTGACGCCCCCCGAAGCGGCGTATGCTCAAGAGTCGGGAGTTCGCGCGATAGCGGCCCTTGCCGCGTGGACGCAAGGCCCAACGGAGACACGGAAATGCGCGCCTTGACCGTTCTGGCCGTGGCAGTCGTCGCCACGGTGTCCTTCATCATGCCAGCCGCAGCCGCGGAGCCTGAGGCGCGACTCGTCCGTGACATCAAGATCGCCGGCGGGTCGGACCCGCACTACCCGACGCGAGCGAAGGGCCTCGTCTTCTTCAGCGCCAACGACGGCATCCACGGCAAGGAGCTGTGGGTCACCGATGGGACCGGCGCAGGTACGAGGCTGGTGCGAGACATCAACCGAGGCGGCGAGGGCTCGGTCCCGCGGCAGCTGACGAAGGTCGGGTCGCGGTTGTTCTTCTCGGCGATCGACGCCACCCATGGACGGGAGCTGTGGGTCAGTGATGGCACCGCAGCCGGCACGAAGCTGGTGAAGGACCTGACGGCCGGTAAGGAAGGCAGCAGCGTCAGCAGCATCGCCGACGCCGGTGGCACGGCCTACGTCGTGCGCAACGCGCGAGAGCTCTGGCGCAGCGACGGCACGGCCGCGGGAACATCGCGGCTGCGCAGCTTCGACGGCGTCACCGTGGACGATTCGGTAGCGCTCGGCAAGGTGCTCCTCTTCTCGGCCGACGGCCTTTGGAAGACGAAGGGCACGGTCGCATCCACGCAGCGGCTCACGCCCGCCGGCGGTCACGCGGACCTGCTCACACGCTTCAACGGCCAGGTCTACTTCCGGCGTGTGGGGGCAGCAGGGGCCCCCGGTGCGGAGCCGTCCCCCGAACTCTGGCGCAGCGACGGTACCAAGGCCGGCACCGGGCGTTTCGGTCAGGTCTACGATCCGCGCGACCTGAGCGTCCTGGGAGGGCATCTCTATCTCGATGGCCGAGCTTCGGGCTTCGACCGGCTCTTCCGGAGCGATGGCACCGTGGCTGGCACGGGTCCCGTGGTGCCCAAGGTCGGTCCCATGTTCGGCCTCCTCGTCGCAGCCGGCCGTCTGTGGTCGACTGCCGTCGGTCAGATGGACGAGCCCCACAGCCTCTGGGTCAGCGACGGCACGGCCACGGGAACCTCGCGGCTGTATGGCGGAGGGAACGACTGGTATGTGAGCGATTGGCGCCGGATCGACGGCGTGGGGATGGCGGGCCGTCTCTGGTTCGCCGCCGGGCCCCTGGACACGGGGCCTGGAGATTCGGACGAGCTACCGTTCCTGGACCAGGAGCCCTGGGCCAGCGACGGTACGACGGAGGGGACGCTAGAGGTCGCGGACATCAACCCCGACGGCTCGTCTCTCCCGCGCGACTTCGTGAAGCTGGGCCAGAGGATCCTCTTCAGCGCCGACGACGGCGAGCATGGCCGCGAGCTGTGGTCCATGCGCACGACGGGCTGAACGAGACCAGGAGGCGGCTGTCGGTCGCTCGGGTCAGGCGCCTTCGGGTTCGGCGACCCCCTCCTCGGACGTGCTGGTGGCTCGTCCGACGCTATCGTCATCGGGCGCATCCGGCTCCGGGGGCCCGGGGATCTCGTCCTCCTCGGCGCCGAGGATGCGCAGGGCCGAGCGCCAAGTGGTGGCGACCACACCCAGCACCGGCACCACCAGGAACATGCCCAGGATGCCGGCTACGGCCGAGCCTGCCGGGATGGCGGCGAGCACGATGGCCGGGTGGATGTCTGTGGTGCGGTTGTAGACGAGGGGGGCCACGATGTTGCCCTGGACGATGTTGAAGACGATGGTCCAGATGAACATGACCACGATGTCGATGGAGTCGCCCACGGCCACGGCCACGAGGAAGGCCATGAGGGTCGTGAGCGCGCTGCCGATGTAGGGGATATAACCGCCGAAGAACGAGAGCACGAAGATGGGCAGGGCCAGGGGCAAGTTCAGGACCCACATGATCACGAGCTGGCTGAAAGCGCCCACGAAGGAGATCGCGCCGGTGCCCACCATGTAGCCGCCAAGGACGCCGAACGCGCGCCCGCCGGCGGTGCTCAGCTCCCCGGCTGTGTCCGGTGGCAGGTGGGACATCAGGCTCCCCCACAGCCCGGCACCATCGCGCAGGAAGTAGAACGTCAGCAGCACGCCGAGGACGACTACGACGGTGATCGCGGCGAGCTCGTCCCCGAGCCCGACGATGGCCCCGACCCCGGCATCGACCCCGGCCTCGATGGCCTCCGCGGGCAGCCCCAGCGTCCCGTCGGCGGCCTCATCGATGGCCCTCGCGCCATCGGTGGCCGTGCGGCCCAGTTCGGGCGCCTGGCGCACGAGCGAGACCATCGATAGCGTCATCACGCCCACGATGGCGGCGGTGCTGCCGCCGACCGCCACGGCCGTGGCCACGCCGCGTGAGCGGCCACGGCCGATGAGCCAGCCCACCAGCGGCGCCACGGTGGCCGCCAGGATGAGCGCGAGGATCACCGGCAGCAGCACCAGCGGGATCGTCGCCAGCACCACGACCAGCAGCGCCACGAAGAGGATGGCGATGATGGCACGCCAGCTCCATTGCGCGGCCCTGTCGAGCCACGACGGCACGATCTCGGGCAGGTTCACGTCGCCCTCGGGCTTGAGGATGTCGATGGCCGCCCGGCCGACCGAGAGCCCGACGGCAGCGAGGGGCACGGCCAGGATGAGACCGGCCAGGCCGCCGAACTGCCAGCCGACGGGCAGCACCACGAGCACCACGACCGGGTGCAGCCGGGGTGCGCCGGCGAAGAACCGACGCTGGACGACGAGCCACATCACGATGGCCTGGGTGATGAGCAACCCCGCCATGATGGTGGCCGCGCCGGTCCCATCGGCGCCGAGCGTGACGAGCACGATGAGGACCCCGGCGATGACCCCGCCGAAGTAGGGCACGAAGCCGAGCACGAAGGCCAGGATCGCCAACGGCACGGCCAGCGGCGTGCCCACGACCAGCATGAAGGCCAGGCTGGTGAGGGCGACGACGGCGGCGGTGACCGCGGTGGCCCGGACGTAGGTGCCCACACCCGTGAGGGCATCGTCGCCGGTGCTGCTGATGAGCTCCCGCTTCTCTTCGGGCATCGACTGGAAGATCCAGAGCCAGGCCTTGTCGCCGTCCTTGAGGAAGAAGAAGAGCAGGAACGTGGCCAGCACGAGGATGCCCACGAGGTTGGCCACCCGCCCGATGATCTTCTCGATGAGGCTCTCGCCGCCCAGCTGCAGCGACGTGACCGTCTGGGTCACCAGGTCGTTGACCTCTCCCGGCAGACGCACGTCCCTCACCCGTGACGCGAGGTCGGACTGCCCCTCGCGCAGCCGATCGAGCAGGTCGCCGAGGTAGGGCAGCAGGGCGATGACCAGCACCGTGATCAGCCCCAGGACCGCGCCGATAGCGACGACCCAGGCGATCCCGGCCGCGGCCGCCCGCGAGCGGCCGGACGCACGCAGCCGCAGGACGAGTGGGGCCAGGATGACGGCCACCACGATGGCCAGGCCGATGGACGCGACCACGTTCCAGATGAGCGTGCTGGCGAACCAGGCGATCACGGCGAAGCCGACGATGACCAGCACGCGCCAGCCGAGGGCCGCGAGGTTGACGAGCCAGGCCGGCACCATCTGGGGGGCCCGGCCGGTCTCGTGTTCGGTGGTGAAGTCGCTCATGCCCTCGTCAGCCCTCCCGTGCTGCCGCGAGCCTAGCGTGTGGCGGGCGCCGCGGCCCGCCGGTCACGCGGGCTTGTAGTCGAAGGTATCGGGATCGGCGCCGGTGCTGCACCAGCGCGGGCTCGGCGAGGTCGGGTCCCTGCGCCAGCGGCGACCAGGCCTCGGTGAGGATGCCGTGCTCCTGCCCGAACGCCCGGCGGGCATCGTCGGGCAGGTGCGCACCGGTGTTGAGCTTGGTGGTGACGAAGACGTCCGCACGGGCCAGCCCGGACCTGCGGATGCCCTCGCCGACACCAGCCTCGTTGCGATACATCTGCGCCGTATCGACATGGCGGTAGCCTGCGGCCAGCGTGGCCGCCACAGGTGCCGCCGTCTCGTGCTACGGCACCTGGAAGGTGCCGTAGCCAAGCTGCGAAATGGTGTGACCGTCGTTGAGCCTGAGCGTCGGGACCATCGTCATCGACTCAGCATGACCAGTGCGGTAGGGCTCCAGCGGGCATAGGGAACGACCCCCGGACCAGGGTCCGGGGGTCGTCGCGGTTGCCGCTAGGGAGGGGGAGGCTAGCCCTGGACGCCCTTCTTCCGGAAGTGGCGCCGGCCCACGAACATGGCCAGGAAGACGAGCGCGTAGCAGGCAAGCACGAACACGCTGCCGGCGACGGAGGCTTCCTCGCCCTCGATGGCGTCGGTGAGGCCCACGTCGAGCGCTTCGAAACCGGCCGAGATGGTGAAGATGCCGAGCGCGGCGAGGATGCCCAGCAGACCCAGCACGATACCGAAGGCCCGACCCCACCGGCGATGGCCGAAGATGCCGACGGCCCCGATGAGGTGGATGATGCCGATGATCACGAGGATGCCGCCGAAGGCGAAGATGGACTCCTCGGCCGACTCGACGTCGGCGATGAGGTCCTGCACGTCGGTGCTGAGCGTCAGGTCACCGACCCAGTCGGTGATGCTCTGCGCCCACAGCACGAGCGCACCGGCGATGCCCCAGACGAGGCCCCAGGTGAGCAGCACCCATCCGGCGAGCACGGCCAGGAACGAGCGGTCGTAGCCACCCTCACCCTGGGCGTAGTAGGCATCCTGACCGGGCTGCGCGTAGGCGTACGGCGCCGGCGGCTGGGGATAGCCTGGCTGCTGGTAGGCCTGCTGGTTGTAGGCCTGCTGGTTGTAGGCCGACTGATCGTAGTATCC
The DNA here is from genome assembly GCA_040883225.1 of Candidatus Limnocylindrales bacterium. Classification (GTDB taxonomy): domain Bacteria; phylum Chloroflexota; class Limnocylindria; order Limnocylindrales; family CSP1-4; genus JAFMJV01. Next base: position 7,457 of record JBFLKP010000085.1, on the reverse strand, counting down.
GGGCTGCTGGCCGTAGGCCGACTGGTCGTAGTACTGCGGCTGCTGATACTGCTGCGGGGGCTGCTGCCCGTAGGCCGACTGGTCGTAGTACTGGGGCTGCTGATACGGCTGCTGGGGCTGCTGCCCGTAGGCCTGCTGGTCGTAGCCCTGCTGCTGGGGCTGCTGCCCGTAGGCCTGCTGGTCGTAGCCCTGCTGCGGCTGCTGGTAGCCCTGTTGATACTGCTGCTGGTCGTACCCCTGCTGCGGCTGCTGGTAGCCCTGCTGCTGTGCGCCGGGCTGGTCGCTGTAGGTCGCGGACTGCGGCTCCGGCGCAGCGTAGGCCTGGGTGTCAGCCGGGTTGGCCGCCGGCTGGCCGGCGGCCTGCTGGTAGGAGGCGTCGGCGGACCAGGCGGCGTACTCCGCTTGTGCGTCCTGGCTGCCGGCGGGCTGTTGCGAACCGTCTGGCGGCGGAGCCTGGTTCCAGGCCGAGGTGTCGCCGCTGCTAGACGGGGCGCCGGTCGCCTCGTCGCGCGGATTGTTCTGATCCATGTGCTCCTCCCTTGGTGGCACGCGCAAGTGTACCCGCCTCTTGACTCTGTGCGAATACGACGGACGTCACTGCTCCATGAAGATGTCCCGCAACTCGAAGGGGGCGGTCGTCTCCAGCTGGTCGTACCGACAATCGAGCGGCGTCCTGTCCGGGCGCCAGCGCCTGAACGTCGTGGCATGTCGGAAGCGGTCGCCCTGCAGGTGGTCGTAGGCGACTTCGACCACGCGCTCGATGCGCAGCGGCTCCCACGAGAGGTCCTTGCCACGGTTCCAACGAGAGGTGGCGCCGGGCATGCGCCCGCCGGCGCGATCCGCCTCCGTCGACCAGCGGGCCCATTCCCGCCAGGGGTGCTCGTCGAGGGCAGCCTCCCGCAGGGGTTCCAGCTCGGCCGCCAGCTCGAGGCGCCGGTCCCACGTGAAGGACGAGGTCACGCCGACGTGGTGAAGCGCCCCGGCATCGTCGTAGAGGCCCAGGATGAGCGAGCCGACGTGGGTCCCGCGCCCGTTCTTGTGCCAGCGGAAGCCGGCCACCACGCAGTCGGCCGTGCGCTGGTGCTTGATCTTGAGCATGCGCCGCTTGCCCGGCTCGTAGACCGAGGCCGCGTCCTTGGCGATGACGCCATCGAGCCCGGCCCCCTCGAAGCGGGCGAACCAGTCGGCAGCGGTGGTGCGGTCGCGCGTCAGCGGCGTCAGGTGCACCGGGGGCGCGGCACCGGCGAGCGCCGACTCGAGCCGCTCCCGTCGACCGGCCTGCGGTGTCTGCAGCAGGGCCTCGTCGTCGATGGCCAGCAGGTCCCAGGCCACGTACGAGGCCGGCGTCTGCTCTGCCAGCATGCTCACGCGGGACTCGGCCGGATGGATGCGCAGCAGGAGGGCGTCGAAGTCGAGCCCCCCGTCGCGGGCGATGACGACCTCGCCGTCGAGCACGCAGCGCCGGGGTAGGTTGGCCAGCAGCGGCTCGGCCAGTTCCGGGAAGTAGCGACCGAGCGGCTTCTTGTCGCGACTCTGGATCAGCAGCTCGTCACCGTCGCGGAACACGAGCGCCCGGAAGCCGTCCCACTTGGGCTCGTAGAGCCAGTCGTCGCCCTGCGGCAGGCCTCCGGCGGCCTTGGCCAGCATCGGCTCGACGGGTGGCGCCACGGGCAGGTCCATGGCCGGCACCATACCCCCTGCCCGGAGGTCGGGCAACGCCATCACGCAAGGAGTGCCCGAGGTCTCGTGGTAGCCTCGATATCGTGTCTGCTCCTACGTTTCGCGGCGACCCGTACCGCGTGCTCGACGTACGTCACGACGCCCCCGCCGAGGACATCAAGCAGCGCTGGCGCGAGCTTGCGCGCGAGCATCATCCCGACCGCGCAGGCGCCGACAGCGCGGAGCGTGAGCGCCTGACCACGCGCATGGCCCGCATCAACGCGGCCTACGATGTGCTCAGCGACCCCGTCCGCCGAGCACGCTACGACGCCACCCCGCACGCCCGCCGTGAGCGCTATGCCGAAGGTCGTCCACCGGGGACATCGGACGAGGGGGTCGGCCCACCGCCGCCGCCGCCGACGCGGCCGGTCACCGCGCGGTTCGACTTCTCCAGCTCGTTCAGGCCGCGCAACAGCACCGCTATCCGCCAACCCGCTCGGCGGACCACGCTCTCAGGTCAGCCACCCGTCGACTGGCGGGGCTATCGCCAGGGTCCGGATCTTCGCGCGAGCGCGCCCAACGGGCCAGTCCACCGCACCGTCGACCCCACGCGTGTACGCATGCCCACCCTCGACGAGGCCAGGGCCACCGTCCTCGGATTCGGCCGCTTCCACGGTCAGACGCTCGGTGAGGTGGCCGAGAAGGAGCCGACCTACATCGACTGGATCGCTTCGACCATCACACGCGACCGCGACCTGGTGATGCGCGCGAAGGTCGTCGCCAGCGACCTCGATGCACGCGGTGTCGAGCGCCGACCCAGGATGGCCGAAGCCTAGGTCTGGGCGACGTCGCCGCACCAACTCCAGGGTCCCCCGAGGACCGGGGGGTAGAGGGGAAGCGGGGGATCGTTCGAGCCGCCGGGCCTGTCCGCCGGCCTGGCGACTCGAGGTCGATCACCTGACGAAGAAGGATGACCTCGCCGCCGCCTACCCCACCACTGGCGTGGCCCGGAGCCAGCCGGAATTCCTGTTACTCGACTCGTGACCCGGAGACGACGATCCATTCGCGTGTGGAGCAGACATATGCACGGTGTCTGTTTGCGCCACCACGTTGGATGATGTGGATCGTGTTCGTCCGAGCCCGGTGGTCGACGCCTTCAGGGCCCGTGCCAGCGTCGGGGGACGACGGCAAGACCAACGGTATGGGCAGCGCCGCGGTAAGACAATGGCGACTTGTTCTGACCGGCCCCTGACCATCTGCTTGCCAGTTCTTGCAGGTCCGTGGCTCCGCCTTCTGGCGCCCGTGCTACAAGGCTTGCTCGAGGATCGAGCTGAGCTCGGCGTCGGTGAGCGCGACCGGGTTCGTGCGCATGGAGCTGCCGGGAGAGTCGGCCACGACCGCCGGGATGTGCGCGGCGGTCATCTCGAAGGCCGAGAGTCGCGGCACGTCGAGCGCCTGGACCATGTCGTGGAGCGTGTCCACGAGGGCCACGCGCGCGGCGCCGTCTCGCACGGTCGAGGGCAGGTCCGCGAGGATCCGCCCGGCTTGCGCGTACTTGGCCAGCGCCGGCGAGTCGGGCATCCGCTCGGTGAGGGCCGTGATGTTGGTGCGGATCGTCTGCCACAGGACCGCACCGCAGGCCATGCCGTGGGGAATCGGCAGCTGCGCCCCCAGCGGGCTCGCGAAGCCGTGGACCGCTCCCAGCCCGGCATTGGCCAGGCAGATGCCCGAGAGCAGCGCGGCATAGGCCATCTCGCTGCGGGCGGCCGGCGCGTCCGGGCCGTCGGGGTCGCCGTGCCAGGCGAGCAGGCCGCGCCGTATCGCGGCCAGGCCGTCGCGCCCGAGCGCGTCGGTCACGGGTGTGGCCCGCTGCGAGGTCATCGCCTCCAGCAGCTGCGTCAACGCATCGAGGCCGTTGGCCGCGATGAGCGAGCGCGGCGCGGTGGCCAGCAGGTCCGGGTCCACGACGGCATCGGCCGGCACCATCGACTCGTCGCGGAACGAGCGCTTGTAGCCATCCGGGCCGCGGCTGGTGATGACCGCGTTGCGCGTGGCCTCGGAGCCGGTGCCGGCAGTGGTCGGGACGGCCACCACGGGCAACGCCCGGCCGGCGTAGGGGACGCCGCGACCCACACCCTCGAGGTGGTCCATGAGCTCGGTCTCGACCGGCAGCAGTCCGGCGATGGCCTTGGCCGTGTCGATCGCGGCGCCGCCGCCCACTCCGATGACGACCTCGATGCCCCGGCCCCGGAACTCGGTCACCGGGCTCTCGACATCGGTCGGGCCGGGCTCACCGCTGACCGCCGTCGAGCCCACCAGGCTCACGCCGGCCTCGGCCAGCCCGGCCTCGAGCTGGGCCCTGCGGACCGACGCGTTGAAGGAGCGGCCGCCGGTGACGAGGAAGGCGCGAGAGCCGTGCCGGGCCACGATGGCCGGCACCTCGCCGAAGACGCCGGCGCCGAAGGTGATCCGCGGCAGCCGTCCCAGGCCGAAGGCGGGGACCGGGTCGCTCACGGCAGCTTCTCCGAGTCGATGTAGATGCCGTCGAACAGGTCGCTATGGCGCTCCTTCGACATCAGCTCGGGCATCTGCTCCTTGAAGGCGAGGTAGTGCGGCGTGGTCTTGTGGAACGCGTTCGCAGCCTCGTCGACGTAGACCTCCCAGAGCAGGAACTCGGTGGGATCTTCCTTCGAGCGGGCCACGTCGAAGCGCAGGCAGCCGGGCTCGGCGATGGAGCCTTCGTGGTTGGCCTTGATGCCCTCGATGAACTCGTCGACCTTGTCGGGCTTGACGTAGACGTGGACTGCCGCGATGAACATCGGTCGACCTCCTGGGCGTGACGCTGAAACGGGTGAGGCTAGTGCTTGTCCCCGGGCTGACCATAGTAGGCACCCGGGCCGTGCTTGCGGTCGAAGTGGCGCCGGAGGAGTGCCTCCTGGATGTGCGGCGCGTGCGGGTTCAGCGAGAGCGTGCGCTCGGCCATGGCGGCAACGGCCTCGAGCGCGATGGCATTGACCACGGCGTGGTCGGCATCCTTCCCCCAGGTGAACGGCCCGTGGGAACGGACCAGCACCGCGGGCATGCGCAGCGCATCGTCGGTCCGGTCCTCGATCGTCTCGATGATGACGTTGCCGGTCTCCAGCTCGTAGTCGCCCTCGATCTCCTGCTCGGTCATGAGGCGCGAGGTGGGCACGGCACCGCGGAAGTGGTCCGCGTGGGTGGTGCCCAGCGCCGGGATGTCCATGCCCGCCTGCGCGAAGGCCGCCGCGAACGAGCTATGCGTGTGGACCACGCCACCGAGGTTGGGGTACGCCTGATACAGCCGCAGGTGCGTGGGCGTGTCCGAGGAGGGACGCATCGTGCCCTCGAGCACGCGGCCATCCTCGAGCGAGACGACCACGAGGTCCTCCGGCTGGACCGCATCGCAGGCCACGCCGCTGGGCTTGATGACGAGGGCATTGGACTCGCGGTCCACGCCGCTCACGTTGCCGAAGGAGAGCGTCACCAGGCCGGCCTTGACGAGGTCCGCGTTGGCCCGGGCGACCTGCTCTCGGAGTGCCATGTCGATCATCGTCCCATGGTAGCCGAGGTGTCCCGCGTTTGACCGCAGGAAATCGATTGCATACACTCGTTTGCATCCCCCGGTCACCGGCGTGTCCGGGTTCCTGTGTGGAGGGCGACGAGCGATGGCATTCGAAGGGTCTCAGATCTGGTTCCTGACCGGCAGCCAGGACCTCTATGGCGAGGTCATCCTGGAGGCGGTCAAGGAGCAGTCGACGAAGATGGTGGCTGGGCTGAACGCGGCTGACGCGCTGCCGGTCCAGCTCGTGCACAAGCCGACGGTGACCACGCCCGATGGCATCCGCCGCGCCTGCATCGAGGCCAGCGCGGACGACAGCGTCATCGGGGTCATCGGCTGGATGCACACCTTCAGCCCAGCCAAGATGTGGATCAGCGGCCTGCAGGCGCTGACCAAGCCGTTCCTCCACCTGCACACGCAGCACAACGCCGACCTGCCCTACGGCACGATCGACATGGAGTTCATGAACCTCAACCAGTCGGCGCACGGTGACCGCGAGTTCGCCTACATCGTGTCTCGGCTGCGGATGCCGCGGAAGACCGTCGCGGGCCACTGGCAGGATCCCGCGGTGCAGGGCCGCATCGGCAGCTGGATGCGCGCGGCGGCCGGGGTCCACGAGGCGCGCGGTCTGCGGTGCATCCGCTTCGGCGACAACATGCGCGAGGTGGCCGACACCGATGGCGACAAGGTCGAGGTGCAGGCGCGCTTCGGCACCAGCTGCAACACCTACCCCGTCAACGAGCTGGCCGCGACCGTGGACCAGGTGAGCGACGCCGAGGTCGACCGGCTCTGTGCCGAGTACGACGATCTCTACGACGTGGTGCCGGAGCTGCGGGTCGGCGGCGAGCGGCGCGAGTCGCTGCGTGACGCCGCGCGCATCGAGCTGGGCCTGCGCGCCTTCCTCGGTGAGCTCGGCTCGATGGCCTTCGTGGACACGTTCCAGGATCTGGGTGGGCTCAAGCAGCTGCCCGGCATCGGCGCCCAGCGGCTCATGGCCGACGGCTACGGCTTCGGTCCGGAGGGCGACTGGAAGACGTCGATCCTGGTGCGGCTGGTCAAGGTCATGGGCCAGGGCCTCGAGGGTGGCAGCTCCCTGATGGAGGACTACACCTACGACTTCGGGGCTGACGCCACGTCCGTGCTCGGTGCGCACATGCTCGAGGTCTGTCCCACGATCGCGGGCGCCAAGCCCTCGTGCGAGATCCACCCGCTCTTCGTGGGCGAGCGCGAGGACCCGGTGCGGCTCGTCTTCACCGGTGCAGCGGGGCCGGGCGTGGTGGTAGGCATGGTCGACATGGGCACGCATCTGCGCCTGTTGGCCAACGAGGTCGACGCCATCGATGCACCGAGCGACCTGCCGGCACTGCCGACCGCACGCGCGCTGTGGGTGCCGCGACCGGACTTCACCACCGCCGCCGAGGCGTGGCTGATGGCCGGCGGCCCGCACCACACGGCCTACACCCAGGCGCTCGGGCTCGAGGTCATCGAAGACTTCGCCGAGATGCTCGATGTGGAGCTGCTCTCCATCGACGCCGAGACCACCGTCCGCGGCTTCAAGAAGGAGCTGGCCTGGACGGCGGCCTACCGACACCTCGCCGGCGGCGTCTAGCGCACACGCCCGAACTCATGGCCCACAGCGCCCCCGCTCGACGCGGGGGCGCTGTCGATCGTGACGAATGGCGGGTCTACTCGGGGAGGGCGTCCGGATCGGGGATCGGCGGGGCCTCGCCCTCCCAGATGAGGCCCTGCGGGTGTCCTGCTGCGCTGCCTGGGCTGATGAAGTCGGTCATGGAGAGGGCCAGGCCTTCGTAGCCGTCCTGGCCATCCATCAGCGACATACGGAACTCTGAGCCATCGGGATAGTCGATGACATAGACGGGGCCTTCGAACGTGCCGCCGTCGTTCACCAGCCTTGCGATCCCGGTACCCCGGCCCATCACGTACTCGCCGTCCGAGATGTCGTACACGTAGACCATGTTCACCTCACCTGCGGCACGCGGATCGTCGGCCTCGATGTTGAAGGTCAAGCCCGCGGTGTTGCGATAGCCCCACGGGAAGAACTCGATCTCGGCACCGGGGGGGATCCAGTTCGGCAGCTGGGTGTTGGTGCCCGTCCAGTGGCTCGGCGTCGCCAGCTCCTCGTCTGTCGCTTGGGCCGCGACCGCGATGGGCACGACCGCGAGCGCGATCGACAGGATGGCAGAGAGCATGGTTCGTT
>JBFLKP010000084.1:0-4360 GCA_040883225.1 Candidatus Limnocylindrales bacterium | reverse complement strand
GTGACCTCCTCGAGCGACTTGCCCATGATGATCATGCCCAGGACGTCGTCAGGCGTGACGTCGTCCTTGTCGACCACGCCCACGATGCGGCCGTGGTACATGACCGCGATGCGATGGGAGAGGTCGAAGACGTCGTGGATGTCGTGGCTGATGAGGAAGATGCCGATGTTCTCCTTCTCCAGCTGCTTGATGAGCTCGCGCACCTGCGCCGTCTCGGCCGGGCCGAGGGCCGCGGTGGGCTCGTCCATGATCAGGATCTTGGCGTTGAAGTGCACCGCCCGAGCGATGGCCACCGCCTGGCGCTGGCCACCGGAGAGTGACTTCACGGGCGTCTTGAAGTTCGTGAAGTTGGGGTTGAGCCGGGCGACGACCTTGCGCGTGGCGTCTTCCATGGCCGCGTCGTCCAGGTTGCCCAGGCGCGTCTTGAGCTCACGGCCCAGGAACAGGTTGGCCGGCGCGTCCTGGTTGTCCGCCAGCGCCAGCGTCTGGTAGATCGTCTCGATGTTGTATCGCTTGGCCTGTCGTGGGTTGTGGATGGTGGCCTTCTGCCCGTTCACGAAGATCTGCCCGCTGTCGGGCGGACGCGCGCCCGAGAGGCACTTCATCAGCGTCGACTTGCCGGCGCCGTTGCCGCCGACGAGGCCCACGACCTCGCCGGGGTAGAGGTTGACCGACACGCCATCGACGGCGTGGACGCCTCCGAAGGCGACACGGATGTCATGCATCTCCACGAGCGGCTGCCCGCCGCGATCGATGTCCGACGAGCGGGCCGGCACGCCCTCGCCGGCCAGCACCACCCCACGCTCATGGGGCTTCGGCTGGGTCGGCTCGGCCTCCGGGACCGGGTTCTGTTCGGCGGTCATGAGGCGGTCCTCCTGCGATAGGCGGTGTCGATGCCGACCGCGACCACGAGGACCACGCCGACCACGACGTTCTGCTGGGCCGTGTCGAAGCCGATGAGCACCATGCCCGACTGCAGCGTCTGCATGAAGAGCGCGCCGAGGATGGCGCCCGGGATGGTGCCGATGCCGCCGGCGAACGAGGTGCCGCCGATGACGGCCGCGGCGATGACGAAGAGCTCGTTCCACTGGCCGAGGGCGTTGGTGGCGGCGTCGAGGCGACCGGAGGTGATGGCGGCGCTGATGGCCACCAGCACGCCGATGACCGTGAAGGTCAGCATGATCGTGCGGCGCACGTTGATGCCCGACAGCTCGGCAGCCTCCGGGTTGCCGCCGATGGCGAAGACGTACCGGCCGAACTGGCGTCGGCGCGCGACCCAGGTCATGACCGCGGCGACGGCGATCATGATGAGCACGGGATAGGCGATGCCGGTGCCCAGCAGGAGCCCGCCCTCGGGCACCGCGATGCCGTTGGCCTCCGCATAGCGTGCGGCCACGCGGACCGGCCAGTGGTAGTTGTTCACGGTCCACACCGCGGCCAGCACGAGCACCGAGCCGCCCACGATGACGAGCGCCTCGGCCCAGACCGGGCGGGTGGGGAAGTCGAAGGCCTGGCGCCGGCGGCGGGCCAGCAGCACGAGGCCGATGAGCATGATCACGACGCCGATGCCGATGAGCCAGCTCAACGTCTCCGAACCGACGCCCAGGTCCATGCCCAGCCGCCCCAGCGAGCCTTCCGTGCCACCGCCGATGCGACTGAAGTTCGGGTCAAGCGGCGCGATGGTGCGCCCGCTCGCGAGGAGGAAGGCGCCGCCTCTCCACACGAGCATGCCGCCCAGCGTGACGATGAAGGCGGGTATCCCGATATACGCCACGAGCGCACCCTGGAAGGTGCCGATGAGCGCGCCCATGCCCAGGCCCAGAGCCAGCGCGAGGAGCCACGTGTACTGGTTGTCGAAGCCGATGATGTCGGGCAGCACTTCCTTCTGGAAGATGCCCATGACCATGGCCAGGAAGCCCAGCAGCGAGCCGACCGAGAGGTCGATGTTGCGGGACACGATGATAAGCACCATGCCGGTGGCCATCACCGCCACCGAGGCGGTCTGGACCGACAGGTTGAAGAGGTTGCGCGGCGTCAGGAAGCTGCCGCCGAAGATGGAATCGCCACCCTGACCCCAGATGCGCGAGGCGATGTCGAAGCCGATCCAGGTGACGGCCAGCGCGATCATCAGGCCGAGCAGCCGGCCGTCGATCTCGGTCGCGCGGTAGAGCGCGACGCCGCGCTCTCTCCATCCATCGGCGCTGCCGCCGGACCCTCCGCCGGGCCTCGGCGCGCCCTGCTCTGCAGGGGCTGCCGGGGTCTCACTCATGCGTGCCCTCCCCAGAGCTGAGTGGTGTCACCGTGTGACGTATGCCAGATACTCTAACGCGCCCTGCGCGGCTCGCCGCCGGCGCAGGGCGCGTTGGTGTCACGAAGTGCTAGCGACTAGCCGCAGGCTTCGACCGCGCCGGGCTCGACGCCCGCGCACAGCTCGTCCTGGCTGATCCAGCCGGCGTCGACCACGAGCTGCAGGTTGTCCTGCTGGATCGGGGTCGGGGAGAGCAGGATGGACTGCATGGGGATGCCCTTGGGGCCGTCCGAGAACGTGCTCAGGCCCTCGGGCTCCTCGCCCGCGCAAAGCGAGACGGCCAGCTCAGCGGCGGCCGCGCCCAGCTCGCGCGCGTCCTTCCAGACGGTCACGGTCTGGGTGCCAAGCGCCACTCGGTTGAGGGCCGCGTTGTCCGCGTCCTGGCCCGAGACCGGAACGACGCCGTCAAGGCCCTGCGCCGTCAGCGCGGCGATGGCGCCACCGGCGGTGCCGTCATTGGAGGCCACGACCGCGTCGACCTCGTTGTTGTTGTCGGTCAGGATCTGCTCCATGTTGCGCTGGGCAACGGCGGGATCCCAGTTGTCGGTGTACTGCTCGCCGACGTTGACGATGTCGCCAGCGTCGATGGCCTCCTGCAGGACCTCCTGCTGGCCGCCACGGAGGAAGTCAGCGTTGGGGTCGGCAGCGTTGCCCTTGATGAAGACGTAGTTGCCCGTGGGCTGGGCCTCCAGGATCGCCCGGGCCTGCATGCGGCCGACCTCGACGTTGTCGAAGGTCACGTAGTAGGCGCCCGGGGTCTCGGTCTCGAACAGGCGGTCATACGCGATGACCGGGATGCCCTCGGCCAGCGCGGCCTCGGCGGCCGGCAGGATGGCCTCGTTGTCCTGGGCCAGGATGATCAGGACGTCGGCGCCCTGGTTGATCAGCTGCTCGACATCCGAGACCTGCTTCTCAGCGCTGGAGGCGGCGTCGGTCGAGATGTACTCGGCACCGGCCTCATCGAGCACGGCCTGGATCGCAGGCTCGTCTCGCAGGCCCCAGCGCTCCTCCTGGAAGTTGTTCCATGAGACGCCGACGGTACATGAGTCGCCGTCCTGTGCCGTGGCGACGCCGAACGAGGCGGCCGTCAGGGACAGGGCGAGAACACTTGCTACGCCGATCTTGGCATTCCGCATTCGCGGTCCTCCTCCTATGTGGAACGGGGGGATCGTTCCTGTCTTTCGGGAACGGAAGCGTTCCGAACAGGAAACGTGTTCGTTCCTTTCGCCCGCGAATTACCGCACGGCGGCGGTACCCGTGTCAAATCGTCTGTAACCGCTTACAGGCCGGCACCTCCCGTGCAAACGGTTACATCGTCGTGCGCACGGTCATGGCCTTCGATGGCGCCAGCAGGAACGGCGCCAGGTACGCCGGCAGGTTGCTCAGTGGGAGCACGTCAGGGTGGAGCTCGATACCCAGCGCATCGCGCACGAACGATCGCCGCCGCTGCATCCGGGACCAGGCCTCGGGGTAGCGTCGGGCCAGCTCGTCGCGCAGCGCTTCGTCGGCCAACGCGAGGCCGCCCTCGATGTTGGTCGTGAAGTAGTCGGTGCCCGTGGCGGGGATGACATCGACCTGCATCGCCGAGCCCGAGCGGAGCGGGACGTCGGAACCGGGCGCGACCGGGGAGTGGACCCACTCGTCGAGGCCGATGAGGTGCCCGGGATTGAGGAAGATGCCGAAGAACGGGTCGCCCAGTCGCCGCTCGATGATGGCCTGGAGGGCCCCGCCGGTCTGGCCCACGTGCAGCGCCTCGAGCCACTCCGCGATGGCCTCGAAGTACGGGCCGACCAGCCGCTCGACGTAGTCACCGACCGCGGCCGGCAGCTCGCTCGCCTCGGCGACCACGAACCCGGCCCGGCAATCGAGCGCACCCCAGACGCCGAAGGCGGTCGTGAAGCGGTCGCCGCGCTCGATGACGCGGTCGGTGGGGCCCAGCAGTCCGAGGCTCGCGCGCGGCCCGCTCGAGAGCATGAGATGACAGGAGAGGGGAGCGCCGGTCCACTCCAGCAGGCGCACGGCTTCCTGCTCGGTCATCCCCGGCCGCAGCCC
>JBFLKP010000083.1:0-5971 GCA_040883225.1 Candidatus Limnocylindrales bacterium | reverse complement strand
GCCCAACCGGTGAGGTCGACGCCGATGGGACCGAGCTTCGACTTGTTGGGCGAGAGCTGACGGCCCCGCTCATAGAGCCGCTTCTGGTACGCCACCGAACGATTGGGTTTCCCGCTGTCGATGATGTTCATCATGATCTGGGTCGAGCCGGCCACGCACATGTCCTTGGTGGCCTGGTGCATGAAGTCGCCCCTGGTGAAGAGGTTCATCTCGAACGGCCCGGCCTTGGGACGCGGCTTCAGCCGCACGACCTTCTGCTTGGGCCGCCCGGCGTTGGTGACCTTGCCCGTGGTCTGACCCTTGGCGGCCGGTTTGGAGGTGGCCGTGGGCGCCGGCGCGACCGTGGCTGAGGAGGTAGCCGTGGGCAGCGGGCTGGCCGTGGGGCCGCCAGGTGCTGCAGCCTGCACGGCCGGCTGCGTGCGGGGTGCGTCCCACACCACCGCGGTCTCCAGGGAACAGGCTCCAGCCACCAGGACGCCAGCGACGGCGAGCGAGAGCAGACGGCCTGGGGACGCGGAATGGAGGCTGAGCACGACCCGAGCACCCTATCGGTCATGCGCACGCCTGTCAGGGAACCTGCAGGAATCTTCACCGAGCCCTTCACCCACGTGGGCGGAGTCACCATGGGTCGGGCGTTCGCTACACTCGCGAACACATGCCTGACAACGACGAACGGGCCCACAACGAAGCCCGCATGCGACCCCTGACAGCGGACGAGATCCGCGCCCGCTTCCTGCGCTTCTTCGAGGAGCGCGGCCACGAGGTCGTGCCCAGCGCCAGCCTCGTGCCCGCCGGTGACCAGACGCTGCTCTTCACCAATAGCGGCATGGTCCAGTTCAAGGACGTCTTCCGCGGCGTGGAGAGGCGCTCGTATTCGCGCGCCGTGGACTCCCAGCGCTGCCTGCGCGTGGCCGGCAAGCACAACGACTTCGAGGAGGTCGGACGCACCCCGCGCCACCACACGCTGTTCGAGATGTTGGGCAGCTGGTCCTTCGGCGACTACTTCAAGCGTGAGGCCATCCATTGGGCCTGGGAGTTCCTGACCGAGGACCTGGGCATCCCCGGTGAGCGCCTCGCGGCCACCACCTATACCGACGACGAGGAGTCGTGGGCCATCTGGCGCGACGAGATCGGCTTGCCGCCCGAGCGCATGGCGCGCTGGGGTGACGTCGACAGCGGTGACGACCACAACTTCTGGCGCATGGCCGATACCGGACCCTGTGGCCCCAACAGCGAGATCCACTACGACCGCGGCAGCGAGTTCTCGGAGGGTCCCGGCTGCGTGCCCGACCACACCGAGACCTGTCCCCGCTGGCTGGAGATCTGGAACCTCGTGTTCATGGAGTTCGACCAGCCGGTCGACGGTCCGCGCACCGAGCTGCCCTTCAAGTCGGTCGACACCGGCATGGGCCTGGAGCGGCTGGCCTCGGTCCTGCAAGACGTGCCCACCAATTACGACACGGACCTGTTCCTGCCCATCATGGAGACGATGCGCGGGCTCCTGGGACACGACCAGGCGACCTTCGAGGCGAACCGCTTCAGCTACCAGGTCATCGCCGACCACAGCCGGGCCATCACCTTCCTCCTGGCCGACGGCGTGCTGCCGTCGAACGAGGGCCGCGGCTACGTCCTGCGGCGCATCGTCCGCCGGGCGGTGCGCCACGGGCGCCTGCTCGGTCGCTCGGAGCCGTTCCTGGCCGAGACGGCCCAGGTGGTCATCGACCTCATGGCCGAGGCCTACCCCGTCCTCGTCGAGCGCCACGACGCCATCATCGGCGGCATCGTGCGCGAGGAGAGCGCCTTCGCACGCACGCTGCAGGCCGGCACGAACCACCTCGAAGAGGCGCTCATCCCGCTGACCGGGGCCGAGCGTGTCGTCGGCCGGGAGCTCGACGACATCCCGGCCGATGCCCCGGTCCTGGCCGGGACCACGGCCTTCAAGCTGCACGACACCTACGGCTTCCCCATCGACCTCACCGTGGAGCTCGCTGCCGAGTACGGCGTGCGCGTGGACCGCGAGGGCTTCGAGGACGCGCTGCAGGAGCAGCGTGAGCGAAGCCGCTCTGGCGCCAAGCTGGACCTTGCCCGCCAGGCCGAGCTGACCGCGCTCTACGACGGCATCAAGCGGCGGGTGGGCGATACGACCTTCCTGGGTTACGAGACGACCAGCGCCACGGGCCGGGTCCGGGCCATCGTGCGCGACGGCACCGAGTACGATGAGCTCGAGGCACGAAGCGACGCCGAGGGCCACGTCGAGGCCGCTGCCGAGGCCTCCATCGTGCTCGACGAAACGCCCTTCTACGCCGAGGGCGGCGGCCAGATCGGTGATCGGGGTGTGTTCCGCGGCGCGCAGGGGGAGGTGCTCTTCACGGTCACCGACACGCAGCGCCCGGTGTCAGGCCTGATCGTCCACGAGGGCACGCTCCACGGCAGGGTCAGCCGACGGCAGGAGCTGCAGGCGGAGGTCGATCCCGCTCGGCGCGCGCGAACGATGCGCAACCACACCGGCACACACCTGCTCCACCGCGCCTTGCGCAACACGCTCGGTGACAGCGCCCGACAGGCCGGCTCGCTGGTCACGCCCGACTACCTCCGCTTCGACTACCCCTTCGATCGTGGGCTCAGCCCCGACGAGAAGGCGGCCATCGAGGCCGAGGTGCGGAAGATCATCCGCGAGGACCGCCCGGTCAGGCCCGAACACATGACCATGGCCCAGGCGCAGGCCGCCGGTGCTGACGCCTTCTTCGACGAGAAGTACGGGGAGACGGTCCGCACCGTGCGCGTCGAGGACTACAGCCATGAGCTGTGCGGCGGCACGCACTGCCGGGCGACCGGCCAGATCGGCGGCTTCATCATCACCGGCGAGCGCTCCATCGGCTCGGGCATGCGCCGCATCGAGGCCGTCACGGGCGAAGCCGCGGAGGCCCTCACCGAGGAGCGCTTCGCCCTGCTCGAGGCGGCCGTGGCCGCCGCCGGCGCCCAGACCCACGACCAGCTGGTCACGCGCATCGAGGCCCTCAAGGAGGAGCGGAAGGCGCGCCCGGCCACGGGCCTCGTGCCCACCGCGCAGGCGGCGGCCAGGACGGCGGAGGTGCTGCAGAAGGGCGCCCTCGTCTCGATGATGGGTGGCTTCCGCTCCATGGACGAGCTACGCGCGTGGGCCAAGGAGGTCCGCAGCACGCTCAAGAGCGGCGTCATCGCGGCCGGCCTCGACGATCCCGAGAAGCCGCAGATCTTCGTCACCGTCAGCGATGACCTCGTGGAGCAGGGTATCGACGCGGGCGAGCTGGTCAGGGATGCGGTCTCCGAAGCCGGAGGCAAGGGCGGGGGCAAGGCCGGCATGGCGCAGGGCAAGGTCCCCGAACCCAGCGGCCTGCAGACGGCGCTCGAGAGGCTGCGCGAGCGACTCGGGGACTAGGGACGGAGCCGGCCGTGTCCTTCTTGCGTCGGCTGCTCGGCCGCTCGGGCAGTGATGCCCCGGCCGCAGCGCACCTGGCGCTGGACATCGGCACCGAGTTCGCCAAGGCGTTGGTCTTCGAGTACGACGGGGACGGCGCCGTGGTCACCGGTGTGGGCCGGCAGCGCCAGGGCCTGGCCCACATGCAGTCCGGCACCGTGGCCGACATCCCTGCCGTCGTGGGCAACTGCCGTGCCGCGCTCGACGAGGCGGAGGCGATGTCGGGGCGCTCGGCGCACAAGGTGGTCATCGGGATCGCGGGCGAGCTGGTCAAGGGCTTCAGCACCACCCGCACGATCGAGCGGCGTCGGCCGGACAGCTCGGTCACGCATTCCGAGCTGGAACGGCTGATCGAGGGTATCGAGGAGGACGCGGCGGCGGAAGCGCAACGGACGATCACTTGGGAGACGGGGCTGGCCAACGTCGATGTCCGCCTCGTCCACGCGACAGTCGCGTCGGCCGGCATCGACGGCTACGCGGTCTCCAACCCGGTCGGCTTCCAGGGCCGACACCTGCGCATCTCGGTCTTCAACGCCTACGCCCCGCTGGTCCACCTCGGCGCGCTCGAGTCGGTCGTCGAGCAGCTCGGGCTCGAGCTCATCAAGGTCGTGGCCGAGCCGTACGCCGTGGCCCGCTCCATCGCCGGCGAGCAGGTCGGGCAGTCGGGCGCGCTCTTCATCGATGTCGGTGGCGGCACCACCGACGTGGCCCTCGTGCGCTCGGGTTCGGTCGAGGGCACGCGCATGTTCGCGCTCGGCGGCCGCGCCTTCACCAAGTCCCTCGCGGATCGACTCGACATCGCCTTCGAGGAGGCCGAGCGGGTCAAGATCGCGCACGCCCAGGGCGAGCCGGTCGACGACGCCGAGGAAGTCCACGAGATCATCGCCGAGGACATCGCGGTGTGGGCCGCGGGCGTGGAGCTGGTGCTCGAGGAGTTCGGGCAGGGCGGTCTGCTCCCCGGGCGCATCGAGCTCTGCGGCGGCGGTTCGGCGCTGCCTGAGATCCGGGCCGCGCTCGAGTCGGACGGCTTCGGCGCGAGCCTGCCCTTCGCGCGCCGACCCCTGGTCTCGATGATGGACCCTGGCGCGGTGACCGAGGTCTCCGACGCCACCGGGCTGCTCGTCGACCAGCAGGACGTGACGCCCATGGCACTGGCCTTCCAGGCGGTCGAGGCCTCCCAGCCGCAGGAGCCGCTCGACGCGGCGCTCGCGCGTGTGCTCAAGGGGATGCGGGTCTAGGACGACGGCTGCCCACGTCCTGCTCGTCCGTAAGGCAGACTGAGGCCCGATGACCACGTGGTACCTGGACAACGACGACGAGATCACCGATGCCGTGGCGCGCCTGCGCGGGACCGACGCCGAGGAGGTCGTGTTCGTGGTGCCGCCCGGCTCGCGCATCGCCACCGGGCGCATCAACTTCAAGCTCCTGGCGCGTGAGGCGACCTCGCGCGACCTGCGCCTGGCCGTGGCCAGCCCCGATGAGCAGGTGCGAGCGCTGGCGACCTCGGCCGGTGTCCTGGCCACGACCACGCCCGACGAGGCCGAGCTGGCCCTGCAGCGCGGCGACACCCCTCCGCAGCCGGTGGCGACGCCTGACGAGGCGCCTCGCCCGGCCACGGTCGACCCGCCGGTCCCCGAACGTGGCGCGCTGACCTGGCGCAGCCAGCGGCTGCGTGTCGCGACCGTGGTCGTGCTCGTGCTCGCGGTCGTCGGCGGCTTCGTCGTGACCGAGGTCGCACCCACCGCCGAGGTCACGCTCGTGCCCCGGGTGGCGAACGTGGGACCGTTGGACATCGCCGTCGTGGCCTCGGTCGGCTCGGGAGACGTCGACCTCGAGGGTGGGACCATCCCGGCGAGCCTGGTGACGGTGCCGCTGCAGGCGGCGGATACGTACCGTGCCACCGGCTCCGAGACGGTCGAGACCAGCGCGGGCGGCGAGGTCGTGTTCTCGGCGCTGGAGCAGGAGTTCGACCAGGAGATCGCCGCCGGCACGCGCGTGGTGACACCGGCCGGCATCGCCTTCCGCACCACCGAGAGCGTCACGCTGCCGCGCTCGGAGGGCACGGCCGCCTCCGTCACCGCTCCCATCGAGGCGGTCGATCCCGGCGAGGGGGGGAACGTGCCCGCCGACGCCATCAGCATCGTGCCCTCGCTCGAAGGCCAGGGCATCACGGTGAGCAACCCCGAGCCCACCGGCGGCGGGCGCTTCGAGCAGACCCCGCTGGTGATCGCCGCTGATTACGACGAGGCCGCCGTGGACCTGCGCAACCGGCTCACGGGGGAGCTGGCGGCCTATCTGCGCGATCCGGTCGATGCCCCCGACGGCACCACGGTCTATCCCGGCACGGCCGTGCTCGGGCCGGTCACGCTGGAGCCGGCGGCAGCTGCCGTCGTAGGCCGGAGCGTGGCCGAGTTCGAGCTCACCGGATCGGCCCAGGCCCGGGTGGTGGCGGTCGACGAGGACCTCGTCGATGAGGTCCTTCGCGCACGCCTGCTGGCGGCCGTGCCGGAGGGG
>JBFLKP010000009.1:0-3712 GCA_040883225.1 Candidatus Limnocylindrales bacterium | reverse complement strand
TTGGGCCACCATCGGGAGGCGATGTGGCTGACCTCCCAGCTCGACCCGGCGATGTGGCCGAACTACGCCGCCTCTGCGACGCGCGTGCTGCGTCGCCGTGTGCTGGGCACGCGCCGCTACGAGGGCGATGCAGCCGCGGTCTGTGACGCGGTCATCGAGGCCTGTTGGGCCGGCGACCACTACAACGCCTCCGCCGGGCACTTCCGCCAGGCCTGGACCCGCGACCTCGGCTTCGCGGCGCCGTCGCTCATGCTCCTGGGCCACCGCGAGCGGCTGCACCAGAGCCTCGGCTGGATGCTCGACGTGTGGCGCGCCGAGGGCCACGTCACCACCACCATCGTCGGCCGCCGCTGGGCGCGCGACGTCTGGACCTTCGGCGTCGACTCGCTGCCGCTGCTGCTGCATTCCCTGCACGCGGCCGCGGCCGACGACCTCGTTGCCGCCCACGGCGACTGGCTGCAGCGGGATGCGGATCGCTACGCCCGGACCGTCATCGACCCGGCCACCGGCCTCGTGCGCGATGACCGCGCCTTCAGCACGCATCGCGACACCGTGCGCAACCGCTCGACGGCGTACGCCAACGCCATGGTGCTGCTGCTCGATCGGCACCTGCGAGAGACCGGCTGGTTCCCGTCGCCGGTGCCAGACGGCGCCGTGGACCGCTTCATCGACGCCTTCTGGCGTGGCGATCGGTTCGTCGACCGGGCGGATGCCGACGAGGTCACCGGGGACGCCACGGTGGCGCCGTTCTTCTTCGGCGTCGTGCCCGACGAGCTGGGCCTCCGTGCGGCGCTCGATGCCGCGCGCGACGCCGGCCTGGTCGACCCCGTGCCGTTGCGCTATGCGGCGGTGCGCGACGAGGCCAAGGAGGACCGCCTGACCCAGCTCTTCGTGCCCGACTACCAGGGCACGGCTGTGTGGACCTCATTGGGCGCGATGTACCTGCGCCTGCTGCAGCGATGCGTGCACGATGCCGCCGGCCCCACGCTCGAAGCCTATCGCGCGCTCGTCGAGCGTGATGCCACCGTGCGCGAGGTGTACGACGGCGACGATCCGCGGGTCGTGCCCTATCGCGGCACGTTGGGCATCTTCCTCGCCGACGAGGCCATGCTCTGGGGCGCCATCCTGGCGGAGGCGTTCCGCGCTCCCGAGGCCGGCGGCTGACGCTCCCGCCGGACGCCCCCACAGGTCCTGTTACGCTGCCATCGTGCCCATAGCGACCCGCCGACTCGAGGCCAAGCTGCAGCGCATCCTCACGGGTGCCTACACGCCCGACGACTTCATCATCGCCGACGCCAAGGATGCGGACATGGGCTTCGGGCTCACCGCCGGGGGCCGGCTCCCGGATGCGCCCGACGGCGACATCGGTCCTGGTCGCTACCGCACGCGAGCCGGCTACCTCGAAGCGATGCGCCGACAGGCTGCCCACGGCGTCGTGGACATCCTGCTGATGTCGGCGTCGAATGCGGAGCGCCTGGCCGACGATGGCTCGGTGCCGGACGAGGTCACGCTGGCCGTCCGCGCCAATGACACGAGCGACGTCTGGGTCGGCCGAGGCGCGGGCTACGCCACGATGCCGTCGCGGCCCTTCCGCACCGTCGATCTCGCGGCGGTCCGCCCGTTCTGCGATCTCGTGCTCTACTCGATCACCTTCAACAACGACCTCGAGGCCGACCTCGTCTCGCTCGAGGCGTACGCCGCCTTCCGGCGCGAGGCCGCGGCCATCGGCATGCGCCACTTCCTGGAGGTCTTCAATCCCAACGCGCCCAGCCGGCTCGAGCCCGACGAGGTCGGCGCCTTCGTCAACGACTCCATCGTGCGCGCGCTCGCGGGGGTCGTCAGCGCCGAGCGTCCGCTCTTCCTCAAGCTGGGCTACAACGGTGCCGACGTGCTGCGCGAGCTCACCGAGCACGACCCGACGCTGGTGGTCGGCATCTACGGCGGCGCCGTGGGCACGACACGCGACACGTTCGAGCTGCTGCACCGGGCTCACACCCACGGCGCGCGCGTCGCGCTCTTCGGGCGCAAGATCCAGCATGCCGAGTCACAGCTCGACCTCGTCGACCTGCTGCGGCCTGTCGTGCGTGGCGAGATCACGCCGGCGGACGCCGTCCGGGCCTACCACGAGGTCCTCGGGGAACGCGGCATCCCGGCCTCGCGCACCCTCGAGGTCGACCTGGAGATCACCGACCGGGCCCTGCGCGCCGAGTGAGGCGCGGGCCCTAGCGTGACGTGGGTCGAGCCTACAGGTCGCAGGCGCCTCCAGGCACTGCCACGACCCTCGGTCGACCGCCACTTTCGGCTTCCAGCCCAAAGAAGTCGTTCGCGCCGTAGTACGCGCCTGGGAGGTCCATCTCCGTCTCGTGCCGCGGTGGACGGCCGACGTCCTCCTCGAACTCGGCCAACCCTGCCTCGAGCCGGGCCTTCATCCGGACACAGTGCTCTCGGACTTCTGTGTCCGACATCCCTGCCCAACCGCTCGGCCGATCGGAACGGCCCGGTGGACCGATGACAAGCGGAAGGCCCGGGCACTCGGCGATGGCCACCTCGATCACCGTCTCCGCGGCGGAAGCCGTGACGGGATCCCAGTCCGGGCGGATCTCGTTCCCCGACAGGCTCCAACGCAGGCGGCGCTCGGCGAAGTCCACGAGGTGTGCGACGGATGAGCGCGCGGCATCTGGGGTGTCGGTGACCGACGTGAAGGTATCGACCCAGATCTGCATCGGCACCACGGCATCCGCCGTCCAGCGGATCGGCGTCGAACCCGCCGCGTCGCAGAACGATGGCGCGTCATCCTGGTCGAAGCCCAGGGATACGAGGTCGACGCCGGTGACCTGCTCGCGGTCGTACGTGCCCAGGAGCAACTCACCAAGGGTGGCCCGCGATGGATCCTCATCCAGGAGCGAGCACCCACTGGCGGTGCTGCCCACTGCCAGCGCGATCGCCAGCGTCCGCACCAACGTGCCAGTCATCCTATCCATCGTACCGGCCACAGGACATCGAAACGGGATTGCAACACCTTCAGCCCAAACCAGGGCCGCGCAGGTGTCGGCGCTCAGGTCATCATCGCCAGTAACCCGCACCCCCGCCCCGGAGACAGCGATGCTTGAGATCACCAGCGAGACGAACGTCTACACCGCACATGATGAGCACGTCGGCACGGTCGGTCGCATCGTGCTCGACCCCGAGACACTTGCGATCTCCCACCTGGTGGTCCGGAAGGGCGTCCTCTTCAGCGAGGACCGGCTCGTGCCCATCGCGGACATCGCCACCGCCACGGCCGAGCGCATCAACCTGGGCCAGGAGGTCACGCTCGACGACCTGCAGCCGTTCGTCGAGCAGTCCTACGAGCCGCTACCGGACAGGGAACGGCCAGCGGGCTCCCCCGTCGAGGGCGTCCGCCTCAGGATGCCCATGAGCGGCCCGGTCGGCGAGACCATGCCGCCGGTCGATGCCGAGCTGGTGCCCGTCGACAGGAGGAACATCCCCGACCGCCTGACGGCGGTCGAAGCCGACGCGACCGTGCTCGACGTCGATGGGAACGAGGTGGGGCGACTCGAGCGCGTCATCACGACCCAGGAAGGGCAGCCCACGCACATCGTGGTCGGGGAGCGTGGGCTCATGCCGGATCGCCGCGTGCTGCCCATCGCGTGGGTCGCTGAGATCACCGAGAGTGCGATCGCGCTGGACGCCTCGCGTGAGGTGATCGAGA
>JBFLKP010000082.1:0-2871 GCA_040883225.1 Candidatus Limnocylindrales bacterium | reverse complement strand
TAGGCGAACGCGGGGGCGTCGGCCGCTCCCATGCTACCGTCGCGACCCATGCCGTGAGGAGGTAGGCCATGCCTGGTCCCGGACTCGACCTGGTCGGCGATGAGGAGTTGGCGGAGCTGACCGAGGTCATCCGCAGCGGTCGGCTCAGTCGCTACGGGCCCGACGACGACACGTTCCCGGCCAAAGTGCGCAGCTTCGAGCTGGCCGTGGCCGAGCGAGCCGGTGTCGGGCACGCGCTCTGCGTCAACGCCGGCACCAGCGCGCTGTTCCTCGCACTGGTGGGTCTGGGCGTCGGTCCGGGCGACGAGGTCATCGTGCCCGGCTTCACCTACGTGGCCACCATCTCCTCGGTCGTCTATGCCCGGGCTGTGCCCGTGCTGGCCGAGGTCGACGCCACCTTCGACCTCGAGCCGGCCGACGTCGAACGCCGCATCACGCCCCGAACCCGGGCCATCGTGGCCGTGCACATGCTCGGCGCGCCGGCCCGCATCGATGAGCTCAAGGCCATCGCCGAACGCCACGGGCTGGCGCTCATCGAGGACGCGGCGCAGGCCTTCGGGGCCACCCATCGAGGCCGCTGGCTGGGCTCCATCGGCGATGCCGGGGCCTACAGCTTCAACGAGTACAAGACCATCACCGCCGGCGACGGCGGCATGCTCGTGACCAGCGACGATGCGCTCTTCGAGCGCTGCTTCGCGATGCACGACCAGGGGCAGGTGCAGGACGGCCGTGGTCTGGCCGTGCCGGATGCGCCGGCGCTCGGGCTCAACTTCCGCATGACCGAGGTACAGGGCGCACTGCTCGTCGCCCAGCTGCGCAAGCTCGATCGCATCCGGGGCCACCTGCGCCGCAACCGCGATCGCGTGTGGGACCTCATCGGGAGCCTTCCGGGCATCGGCTTTCGCGAGCTGACCGACCGCGACGGCGATCTCGCGACCCACCTCGTCATCGTCTTCCCCGACGCTGCCACGGCTGCGGCCGTGACCCGCGAGCTCGGATCGATCACGCTCGACCACACGGCCTGGCACGTCTACAGCCAGATGGAGCACCTGCTGGCCCGCCGCACCGTCACCGGCCGTGGCTGTCCCTTCGACTGCGAATGCCATCCCAACGCGATTCGTTACGAGGTGGGTATGCTTCCTATCACGGACGCGTTGCTGTCGCGCTCGATGAGCTTTGCCATCGGCGTGGTCGACCCCAATCTCGCGCCGTACGGGCTGCGCATGCGCGACACCGCCGATGTCGCTGAGCGGCGCGCCCAGCGCTTCATCGATGTCTACCGAGAGGTCGTGACCTGAACTCCGCTCCACACCGTTCCAACCTCGCCGCCCAGGGCGCCCGTGCCGCGGCCGGCTCGCTGCTGGTGACCATCGGCCTGGTCGCTGCTGCCTGCGTGACCGCCACCAGCGATGGCCCCGCCGAGCTGCAGACGACCGAGCTGCCGGGCGAGCCTGCCGCAGCAGGCAACGGGCTCGCCGCATCCCCTCCCGCCGATGTCGCCACGGATCTACCCACGCCGGGTGAGCCCGCGGGCGAGGCCGGCTTCGTCGCCGGTGAGGCCAGCGGCGACATGGCCGGGCCGGGCGATGGGTCGGCGCCGGAGGTCGCCGCGGCCCAGGCCGCGGAACCCGTCGTGCGGACCGCGCCAGCCATCGGCTACATCTCGCTCGACGAGTCGCAGGCCTTCGTCCAGACCATCAGTGGCGGCGTGCGCGAGGCCGCGGCCGCGGCCGGGATCGACCTCGTCGAGTGCGACTCGGGCTGGACGCGATCGGGGGTCCGTGCCTGTGCCGACGAGCTGGCCCGGGAAGGCGTCAGCGGCGTCATCAGCATGCAGCCGTTCCCTGACCTCAACGAGGCCGTCTGCGAGGCCCTCGACGATCGGCCCACCATCGGCATCGTCTATGACCAGGGTCCCTGTCAGGTCTCGCTCTTCGAGATCGATCAGGCAGAGTCGGGGCGGTTGGCAGGTTCTGCTCTCGGGGCCCTGGCTGCGGGGCGCTTCGAGTGCAAGGTCAAGGCCTTCGTCTCGCTGGAGTCCGGCGCGCAGGATCCCATCGGTGGCGCGCGCATGGATGGCTACCGGGAGGGCTACCAGGAGCACTGCGAGCTGCCCAGGCAGGACATCACGCTCAACGACGCCCAGCACCTCGTCACCGCGAGAACCCAGTTCGCGGGCGTGCTCGATGACATCAAGGGCAAGCCCATCATGGTCGCCGGCGTCTCGGAGGACGCCATCCTGGGTGCCATGAGTGCGGCCGCCAAGCGTGACCGCTCCAACCACGTGTGGCTGAGCGGCCAGCTGGCCGACCCGGTCATCCGCCAGACCATCGCTTGCGACAACCACTACGTGGCCTCGGTGGCGCAGTTCCCGGGCCGCTTCGGTGACACCGTCGTGCCCGCCATGGTGGCCGCCATCGAAGGCGCGGAGGTCCCGCCGCGACTGCTGGCCGAGCTGGAGCTGGTGACCGCGCAGAATGTCCGCCAGCTCTTCCCCGACACGCCGGCCTGCGACGACTAGTCAAGCCGTCAGGTAAGGTATCGCCACATTCACGATCGCCAGCACGGCCGAGAGGGGGCCGGGGCCTGGCTTACCCGCAGATGGCAGGGCAGGAGGGCACACCCTTGGACAAGACCGGTCTCACACGTCTGACGAAGTGGTCAGCGATCATCGCCGCTGGCGCGTTCGTGGCTGTGGCCTGCCGTCCCGAGGATCCGACGCCAGCCCCCACCGAGGAGCCTACGCCGACGACCGCTCCGGTGGCGGCGACGCTGGAGCCGACCCCCGAGCCCACGCCGGAGCCGACCCCCGAGCCCACGCCGGAGCCGACCCCCGAGCCCACGCCGGAGCCGACCCCCGAGCCCACGCCG
>JBFLKP010000081.1:0-3809 GCA_040883225.1 Candidatus Limnocylindrales bacterium | reverse complement strand
CCGATACGCTCGAACTCCCGCGCCCACACGTCTTCGGTGTCGGCCAGCACGACGCGCACGAACTCGAAGCGCTCCTGCTCTTCCGGGCTCGGCTGGTAAGCCGTCTCCTGTACCCGGCCGCCGCCCATGAGCGCAGCAGGATCCAGCAGGCCCATCTGCCAGCCGATGAAACCGAGCACCACCAGCAGCAGGATGCCCTTGATGCCGAAGGTCCGGCCGACCAGGTTGAGGATCATGCCCAACCCGCCGGCGCCCGCCGCCACGCGCCGGCCGCGCGCGTCCTCGACATTCGTGCTGCCGCGACGACCTTTCCATTTCATGCCATGACTCCCACTTGCGCCCGACGGCCTCAGAGCAGAACCAGCGACGCCAACCCGAGGAACGCGAAGAACCCCACCACGTCGGTCACCGTGGTGACGAAGGGCCCCGACGCCAGCGCAGGATCGACGCCCAGCTTGTCGAGCGCCAGCGGCAGCACGATACCGGCGAAGGCCGCCGCCGCCAGGGTCAACATCATGGCCATGGCGATGACCGCCGCGAGCATCGGGACGCCGAACCAGTACGCGACGACCAGGGACATGATCATGCCGAAGGCGCCGCCGTTCAGCACGCCGACCACGACCTCGCGCCATAGCACGCGCCGTGCATTCTGGCCGGTCAACTCCCTCGTGGCCAGGGCGCGCACGGCCACGGTCATCGACTGCGTGCCGGCATTGCCGCCCATCGAGGCCACGATCGGCATCAGCACCGCCAGCGCCACCATCGCCTCGAGCTCTTCCTCGAACAGCGAGATCACGAAGGAAGCGAAGATCGCGGTGAGGAGGTTGATGAACAGCCATATGAAGCGCCCGCGGGTGGTGTCCCAGATGCGGTCGCTGAGCGAGCTCTCCTCGCTGACGCCGGCCAGGCGCAGGATGTCCTCTTCCAGCTCCTCGTCGAGCACGTTCATGGCGTCGTCGATGGTGATCACCCCGACGAGCTGCCCGGACTCGTCGGTGACGGGCATCGAGATCAGGTGGTACTTGTTGAACAGGTGTGCCACCTCGGCCTCGTCTTCCGCCGCTTTCACGGTACGGAAGCTCTCCTCGGTGATGTCTTTCAGCAGCACGTCGCGCCGCGAGGCCAGCACCCGCCCGAGTGTGGCGTAGCCCGTGGGGTGGCCGTCGGGATCGACCAGGATGATGTGATAGAACTGGTCGGGTAGCCACTCGGCGGAGCGCAGGTAGTCGATCATCTCGCCGACGCTGAAATTCTCGGGGGCGGTGACGGTCTCCACCTGCATCAGGCGGCCGGCCGAGCCCTCCGGCCAGGCCATGGCGCTCTGCACCGCCTCGCGGTCCTCGCTCTCCAGCGAGTCGAGAATGAAGTCGCGCTCGGGCTGCTCGAGGTCCTCGAGGATGTCCACCAGGTCGTCCGAGTCGAGCTCCCGCACCGCCTCGGCCAGCACCTCCGGCGGCAGGACCTCGATGACTTCCTCGCGGATCGACTCGTCGATCTCGGAGAGGATGTCGCCTTCGAATTCCGAGGCGTAGAGCCGGAGAAAAGTTGTCCGCTGCTCCGAGTCGAGCTGCTCGAGGAGGTCGGCGATGTCCGCCGGATGGACGGGCTCGAGCGCCGTCTTCAGCGCGAGCGCGTCCTCCGCCGCGATGGCGGCACGGATCACCTGCCACTGCTCGGGGGTGATTTCCTCGAGGACTTCGGCGACGTCCTCGCTGTGCTCCGGCTGCTGCATCGGGGGGCTCCCTTATACTCGGCGTGGCCCCGATATCTTACGCGGAGTGCCGTGGCGAAAGCTCAGCCCGCCTCCCTCAGGGTCGCCAGTTTCTCCCGCGCACGCCGCGGATACTCGAAAGCCTCATCCGCCGACGCCCAGGTCGCGAGCGCCCGTTCCAGGTGGCGGATGGCTTCCGCGCGGCCGCCGCGCGCTGCATAGACCAGGGCCAGCTCGTAATTGGCGCGGCCATGCGACGGCTGCGCGGTGAGCGTCGCCCGGAGCTGCTTCTCGGCCGCGCCGAGATCGCCCCTGGCGCGGTAGACCCGGCCCAGCTGGAGGGGGATCGAGGTGTCGGTCGGAGACAGGCGAAACTCCTCCTCGTAGGCGGCGATGGCCTGGTCCCACTCGCCGCGAATCTCGTGCAGCCGGCCCTGGCCGTACACGATGTCCCGCTCCAGCATGTTCAGCCCGGTGCGTTCGAGCATTGCGCGGGCCTCGTCCAGCGCTGCTGCCAGGGGCTCGGCTTCACCCATCGACTCGTGGAGCGCGATACGCCCGATAGGCACCAGCGCGTCCATCGGCGGCTGCAGCTGGCCGGCCAGCTCCGCCAGCCGCTCCAGGGCCTCCTCGGCTTGCCCGGCGTGGACGTAGGTCCTGAGGCCCAGGAGCCGGGCCTGGACCTGGGCGACGGGCGGCAGGAATGCCGCGCCCTCGGCCTCCAGCTGCAGCTGATAGTCGAGCGCCCGCAGGTATGCGCCCCGGTAGGCGTGGTAGCGCCGCAGGGCACGCAGCACCTCGTAGCGCTGCTCCGGCGTCCTGGCCGCAGCGAGGGCCTGCTCGAAAGCCGCCTCCGCAGCTTCGAACCCGCCCAGGTCCGCGTGCAGTTCCGCCAGCCCGCTGATGACCTCGATGTTCTCGGACGCCACCAGTGAGGCACGTTCGTACAGTGCCCGCGCCTCATCGTGGTTGCCCTCGCGGCTCTCCAGCCTGGCCAGCAACAGGAACCCCGTCTCGCTGCCCGGCCGCTCGGCAATGATGCGCTCATAAGCGGCTCGTGCCGCGCCCGGCCGGCCCAGTTGATCGTTGAGCTTGCCAACTTCCTCGACAATATCCAGCCGCGTGGGGTCGAGCGCGAGCGCTTTCTCGAAGGCCGCCAGCGCCCCTTGCCGGTCGCCCTGGAAGGTCCGGACCCGGGCGCTGTTGAGCTGGGCGTCGAGATCCTGGGGATAGAGCTCGGCCCACATTTCGTATACGGCGAAGGCCTTGGGCAGGTCGCGCTGCATCGCGTACCACTCGGCGCGCACTGCGAACTGGAAGCGCTCGGGCATGCGGTAGAGGTGGTCCATCGCCAGCCGGATCGCCGCCGTGGCCCCGGCGACATCCCCGCTGAGGATGCTCAGCTGGTAGAGATTGAACGCGGCAACGGCGTAAGTCGGGTCCAGGTCCACCGCCCTCTGCAGGGCGGCGCGCGCGGCCTCGAAGTCGTCCCGCTCGAGGAGCGCACGGTTGGCATGGCCATAAGCTTGCAGTGCCTCGAGCGACCCGGTCGCGTGGTCCCGCGCAGGCAGGTCGAGGGTTTCCTCGATATGGCGCGCCGGCAGCCCGAGATCCCTGCGCAAGCCGACGGCTGCGTCGTCGATGAGCACCATCAGGTCCTGGCCCTCGTACCGGTGCTCGGCGACCAGTCCGCCGCGCTCGGCATCGTGGAGCTGGACGGAGAGCCGGATCGTCGAGCCGTCGTACGCGAAGACGCCGTCCATGAAGTGATCGATGTCGAACTCACGGGTGATCCGGCGCTTCAGTGCCCGGGGCACGTCCCCGATCTCGTAGCCTGCGCTCCGTGCCTTGTCCCGGTACAGCGCCGGCGGCCGGGCGTCGATGAAACTGTCCTGGACCAGGTCGACGGCGAGCGCGTTGAGCGCCCCGTGCGCGAGGTCCACGGCATCGGGGTCGCCGCCCTCCACCGTGAACGGAAACAGCACGAGACTCTTACGGAATTCGCTCTTCGGCACGACGCGCTCGACCGCGTTGCCCTCCGGGTCCTCGACCGTGACCGTGGTGGTCATCGCGCCCAGGTCACGGCCCGCAAACAGTG
>JBFLKP010000080.1:0-2885 GCA_040883225.1 Candidatus Limnocylindrales bacterium | reverse complement strand
GTGCCGTCGATGAGCCCGGCGCGCATGGCCTCGAGGACGTAGGTCGCCGGTGAGAGGCGGCTGAGCAGCTGCATCCACTCGGGCAGCACCTCGACGCTGTAGTAGACGCCGCTGACCAACAGCAGCACCGATTGCAGCACGAAGGTCATCTGTGCGCCGCGCTCGACGTACATGAGCGGCAGGATGGCCGCCATCATGCCGATACCGATGAACGACAGCGAGCCCACGGCCAGGAAGACGATCGGCGTCACCGGGTCAGCCTGGGTGAAGTCCAGACCGAAGAAGACCGCCAGCACGATGAGCATGACGAACGTGTGCACCAGCCCGTAGAGGACGGCGTACATCGTGCTGCCCAGCAGCTGGGCCCAGCGTCGGACCGGAGCCATGAAGGTGTATTCGAGAGTGCCCTCCCAGCGCTCCCAGGCGACCGTCTCGGCGATGAAACCGAAGACGATGGAGAGGAAGTTCCAGAAGACCGCGCCGATCATCAGCATCAGCACGAGCCGCTGGTCGCCCTGGTCAACGCCGATGAAGGCGATGGCCAGGGCGCTGGCGGTGGCGTACACGAGCCAGGCGATCTCCCAGCCCCAGTAGCGCTTGGTCAGGAAGAAGTTTCGTTCGATGAACGCGTAGCTCGCGACGAGCTCGCGTGTCAGCAGTGCCATGAGCGGTCAGCTCCCTGGATCCGCGGATAGCGGATGGAGTGTCGATAGACGGCGCGCCGTCGGGCGCGGTCGGGCGGGGTGTGGTTCCGCACGCGGTCATTGCGACGGATCGGGGTTCGCATGTTCAGTCGTCCTCCTCGTCCTCGACGTCGTCGTCGAGGGAGCGCCCGGTCCAGGTCATGAAGACCGATTCGAGCGTGGATGGAAGATCGTGCTCGAGCGCGACCTTGTCTTTCAGTTCGTCAGGGGTGCCCTCGACCACGAGCCGCCCCTGATCGAGGATCGAAAGGCGGTCGCAGAGGCGGTCGGCCTCGGCGAGGTCGTGCGTCGTGAGCAGGATGGTGGCGTCGTGGGTGGCCTTGATCTCCTCGATGAAGGCCTGCACGTCGAGCTTGCTGCGCGGGTCGAGGCCGGTCGTCGGCTCGTCGAGCAGCAGTAGCGTGGGGCTCGTGAGGATGGCCCTCGCGATGGCCACCTTCTGCTGCATCCCACGGCTCATCTGCTCCAGCGGGCTGCCCAGGCGGGCCCTGGCGACGCCGAGACGGGCGAGGATGCGTTCCGCTTCCCGTCTCGCCTCGGCGGCCTCGAGCCCGTAGAGTCGGGCCGCGTAGAGCAGGTTCTCGTGGGGCGAGAGCTTCTTGAAGAAGGCCGCGTCCACCGAGACCCGGTTGATGAGGCGCTTGACCGCCATCTCGTCTCGTTCCACGTCGTGGCCGAAGACCTCGACGCGACCGCTATCGAGCGTCAGCAGCGTGCTGACGAGGCGGATGAGCGTGGACTTGCCACCTCCGTTGGCTCCAAGGATCCCGTAGATCTCGCCGCGCTCCACGCGCAGCGTGACGTCGTCGACGGCGGTGACGGTCGGCTTCTTGCGGCCGAGCTTGAAGCGCTTGGTCACGTGGTCGACGAGCAACGCCGTGCTGCCGTCCGCCCAGGGACGGGCCGTCGTCGTCGGAGCCGGCTCGGTCGAGGGCTCCGGCGGCAGGGTGATGGGCATGTCGATCGAGGGGCGGGGTTCTGTGCTGATGACCATCGGTCACCTCCTGTGGTGTCGAGGAACGTGGGGCGGGCCCTGCTTCAGCGTGGAAGCGCGGGAGTCCTGGCTCTCGATGCCTGGGGTGCTGAGGGCATCAAAAAAGCCGGGGGGCCCGTCCGGCCCTCCGGCTCGATCGACTGGCGCTTCAGGCGCCTGGTGGATCTACGAAGGGCACGGATCTCCCGCATCCGCGGTGCCGGCAACGGGCACACGCAGCCGCTGCGGCGAGGCAGCGAAGCTGGCGAGCTGGATGCTTGACATCTGTCTTCGGAATCTCCTGTGCGAAATCCAGTGCGAAAGGCCGGGCGCAGTTCGGCCGTCCAGAAGCGTATACCCGCTGTCAACCCCCCGGCTATCGGTGTGTTGTTGCTCAGTGGATCTGTCACTGCCAACTGCTCAGTGACCAGGTCGCGCTCCGTTGACGGATACTGGGAGCGTGACCCCGATCAAGCCCATCACGATCCTGCGTACCGGAACGCTCGACCCTCGAACGGCCGCGCTGCTGTGGCTGCTGATCGATGGCGGGGTACCGCTGGTGGTGACCGGTCCTGCCTCGGCGGCCGCGCGGCGGTCGCTGGCGAGCGGCCTGCTCTCGCTCGATCCGGCCCGTCGCTGGGTCGTGCTCGACGCTGACGAGGAGCGCGTCACCGCCGATCGGCTGGCCGCCCTGCTGCGCGGCGGCGTCGGCGTCGGCATCACGTTGGCGGCAGCGGGCCTCGAGGGCGTGCTGGAGCGGCTGAAGGGATCCGGCCTGCCCGAGGACGCCGTGCGGCGCCTTGGCGTCGTGGTCGTGGCGCGGGACACGCAGCAAGGCTTGCGGTGCAGCGTGGTCCACTACCTCCGGCCCGCCGAGCGGGATGCACAAGGACACCTGCAAAGACGCCCTCCGGCGGTGCTGGCGGCCTGGGACGAGCGTGGAGACAGCTTCGAGGACTACGCCTGGGGGATCACGCCGGAGCTGGCCGATCGGGTCGATCGCTCGCAGGCCGACCTCGAAGAGCGCCAAGTCGACCGAGCGCGTTTCCTTGCCGGTCTCGACCCGCGCGAGGACCACGCGAAGCGCGTTCGGGAGTACCTCATCACGGAGCCACCTCGCGTCCCGGCGCCACCGCACGACGCGGCCAGGCCTTCGCCCGTCTCAGGCGGGCTCACCGATCCCGATCCGCACCCGCACGCGCACTAGG
>JBFLKP010000079.1:0-7670 GCA_040883225.1 Candidatus Limnocylindrales bacterium | reverse complement strand
TGCTCCTTGAGCGCGGCCACGGTGCGCTCGAGGGCGTCCTCGTAGCCTGTGTCGAGATGGACGGTGAAGGCGTACTCGCCGAGTGTGTCACGCATGTGGGCTCCCCTGCTCGCGAGAGGCTCGAGGTCGCCTCCCCGCTCGTTCGAGCATACCGACGCCGGTGTCACCCGTCCCACGCCGACGCGGTCGATGGCCGGTCGCATCGTGCCTATCGAGACTGAGTCTCGGTATCATGGAGGGCGATGACCGCGACCGAACCACTCACCGGAGCGCTCGCCGCCGCCGGCTATCGTCTCACCGAGCCGCGTCGTCTCGTGGCCGAGCTCGTGGCCGAGCGGTCCGGCCACTTCACGGCCAATGACCTCATCGCGCAAGCGCAGGAGCGTGACCTTGACATCGGGCGGGCCACGGTCTTCCGTGCGCTCGACCTCTTCACCGAGCTGCAGCTGCTGGAGCGCATCGACCTGCCCAACGGCGACCACGCCTACGTGCCCTGTCTGCCTCGTCATCATCACCACCACGTCATCTGCCAGCGCTGCGCGCGTGTCACCGAGGTGGCCGACCTGGGCCTGGGCCAGGCCATCGCAGGCATGGAGCGCACGACCGGCTGGACCGTGCAGAAGCACCGGCTCGAGCTCTATGGTCTCTGCCCCGAGTGCCAGACGTCGGACGCGGTCGAGCGCTGGGATGCGCGGTACGCGGGCCACGACTACCTCTGGGACGTGGAGCCCAACCAGTTCGTCGAGCGACACGTGCGCGACCTGCAGCCGGGCGCGGCCATCGACCTGGCTGCCGGCGAGGGGCGCAATGCGGTCTGGCTGGCGCGCCAGGGCTGGACCGTGACGGCCGTCGACTTCTCGCAGGCGGGGCTGGACAAGACCGCGCGCCTGGCCGCCGACAGCGGTGTGGCGACGCGTGTGGTGACGGTCAACGCCGACGCGCTCTCGTGGGCCCCAGCCGAGCCGGTCGACCTCGTCGTCATCGCCTATCTCCAGCTGTCGCCGCGGCAGGTCCGCACGGCGCTCGAGCACGCCTCGACCTGGCTGAAGCCCGGCGGACGCGTGCTCGTGGTCGCGCACGACCGCCAGAACGTCGAGCACGGCTACGGTGGCCCGCCCGACCCCGACCGCTGCTACGACCTCGATGAGACGGTGGCTGCGCTGGCCGCGCTGGAGATCCTGACGGCCGACGTCGTCGAGCGGCACGTGGAGACCACGGACGGCCCGCGGACGGCCCTTGACACCCTGGTCATCGCCAGGCGGCAGGA
The DNA here is from genome assembly GCA_040883225.1 of Candidatus Limnocylindrales bacterium. Taxonomy (GTDB): domain Bacteria; phylum Chloroflexota; class Limnocylindria; order Limnocylindrales; family CSP1-4; genus JAFMJV01. The sequence continues at coordinate 6,403 of JBFLKP010000079.1, read as the reverse complement.
GCACTAGGGCAGCCGGGAACTGGACAACGGTCACACCTACGGTCAGCCTGTGAGGCACAACGACACGAGGGAGGTCCGGTCATGCGCGCGTTGTTCCAGGATGTCTATGGCGAACCTGAAGAGGTGCTGTCGGTTCGCGAGGTCGAACAGCCGACCTTTCCCGACGATGGGGTGCTGGTGCGGGTGCACGCGGCTTCGATCCATATCGGTGACTGCTTCGTGGTGCGGGGCGTGCCCAAGGCCATGCGCCCGGTCTTCGGCCTGCGCCGACCGAAGGCCGAGATCCCGGGCATGGACCTCGCCGGCACGGTGGAGGCGGTCGGCAGCGCTGTCACGACGGTGAAGGCCGGCGACGAGGTCTTCGGCAACGGGTCAGGGACCTTCGCCGAGTACGCGGTGGCGAAGGCGGACAAGCTGGCCCCCAAGCCGGAGTCGCTCTCGTTCGAGGAAGCCGCTGCCCTGGGCGTCTCTGCCCAGACCGCGCTGCAAGCCTTGCGCGACCAGCTCAAGGTGGAGGCAGGCATGAAGGTGCTCGTCATCGGTGCCTCCGGCGGCGTCGGCAGCTTCGCCGTCCAGATCGCCAAGTCGATGGGCGCGGAGGTCACTGGCGTCTGCAGCACGCCCAACGTGGAGATGGTCCGCTCGCTCGGCGCCGATCACGTCATCGACTACAAGACCGAGGACTACGTCGGCAGCAGCGAGCGCTACGACCGGATCCTCGACAACGTCGCCGCTCGTCCCATGGGCCAGGTACGCAAGCTGCTCACACCCGAGGGCAAGCTGCTCTCGAACGGCGCTCCCGTGCAGGGCTGGTTCGGTGGGCTGGGCAACGTCATCAGGGGATTGACGGTCTCGATGGTGAACAAGCAGCAGGCGCGACCGTTCATCTCGGTCAGCACCGGCGAGGATGCCCGCGCCCTGGCCGAGCTGGTCGAGGCGGGCAAGCTCAAGCCGGCGATCGGGCGCACGTTCAGCCTGGACGAGGGACCGCAGGCCGTGGCCTACGTCGCCACCGGCCACGGCCAGGGCAAGACCGTCATCACCATGGGCTGACTCACGTCTCGATGTCGATCAGGACCTTGCCCATCGACCGGCCGTCCTTCACCGTGCGCAGGGCCGCGGCCGCCTCCTCGAGCGGGAATCGATGCCCGATGGCCGGCCGCACCAGGCCGGCCTCGATGAGCCCGTTGACCTCCTCCATGTCCTGACGCGTATGGGGCCAGCCCATGAGGAGCCCGAGGTCCTGTTCGCTCGAGCGTCCGATGAGCTGCCCCTGCAGGTACCCCGCAAGGATGCGGAAGGCCGACCCGCCGACCATGCGATAGCGACCACTGGGGTTCAGGATCCGCTGCCAGTCGCGGACCGAGCGTCGAGCGATGACGTCCAGCACGAAGTCGTAGCGCTCGTCGGATGCGGTCACGTCGCGTGCGCGGTAGTCGACGACCTCGTCCGCACCCAGGTCGCGCAGGAGCTCGAGCTTGGCAGCGCTGTCGACGGCCGTGACGTGCGCGCCCTTCGCCCTGGCCATCTGGATGGCGAACGAGCCCATCGCGCCGCCGCCGCCGTTGACCAGGACCCGCTGGCCCGGCTCGAGGTCGCGCGCGGCCTTGATGCTGACCCACGCGGCCGAAGGCACGGCCGCGGCATCGGCAACGGCCAGGCCCGAAGGCAGCCGGCACAGCGCCTCGGCGGGGGCCACGGCGTACTCGGCGAAGGCGCCGAAGCCGTGCTCGGAGAGGTCACCCATGACCGAGTCCCCTGTCTGGATGTCGCGGACGTCGGCCCCCACCTCCTCCACGACCCCGGCGATGTCCGAGCCCACGATCCGGTGCGCCGGCCGCAACGGAGAGGCCATGCGCACGAACGCGAAGCCATCGAGCACCTCGATGTCGGCCGCGTTGACCGACGAGGCACGAACGCGCACGAGGACCTCGCCGGACTTCGGGCTCGGCCGCGGCTCGTCGGAGAGCTCGATCGACTCGGGACCGCCGTAGCGGGGCTGGATGATGGCACGCACGGGCTAGCGCTCCACGGGCAGGAACTCGAAGCTCTCGGCGATCGATCGAGGCTCGACATCGCCGTCGAGCACGCCGCAGAGCAGGCGGAACCAGTGCCCGCCGTCGCTGAGGTGCCAGATGTGCTGTGACCAGCCGTTCGGATCGACGCCGCGGACCAGCCCGGCCTCACCGCTGGGTAGCACCTCCAGGGTGGTGTCGATGGCGGTCCAGCCCGGTTGCCCGGCCAGGCCGGTGGCGGTCAGGGACGCGGGCACGGCGGGGCCGCTCCAGCCTTCGTCGGTCGCGAGCTCGGTGTCATCGACGATCCAGCAGTAGGCCTCGCCGCCGGCCTCGACCATGCGCTCGAGCGTACAGTCCTCGCCGATGTCGCAGGTGCCCATCCACCACTCGTCGGCCTCGGGGGCCGGCTCCAGCCACAGGTGCACGACGGTGCCGGCGCCCCACCAGTCCTGGAAGTCGGTCGATGGCTCCCACGCGGTCCAGCCATGTGGCGTGGTCACCGCGAAGCCCGGCTCGGGGCGCTCGATACGGCCACTGCCGAGCTCGGTACCGATGTCACCGTACGTCGTCGGGCGCGGCGAGCCGCTGGTCTGCAGGAAGGCGAACGAGCCGACGATGATCAGCGCCACGATGACGAGGATGGTGGCCCAGGCGCGTCTACTCACGCGCGTGTGGTGCGTCGGATCGGGACAACGGTCGAACCTGCTTGATCACCGCGGGAGCTGGTCGCTCCACGGTAGCAGGCGACCAGGCCGGCTGCCTCCGCCCTGACCGAGGCCTGCTCGCGGGCTTGCCCCTGCGGATATCGTGGCGGTCGTGACGATCCTCTTGCTCGTGGTCGGCGCGCTCGCCGGCTACCTCGTCGGCTCGATCTCGTTCGCCGCCATCGTCGGTCGGTTCGTGGTCCCCGCGGCCGATCTCTCCAAGACCAGGGTGGCCCTCCCGGAGGGCCCGGAGATCGAGATGGATGGCATCAGCGCGACGAGCGTCTCGATGAGCGCCGGTCGTCGCTGGGGCTGCCTCGTCTCGATCCTCGACATCGCCAAGGCCGCGCTGGTGACGCTGGCCTTCCGGTACGCCTTCCCCGACGAGCCGGCCGATCTGGCCGCTGCCGGGTTCGCCGTGGTGGGCCACATCTGGCCGCTGTGGCACCGCTTCCACGGTGGCTTCGGCATCTCGCCCATGCTCGGTGGCGTGGGTGCGGTCGACCCGCTGGCGCTCGTGGTCACGCTGCCGCTGGGGATGCTCGTCGGCTTCGTGCGCAAGGACCAGATGCTGATGGTCGATGGCTGGACGCTGTTCCTCATCCCCTGGTTCATCTTGCGCGGCAGCCTGGCGGAGGTCGCCTACGCGGTCGCCATCGTGGCGCTCTACTGGTCGCGGACCTGGCGGATCCGGCGCGAGCTGCACCAGCGCGAGGCGGCGGTGCCATCACCCTGAAGCCGTCGGCACGATGAGAAGCTTCACATCCAGGCTTCACCTTCCTCTCATCGTGGGCCACGAACCTGCGGAGCACCGTGGGGCGTCGCCTCACGGAAGTGATGAAAGGAGGTACGTCCGTGGGATTCTTCAAGGCCCTGAGCCCGGCTCGCGCTCGCTTCTCCGGCGCAGGCAGTGACAGCGACAGTGACGTCCGACGCCGACGTCGTCGCCGGCGTCGGCGTCGCCTGCGCCGCCGCCGCTGGCTGCGACGCAACCGCACCAGCAACACCTAGCGAGGCAGCACACCTCGCATTCCGGGCGGGGGTCGCGCCGACGATCTCCGCCCACCCCTATCCGATTTCGACCCTGGAGGCGACTCGTGGCTGGCCGCGACCGTTCGACCCGCGGACCCTTCCAGCGCGTGCTCGAGCGGCTCGTGCGCGCGCCGCTCGACGCTGCCTCGTTCATCCCCGCCGCGCCGCCTGTCGCGATCCGCACGATCGTCCGCCGCTTCTGGCCATTCCTCCGCCCGTACCGGCGCTGGGTGGTGGTGGGTCTCATCCCCCTGGCCATCCTGCCCCTCATCGAGACCTTCGAGATCTGGCTCTTCCAGATCGTCGTCGACGATGTCCTGACCCCAGCGGACCTCTCGCTGTTGCCGATGCTGGCCGCCGCCTTCATCGGGCTCGTGCTCGCGTCTGCGGTGCTTTCGTATGTCGATGACGTCGTCGGAACCTACGTCTCGGAGCGCTTCACGTTGGGCGTACGGCGGTCGCTGTACCAGCACCTGCTGAGGCAGTCGCCGGACGCGCTCGACCGTCGTCACCTCGGCGATACGCTCGCGCGCGTCTCGGGGGACGTCGCCGCCGTCGAGGGGCTCATGGTCTCAGCACCCGGCGAGATCGTGAGTGCCGTCGTGCGTGCCATCCTGTTCTCTGGTGCGATGTTCCTCATCGACCCGCTCCTGGCCGTGATCTCGCTGGTGCTGGCACCACTCTTCTGGGGCGCAGCGCGGCTCTTCGCCTCGGCAGCTCGTGACCTGGCGCGTGAGCGCCGTCGTCGTCGCGGCGGCGTCATGGCCCTGGCCGAGGAGAGCCTCAGCCATGCGCCGCTCATCCAGGCCACCGGTCGTGAGGCCGACGAACTGGCGCGCTTCGACGCCGAAGGCGAGGTCGCCGCCGACGCCGAGGTCGCGTCGGCACGACTCAACTCGATGCTCATGCCGCTGGTCGACTTCGTCGAGGTCATCGGGGCCCTCGTCATCACCGGCCTGGGCACGCTGGCCCTGGCCGATGGGCGACTGAGCCTCGGTGAGCTGCTGGTCTTCCTGACCTATCTCTCGCAGCTCTATCGGCCCGTTCGCGACCTGGCCGAGCTCACCACGGCGGCGTTCACCGCCTCCGGAGGAGCCGAGCGGATCCTCGAGGTCCTCGACGAGGAGCCCAGCATCGCGGAACGACCCGACGCGGTCGATCCTGGCCGTGCCCATGGTCTTGTCCGCCTCGAGCAGGTCGGCTACGCCTATCCCGGTGGAGAGCCGGTCCTGTCGGGCATCTCCGTCGAGTTCGAGCCGGGCAGCATGACCGCGGTGGTCGGCCCCAGCGGTGCGGGCAAGTCCACGCTCGTCAAGCTGCTGCTTCGCTTCATCGATCCCAGCGAGGGCCGCGTGCTGCTCGACGGCCGGGACATCCGAGGACTGACGCTGCGTGGGTTCCGGCGCAACATCGCCGTCCAGTTCCAGGATCCGCACATCCTCGATGCCAGCCTCGTGGAGAACGTCCGATACGCTCGCCCAGGAGCCACCGACGCGGAAGTGCGGGCCGCACTGGAAGCCGCCGATGCCGCAGGGTTCAGCGAGACCCTCGGGGATGGCCACGCTACGCGGCTGGCACAGCATGGCCGACGCCTCTCCGGTGGGCAGCGCGCGCGTGTCGAGATCGCACGGCTGCTGGTCCAGGATGCGCCGGTCGTGGTCCTCGACGAGCCGACCGCAGCGCTCGACGCCGAGACGTCACGGAAGGTCATGCGGGCGTTGCGCGTGCTCCTCCGTGGTCGTACGGTCATCGTCATCACGCACGACCCGGTCGCCCTCGAGGTCGCCGATCGCATCATGGGGCTAGAGTCGGGTCGGATGGTCAGCGTCACCAGTGCCCTCGCAGCCGCCACTCGCGAGTCGGGCGCGTCCGCGGACCCGGCACGTGATGCGGTCGCGCACGCGGCCCGGAGTGCCGCCTGATGGACACCGTCGCCCGCCCGCCGGCGCCTCCCGGCGCCCCGCCGCGGTCCGAGACTCCCGGCCGGCCGGATACGTCGCAGGGCTCGAAGGCTGATCGCCGGACCCCTCCACCAGTCCCACGCGGCACCGAGCTGGCGCCGGGCTTCGAGGTCATCGAGCACCTCAATCGCGGCAATCGTCTCGACGTCTACGATGCCTGGAGCCGGGAACGTGCCTGCCGTTGCGTCCTCAAGACGCTGCGGCCGGACCGCGCCACCGAGCCCAGGGCGCGGCGCGCGCTAGAGCAGGAAGGACGGCTGCTGCGCCGCCTGACCCACCCGCACCTCGTTCGCGCATACGAGCTCACCCACGCCTCGGCCGATGGCCGGCCCGTGGTCGTCCTCGAGACGCTCGGTGGCGAGACCCTCTCCCACCTCATCCACCGTCTCGACGAGGGCGGCCGTCGCCTGCCCGTGGCGGAGGTCGCCGAGCTGGGCCGGCAGCTGGCCTCCGCGCTGACCTACCTGCACCACCACGGCTGGCTGCACCTTGACCTGAAGCCGGCCAACATCGTGGCCGAAGCCGGCCGCGCGCGGCTCATCGACCTCAGCATCGCCCGGCGCCCCGGCCGCGCCCGACCCGGGATGGGCACCTTCGAGTACCTCTCGCCCGAGCAGGCCCGGGGCGGACGGTTGACGGCCGCAGCTGACGTCTGGGGCCTCGGCGCCGTGCTCTACAGCGCGCTTGC
>JBFLKP010000078.1:0-17729 GCA_040883225.1 Candidatus Limnocylindrales bacterium | reverse complement strand
CGTCCGCGGGCGCCTCGGCCTCGGTGGCCTTCTTGGTCGTGCGCCTGCGCGTGGGGCGCTTCTTGGGCTTCTCCTCGGCCGCTTCGGCCGTGGGCTCGTCCGCGGGCGCCTTCGCCTCACGGCGGGCGAGCTCAGCCTTGAGCAGCTCCTGCACCTCCGGCGGAACCTCGCTCCAGGGATCTCCGGCGGGCGTCTGCTCGATGGGGTCCATCGACTGCGCCGAGGCACGTGGAGCGCCCGAGGGGCGGCCCCTGCCTCGACCCAAGCGCGAGGAGCCGGAGCCCACGCCGTAGCGCTCGCGGTCGAGCGCCGAACGGTAGCCGCCACTGCTGTGACCACGACCGCCACGGCCACCTCGGCGGCGGCCCTGCTTCTTCTCGGTCAGGAGGTACTCGGCGACCTCGGGCTCATCCTCGAGCTCGTCGCCATCCACGGCGGCCTCGGAGGAAGCGGCCGCAGCCGTGTCGGAAGGCACGCCGATCTGGCTGTCCCAGACGGAGCCGAAGCCCGAATGCTGCGGCAGCGTCGGAACCTCGTCGGCGTAGTCGGCGGCGGCCATCGCCTCAGCCTCCTCGGAGGCCGGTGCCTCCTCGCCGGACGGTGTCTCGCCCTCGCCGGTACGGCCGCCACGGCCGCGACCACGACCACCGCGCCGGCGGCGCCGGCGGCGGCCGCTACCCTCGGCGGGCTGCCCTTCGTCATCGGCTGCCGTGGTGGCCTCGGCCTCGGTGGGCTCTGCCGGAGCCTCCGCCGCCTCCGCCCCTCGCGAGAGCTTCTCGCCGGGCATGGCAACGAGGGGCACACCGCCGGTCACCTCGACCTCCTCGGTCTTCGCGGCCGGCTTCTCGGCGTCCGACCTGCGGCCACCTCGGCGGCGCGGGCGGCCGCTCCTCTCGGCCGGCTCGCTCTTCTCGTCCGACTCGGCCCGGCGGCGACGTCGCGGCTTGACGCCGGACTCCTTGTCCGGCACAGCGGTCATGGAGAGGTCGCCGTCCGAGGCCACGCGGCGTCCGCTGCGGGCGCCCTTCTCGACCTTGGCCACGCTCGTGATGTCGATGAACACGTCGGCCGCGTCGATGAGATCGCTGCTGGTGTTGCCGCGGAAGCTGATGACCTCCACGCGAACGCCCTTCTGCTGCACGGCGGTGATGGCCGGGGCGAAGTCGCCGTCGCCGGAGACGACGATGGCGATGTCCAGCTTCTCCGCCAGCCGCATCATGTCCACGACGAGCTCGATATCGAGGTTGGCCTTGACCCGGCCGTCGCCGTACTTGCGAATGTCCTTGCTCACGACCTTGTAGCCGGAGCGCGCCAGGAAGGCGTGGAACTGGCGCTGGTTCTCGTTCTCGGGATCGAGGCCGGTATAGGCGTACGCGCGCACGAAGTCGCGATTGGCCGTGGCCGACTTCAGGAGGGTGACGTAGTCGATATCGACCCCGGCGGCCTTGGCCGCATAGAAGATGTTCGCAACGTCTACGAAGACGGCGACGTTCTTGCTCACGCAGGACTCCTGTGTGGTGCGAGCCGCGTTCGGCAGCTCTGCGAGGGCGGACACTCGAGGCGAGGATCGCGCTCCTGGGCGGCGCCCGGCGCGGATCGCGGGAGTCGTGTCCGGTCGTTGCTGATGTGTCGATCTCCTAGTGACGGCCGGGCCCGGAGGCACCTGCGGCCGATCTGATCACGACTGGTCGTCTCGCGTGGAAGCGGTCTTCCCGCCGATCGAAGGCGGCCGACCTCCCTCGAGCGCGCCGCACCGGGTGTTCAGGACCGCTGAAGGTCGCTGTCCGCACAAGCCCGGGGCGCTCAGGGGCGTCTTGCATTCGAAACGCCGAGGGCTATGATACTTCACGACGCGCTTGCCGTGAGCGTGTCCCTTCGCGTGGGTGTGCCGCTTGAAGTCCGAGTCGACGAGGTTACCAGTCGGCCCGCCACCCATCAAACCCTGAGGAGGGAATTCCGGAATGAAGAGGATCGCCGCCCTATTCGCCGCCCTGGTGTTCGCGTTCGCCATCGTCGCCTGCGATGACGACGAGGATCCCACCGCGGCGCCCGCCGACGAGCCCGCGGTCGAGGAGCCCGTGGAGGACGAGGCCGCCGAGGTGGAAACCGAGGAGTAGGTCCGGTCCGGCACGCTGCCGGCATCCGCTCGTATCGAGGAACGGCCGGGGCCCAGTGCCCCGGCCGTCTTGATTCCCGTCGCACGCGCACCGTGGTGGTGCGCCGACGCAACGCCGCCTCGGTGCTCCAGCGGGTCTCACGCTCAGGGAGGCTACCGAACCGCACCCGCAACAACACCTTGCAACGTCCCCCAACCGGTCTAGAATGTCGCCACGCTTGAGCGGCTCATGGCCGTGTCGTGCGCACGTCCGAGTGCGACGAGCGAGGGGGACCGGGTGCTTTCGCAGCTGACCGGGACCCTCGAATCGGTTTCGCACTCGGCTCGTCGTTTCCACGACCTGGGTCGCCCCACATGGCGCCCGAGCGCGCCGTACGGATACCCGCAGGAGGAGTACCGAGGAACCATGATGCGCAAGACCATCGGCGTCGCTGCGGCGACCGGCCTGCTGGCCACGGCCGTCGCCGCGCCCACACTGGCCCAGGATTCCAGAGTCATCACCATCCCCGAAGGTGAGCCCATCACGCTCGGCGTGTACCAGGTGCTCTCCGGCGCCAACGCAGTGCTGGGCGAGGACATGGTCTACGGCATCGAGGTCGCCGTCGACGAGCGCGGCGGCGAGCTCCTCGGCCATGAGATCGAGCTGAACATCCAGGACGAGCTGTGCACCGTCGAGGGCGGCGCGCAGGCAGCGCTCGCGCTGACCAGCGACCCCACGGTCGTGGGCATCATCGGCTCGTCCTGCTCGGATGCCACGGTGGGCGGCATCCAGACCATCACCGAGTCCGGCCTGACCGCCATCTCCGGCTCAGCCACCCGCAACATCTTCACCGCAGAGGACCGCGGACCCGAGTTCGATGGTTTCCTGCGCACCGCCTTCCCGGATGCGTTCCAGGGTGAGCTGGTGGCCAACTTCATCTACAACGAGCTGGGCCTGACCAGGGCGGCCACCATCCACGACGGTTCGGCCTACGCCGAGGGCCTGGTCAACGACTTCACCGGCTTCTTCGAGGAGCTGGGTGGCGAGATCACCGTGGCCGAGGCCGTCTCTGACGGTCAGACCGACATGAACCCGGTCCTGACCAACGTCGCTGCCAGCGAGCCCGAGATCATCTACTTCCCGATCTTCACCGACGAGGGCGGCTTCATCGCCGACCAGGTCGGCGATGTGGCCGGGCTCGAGGACGTCGCGCTGATGGGCTCCGACGGGCTGTTCTCGCTCGACTTCGTCGATGCCGCCGGGCCCAACGTCGAGGGCATGTACATCTCCAGCCCGCCCCAGGACCTCGGCGACATCTACGACAGCATGGTCGAGCGCTACCTCGAGATCAGCGGCCTCGACTCCACGCTGCAGGCCTTCCACGGCCACACCTACGACGCCACCAACATCCTGCTCAACGCGCTCGAGCAGGTGGCCGTCGAGAACGACGATGGCTCGCTCGCGATCGACCTCGGCGAGCTTCGCTCGGCCGTCTACGCGACGACCGACTACGAGGGTGCCACCGGCACCCTGAGCTGTGACGAGTTCGGCGACTGCAGCTCGCCCAACATCGTCGTCTACCAGATCGGTACGGAGCAGATCGAGGACGGCGTGTGGCCGCCGGCCGTGGTCTGGAACCCGGCCGAGTAAGCCAAGCAGACAGGGCTGGCCGAGCGGCCAGCGAGGTCGAGCCGGGCGTCACGAGCGCCCGGCTCGTCCGTGTCCATCCAGCACCTCGCCGTCAGCGGACCCATCGCCCATGCAGACGACCCTGAGACCAAGACGTAGCCCGAGTCGCACGGAGACCGCCTTCGAAGCGGCCGTCAACGCCTTCCTCTGGGTCTTCCGCATCATCCTCGTGCTCATCGTCGTGGTGGGCTCGTTCATGACCATCACGTCGGGCAAGTTCACCGTCGAGACGTGGGTGGACCTCATCGTCAACGGTGCCGTGCAGGGCGGCATCTACGCTCTCGTCGCGCTGGGCTACACGATGGTCTACGGCATCATGAAGATGATCAACTTCGCTCACGGCGAGATCTTCATGATCGGCATCTTCAGCGGCTACTTCACCGCTGTCGTGCTCGACGACTTCGGCATCCTCAACGCGGGGGCCCTGGGCTCCATCTTCTCCATCCTGCTGATGATGGGCGTCGCCGCCACCATCTCCACGCTCGTGGCCCTGGCCGTCGAGCGCGTGGCCTATCGCCCGCTCCGGCACTCGCCCCGCCTGGTGCTCCTCATCTCCGCCATCGGTGCGTCCTACTTCCTGCAGTACACCGTCCGCGGGCTCGTCGGGCCCGGCATCTTCCGCTATCCGACCGTCGACGTCCTCGACGACGAGACCTGGCTGCCGGTCCTCAGCGCGCTGGGCATGACCTGGATCCAGGTCATCGTCATCGGCAGTGCGCTGGCCATGATGGTGGCGCTCTATCTCTTCGTCATGCGCTCGAAGACAGGCACCGCCATCCGTGCCGTCTCGGAGGACAAGGAGACCGCCGCGCTCATGGGCGTCGACGTCACGCGCGCCATGGTCACCACCTTCGGCGTCGGTGCGGCCATGGCCGGCGCGGCCGGCGTGCTCTACGGCCTGTACTGGGGTCAGGTCCAGTTCTACACGGGCTTCATCCCCGGCATCAAGGCCTTCACCGCCGCCGTCCTCGGCGGCATCGGCAACATCCCCGGCGCCATGGTCGGCGGCTTCGTCCTGGGCGAGGCCGAGTCCATCGGCAGCCTGCTCATCATCGACGGCCTCGGCGTGCCCTCTCCCGGTCAGCTCAAGGACGTCATCGCCTTCACCATCCTGGTCATGGTCCTGATGTTCCGGCCGCAGGGCATCCTCGGTGAGCGCCTCTCGAGGTCGCGCGCATGACGGCCCTGACGACCGCGCCCCAGACACCCGTGGACGAGCCGGTGGACTGGAGCCTGAACACCGACCGCCGGGCCTGGCGAGGCGCCGTCATCGCGGGCCTGCTCTTCGCCTTCGCCGCCCTCTACGTCACGCTCGTGGGCATCGTCACCACGTTCGCCGAGCGCGACATCATCGAGGACGTCATCACCCTTGGCGAGGGCATCCTGCTGGTGACCTTCGCCTTCGCCGGCTACATCGGCGCACAGCGAGCCCCGAAGGGCCCGCTGAACGCCATCATCGGCGCGGCCCTCTCGGGCCTCATGTCGGGCGCGGCACTCTCGATCCTCCTGATCATCGGACCGCAGCTTGACCTGCGCGACTTCTTCCCCAACGCCGGGCCCGACCTCTACGCCCTCATCTCCGGCGCCGAGTTCTTCGAGCTCGAGAACACCCGCGAGATGTGGCGCGGCGACGCCTTCCCCACGACCTTCTGGTTCCCGGCCGTGGTGGCAATGTCCGTGGGCGTGCTGGGCGGCCTGCTGACGCTCATGCCCCGGCACGCGCGCAACCTCATCGTGCTGGTGATCGGGGCCATCATCCTGATGGGCATGTTCGCGAGCGTCATCCGCTCCCCCATGCTGCAGCACGAGGTCACCTCCGGCGCGGCGCGCGAGCTCTTCAGCTCCAGCGGGCTACGCATGCCGGGCGCGGTCGTCACCGCCGTGACGGTGTTCATCGTCTACGCCATCTGGGTCATCTTCCATCCTCGCGAGCGATGGCGGGCGCTGCCGGATGAGACGAAGCGCTCTCCGCTGCTGACGATCCCCTTCGGCACGGTCATGCTGATCGTCATCCTGCTCCTGCCGCTGGGCTTCACCGGCTTCATCCCCTCGGTCATCGCGCTCATCGCGCTGTACGCCCTCATGGGCCTGGGCCTCAACATCACGCTCGGGCTGGCCGGCCTGCTGGACCTCGGCTTCGTGGCCTTCTTCGCGGTCGGCGCCTACACCACGGCACTGCTCACGAGCACGGGCGAGCTGGGCATCGCCGAGTGGAACTTCTTCGTGGCCATCCCCTTCGCCATGCTCGTGGCCATGGGCTTCGGGATCCTGCTGGGCCTACCCATCTTGGGCATCCGCGGTGACTACCTCGCCATCGCCACGCTCGGCTTCGGCGAGATCATCGCCATCCTCGCCCGCTCCGACCTGCTCAAGGACTACATCGGCGGCCCGCGGGGCATCCTCAACGTGCCCAAGCCCCTGGACTCGCTGGGCATCGACATCCCGCCAGACCACTGGTTAGCCGGGCCCAACCAGATCTACTACATCTCGTTGATCTGCATCGTGGTCATCTCGTTCATCGCCATCCGCCTGCGTGACTCCCGCCTGGGTCGCGCCTGGGTGGCCATCCGCGAGGACGAGGACGTGGCCGAGGCGCTGGGCATCAACCTGGTCCAGACCAAGTCATTGGCCTACATGCTGGGCGCCGCCTTCGCCGGTCTCGGCGGAGCCATCTTCGTGGCCCTCTACGGCTCGATCATCTCCAGCTCCATCAACCTCAACGTGTCCATCCTCATCGTGACCATCGTCACGCTCGGCGGCATGGGCAGCATCCCCGGGGTCATCCTCGGCGCCATCGTCATCATCGGCCTGCCGCAGCTGTTCCGCGAGTTCGCGGAGTACCAGTTCCTGTTCTACGGCATCGCGCTCATCCTGGTCATGCACTGGCGACCGGAGGGCCTGCTGCCGTCGCGCGTCGGGCGCCAGGAGATGCACCACGACGAACCGGCCCTCGAAGGCGAGGAGAGACCGCCCTCATCCTCGGGCGGCAAGGGGCAGGCTTCCGCGGCCGGCACCGGCGGGGGTGCCTAGCCATGGCCCTGCTCGAGACCCGCAACGCGACCAAGCGGTTCGGCGGATTGACCGCCGTCAACGACCTGACCTTCGACCTCGACGAGGGCGCCATCGTCAGCGTCATCGGGCCCAACGGCGCCGGCAAGACCACGTTCTTCAACTGCATCGCCGGCTTCTACCAGATCGACGAGGGCAGCATCACCCTCGACGGCACCGACATCCACGAGCTGCGGCCGGACAAGATCGCCCGACTGGGCCTCTCACGGACGTACCAGAACATCCGCCTCTTCGGCGGCATGACCGCCACCGAGAACGTGCTCGTGGGCCAGCACCAGCACCTCGCCTCGAACTGGGTCCACGCGGTCCTGCGCACGAAGGGCCAGCGCGCGGAGGAGGCCGAGGCGGTCGAGGAGGCCGAGCGCCTGCTGGCCTACGTGGGCATGGAAGGCAGTGGCGACATCCTGGCCAGCAACATGCCCTACGGCGACCAGCGTCGGCTGGAGATCGCGCGTGCCCTGGGCACCAGCCCTCGGATCCTGCTGCTGGACGAGCCCACCGCCGGCATGAACCCGGCCGAGACCCACGAGCTGACCGGCCTCATCCGCAAGCTGCGCGACGATCTGGGCATCACCATCCTGCTCATCGAGCACGAGATGCGGGTGGTCATGGACATCAGCGAGCGCATCACGGTGCTCGACTACGGCGAGCGCATCGCCGAGGGCAGCCCCGACGAGATCCAGAGAGACCAGCGTGTCATCGAGGCCTACTTGGGCAAGGCCGCGGCCGAAGCGGCGGCCGAGGCAGGAGCAGCAGCAGCGACGACGCCTGGCGCCGATCCGCCGTCGCCGGCCGAGGCACCCGAGTCGCCCGAGGCCGCACCCACCCCGTCGGAGAAGGACTGACCATGGCGCTGCTCGAGATCGAGGACCTCAACACCTACTACGGCAAGATCCACGCCCTGCGCGGCATCTCGCTGGAGGTCGGCGAGCACGAGATCGTGACCCTCATCGGCGCCAACGGTGCCGGCAAGACGACGACGCTCAACACCATCAGCAGCCTGCTCGTGCCCAAGTCCGGCAGGGTCGTCTTCGACGGCGAGGACCTGACCCACGTGCCGCCGCACGAGGTCGTCACGCGCGGCGTCGTGCAGGTGCCCGAGGGCCGGCGCATCTTCGCCCAGCTGACGGTGGAGGAGAACCTGCGCATGGGCGCCTTCACGGTCGATGACGAGAAGCTCGTCGAAGAGGGCGTGCAGAACGCCTACGAGATGTTCCCGCGTCTGCAGGAGCGTCGTACGCAGATCGCGGGCACGCTTTCGGGCGGCGAGCAGCAGATGCTGGCCATGGGCCGCGCGCTCATGACCAAGCCGCGCATCCTGCTCCTGGACGAGCCCTCCATGGGCCTGGCGCCGAACCTCGTGGAGTACATCTTCGAGACCATCGAGCGCATCCACTCGGAGGGCACCGCCATCCTGCTCGTGGAGCAGAACGCGGCCACGGCGCTGACCGTGGCCAGCCGCGGCTATGTGTTGCAGTCGGGCCAGATCATCATGGCCGACACCGCTGCGGCGCTGGCCACCAACGAGGATGTCCGCCGCTCGTACCTCGGCGAGATCTAGCGGAACCTCATCGGCCGCCCGGCCGGCCGACGCTGGTCGCTGCCGACAGCCCCGGCCGGGGACGAGACCTCAGCCACCTCCTCCGTGCCCGTGGCGGCTGGCGCCGCCCATCGCCTGGCCACCCAGGTCGTGGGACGCGGTGCCGCCACCGGGCAGGCCCATGAACGGCGACGGCGGCTGCGGGTCGTCTTCGGTGGGGGCCTTGGCGCCCTCGGTCAGGAAGCGCTTGAGGAACTGCTGGCACTGCTCGGTCTGCGGGTCATCGAGGACCTGCTCGGGCGGCCCCTCCTCCATGATGACCCCGTCCTCGAGGTAGATGACGCGGTCCGCGGCTTCGCGCGCGAAGGCCATCTCATGCGAGACCACGATCATCGTCGAGCCCTCGTGGGCGAGTTGCTCCATGACCACGATGACCTCGCCGATGAGCTCGGGGTCGAGGGCACTCGTGGGCTCGTCGAAGAGCAGGACCTCGGGCTCCATGCAGAGGGCGCGGGCGATGGCCACGCGCTGCTTCTGCCCGCCCGAGAGCCGGGCCGGATACTCGTCGCGCTTGTCCCCCATCTGCACCTTCTCGAGGTAACGCTCCGCCCTGGCCACGGCCTCGTCACGCCTGAGGCCCTTGACGTTGACGGGCGCCTCGATGCAGTTGTCGAGCACGGACATGTGCGGGAAGAGGTTGAACTCCTGGAAGACCATGCCGGTCTGCTGCCGCAACTGGCGGATGTCGTTCTTGCGCGCGCGCCCCGACGACTGCAGGGGGTCCGCATCGATGCGCAGGTCGCCCATGGCCACGCTGCCCACGGTCGGCTCCTCGAGGAAGTTGAGGCAGCGCAGGAAGGTCGTCTTGCCCGACCCTGAGCGCCCGATGAGCATGACCGTCTCGTGCTTGCGCACGGACAGGCTCATGCCGCGCAGGACGTGATGCTGGCCGAAGTACTTCTCGATATCGCTCGCCTCGAGGACGACGCCGCCCAGCGGGACGCTCATCGGTCACCTCGCGCCATACGCTGCTCCAGACGCTCCTGGAAGTAGCTGAAGATGATGGTCAGGACCCAGTACACGAGCGCCGCCAGGATGAGCGTCTCGAGCATCTTGAAGTTCTGGGAGCCGACCGTGCGTGCCTTCCACAGCAGCTCCTGCACGCCGATGACGGCCAGCAGCGAGGTGTCCTTGATCATGGCGATGAACTCGTTGCCGATGGCCGGGATGACGATGCGGAAGGCCTGTGGCAGCACGATGCGGCCGAAGATGCGGCGGTCGCTCATGCCCAGCGCGGCGGCCGCCTCACGCTGTCCGCCGGGCACGGCCTGGATGCCGGCACGGAAGATCTCGGTCATGTAGGCGCCGTAGTTGAAGGCCACCGCGAAGGTGCCCAGGATGAGCGCGTCGACCTGCCCGAAGCCCTGCCAGATCTGCGGCAACGCCAGCCAGATGAAGAGGATCTGCACCAGCAGCGGCGTCCCTCGCACGAGCGACACGTAGAGCGTGGCGATGGCGTAGATGACCGAGTTCTTCGAGAGGCGACCGATGCTGCCGAGCAACGCGAAGCCGATGGCCAGGGTGATGGCCACGACCGAGATGAGGATGGTCGCGAAGGCCCCGGTGATGACGAACTGGAGCGGGCCGATGGCGATGCCGGCGAAGCCGTCGCTGGTGACCTCGACCTCTCCGAGGATGAAGCGCCACCACGGTGGGCCCTCGCTGAGGAACTCGAGGTCGATGGCGCCACCCAGCGCCAGGACCGCCACAAGGCCGCCCACGATGGCCGCCCAGGTGCCCGCGAAGATGATGCGCGAGCGCAGCTGTCGACGTCGGTCGGCCTCGGCGATGCGGCCGACGATGGCGTGGGCATCGGGCCCGGACGAGCCCTCCTGGTTCGGTTGCGCGTTCTGGGTCATCAGGCCCCCGGATACGGCAAGAGGGGGCGCGCGGGGCGCCCCCTCGATGGCCGGCTAGCGTTGAGGCAGCTGTATCACTCGGCTGGAGGCGTGGTCAGGTCGACGCCGTACCACTTCTCGGACAGCTCGGTGAGCACGCCCTCGTCGCGAAGCTCGCCGACGATCTCGTCGACGCGGGCGACGAGCGCGTCATTGTCCTCGACGGAGTTGTCGAAGGCCACCGCCAGGGGCTCGCCGAAGACCGGCTCGCCCATGGGCACGACCGGAAGGCCCTCCTCCACCGCCTGGGCGATGGTCTGCTCGGAGGTCACCCAAGCGTCGGAATCGGCGCGGCCGGAGGCCCACTCGTCGGCGCAGTTGCGGTCGGTCTCCCGGGTCACGACGTTGACCTCGGCTGGCGGGTCGGTCATGAAGGCGCCGGTACCCTCGGCCAGCGTGAGCGAGCCGTTGAGCCAATCGAAGTAGGTCGTGGCCTCGCCGACGCAGACGGTGAGACCCTCGAGGCTGTCGGCCTCGACGCCTTCGCGCAGCGCCACACCGGCCGTGTCGTAGCGGTAGGGCCGGGTGAAGTCGATCGACTCCTGGCGCTCGGGCGTGATGGTCATGGAACCCACGCTGAAGTCCATGCGGTCGGCCCAGCGGCCGGAGGCCACGACGGCCCACGGAGTCGGCGTGGGCACGAACTGCACGCCCAGCTTGTCCGCGATGGCCTGCCCGACGTCCAGGTCGAAGCCGACGATCTCGCCTTCGTCATCGAGGAATGACTGCGGCGGGTACAGCGGGTCCGTGGACATCACGATGATGCCCTTGTCCATGATCCGGCCCAGGTGGTCCGCGTCCTGGGCGGTGGCCGGAGCGATGGCCGAGATGGCGAGGAGCGCCGCAGCGCCGAAGGCGACCGCGCGCTTCTTGTAGCTACCCATAACGATCGAGTTCCTCCTCTATTGCTTGGGTCGCCCCGGGTATACCACGCATCAACGATGCCTGACAGGCCGATTCGCGAAACGGCCCCGAACGACAACGACGGCGCAACGTGTTCGCATGACACGCCCGATAGACTGAGGACATGGACGCGGAGAGCTGGTTGACGAGCGAGCTGGCGGCCTTCGGCTGCGCCGCCTGTGGGCAGGCGTACGGCCAGGGACACATCCGACTCATCGCCCAGCGAGAGGAGCTCTTCTTCGTCGATCTGTCGTGCGATCACTGTGGCTCGCAGGCGGTGGCCATCGTGACCATCCAGATCGACGGCGACACCGCCACCCTCGATGGTGGCGAGCTCGTGCGCGTGGACGGCTCGGACCCGGATGCGGCCCCCGACGGTCCGCCGGTGAACGCCGACGACGTGCTCGACGTTCACGACCTGCTCGACGAGTTCGAGGGTGACGTGCACCAGCTCATCGCCCGCTTCGAGGGTGAGGTCACTTGACCGACGCCCGCGACTTCGCCCACGCCAGCGAGGCCGAGCTGGCACGTATCCTCGACTACTACAAGGTCGAGTGGCAGTACGAGCCCCACACCTTCCCCATCCGCTGGAACACGGAGGGCATGGTGGTGGAGTCGTTCGCGCCCGACTTCTACCTGCCCGACCTCGAGCTCTACGTGGAGCTGACCACGCTCAAGCAGAGCCTGGTTCGCAAGAAGAACCGCAAGCTGCGGTACCTGCGCGAGCTCTATCCCATGGTCCGCATCAAGCTCTTCTACGCCCGCGACTTCCGGGCCCTCATGCTGAAGTACGGCCGCCTCGACGCGGCCGCCTCGCTCATCGGCATCGAGGGTCAGCCGCCGCCCAAGAAGGTGGCCGTTCGCGACGTCAGCGGGGCGGAGCCGATCGGGCCCAGGAACCACTGACGGCAGCGCGCCGCCGGTCATCGATGCGCACAAGAGGAGGAGCGGAGCGGATGCCCGCAACAGTACTGGAGCAGGATGTGGCCGAGGTCCTCATCGACGAGCGCACGCTGCAGGCCAAGGTGGCCGAGCTGGGTGCTCGCATCTCGGCCGATTACGAGGACCGCCAGGTCACGCTGGTGAGCGTGCTCAAAGGGGCGCTGCCCTTCCTGGCCGACCTCATGCGCGCCATGACCATCCCTGTGCGCATCGACCTCATGGAGGTCTCGTCCTACGGCAGCGCCACCGAGTCCTCCGGCCGCGTGCGTATCCTCAAGGACCTCACCTCGTCGATCGAGGGCAAGCACGTGCTCATCGTCGAGGACATCATCGACACCGGGCTCACGCTCAACTACCTGACCCAGTACCTCGGCGGCAAGCAGCCCGCCAGCCTCGGCATCTGCACCTTGCTGGACAAGCCCGCGCGCCGGCTCGTGGAGATCGACCTCGACTACCGCGGCTTCGAGATCCCCGATCGCTTCGTCATCGGCTACGGCCTGGACTACGACGAGATCTATCGCAACCTGCCCTACATCGGCGTGCTCAAGCCCGAGGTCTACGAGGAGGCGTGAGGCGAGGGCTCGGCCGGGGCCGCACGCTGATCGGGGTCGGCGCGGTCCTGGGCATCATCTCGATGCCGCTCCCGTGGCTGACGGCCGGGGGCATCGTGCTGCCGGTGCGGACCGACTGGGGCTTCTCCGGCGCCGGCGTGGTCATGTTCGTGGCCGCGGTGCTGATGCTGGCGCTCATCGTGCTCCCCTTCACCACTGAGACGCGGCAGGTCTCGCTGGACCGTCCCGTCGTCTTCGCGGCGCTCCTGGCGGCGGGCATCGCTGGCTTGGCGCTGGCGCTCGTCGACCTCCTCGGGGGAGAGGCAAGCTACAGCCTTGCCCCGCTCGACGCGCCCGGCCTGTGGCTGGCCATCGTGGGCATGGCCGTCGCCACCTGGGGTGTGCTGGAGCTGTTCGCGGAGAAGCCGGCCGTTCCCTGAGGGGGTCCGTCGCGGTATACTCCCACCCAGTATCACGCCAGCGCAGGTGGAACGGTGAGCGGCAGCGCCAGCAGCAAACGACGACGGGCGGCGGCCACGCAGCCGCGGCCGTACGGGGGCTCGCGAGAGCCGGTCCTGCGGCGCCTGGCGCGCATGGAGGGCCAGGTGCGAGGCGTGGCCCGCATGATCGAGCGCGACGAGGATTGTGTGGACGTGTTGCAGCAGACGGCCGCCCTCCGCGCCGCGGTCGACGCCGTGACCATGCTGCTGATGGAGGACCACGTGCACGACTGCGTCACCTCCGCGGTCAAGCAGGGCGACGCCGAGGCGCTCACCGACGAGGTCATGGAGGTCGTGCGCCGCGGGATGGGCCGGCCAGCTCGTGGCGGGGGCCGGAGCGGCTCCGAAGCCTGATGGCGCCGACGCCGGCGCACGCGAGACATCGACCGCGAGGCCCCTTATCCACCACCAGAGGGCTGCTTTTCCACAGTGGTGCGCTGACGCACCGCGAATCGTGGATAACCCGCTTGACGCCGTCTCGCGTGCTTCGGACACTGCTGGTCCTGCACCACGCGGTGCCCTACGTGGTGTCGTGCAGCGGCCGAGTACGGTAACGCCGCCCAGACGTTGTGTGGAGAGATCCACACGCGACGACCGTCCGGGTGTCGGAAGACCGAAACGCCGACGGGTGCAAGGAACGTTCCAGCGCCGGGAGCGGCTTTGGCCCGGGTAACGTGTTCGCGACGACGACCGCGAACCGGCCATGAGGAGGGTCGCTTCCGGCGCACCTCTCTGTCTGGCTCGCGCAGCGCGCCCGACAGGCCGAGTCCTCGAGGGGGTCTCCTGCCTTGACCGAGCCCGCTGCGCCGCGCCGTGAGCTGCCCACCGACCCCACCGCCCTCGAGCCCATGGGCGAGGTCTTCGACGCCGCGCTCGAAGCCGGACTGGCCGAGCTGGGCCTGCTCGAGACCCGCGCGGCCAGTCCCGCCGCGCGACGCTCCTACGAGATCCACGCCCGCCTGCTGCGCGACTGGAACCAGGCCATCAACCTGACGGCCATCCGTGACGCGCCGGGCGTGGCCCTGCGACACGTCTGCGATTCGCTGAGCGCGGTGCCCCAGCTGAGCAGCCTGGCGCGGCCGGGCATGAGCCTGCTCGACATCGGGAGCGGTGCTGGCTATCCCGGCTTGCCCCTGGCGGCCGCACTGCCCCTGGGCGGGGTGTCGCTGCTCGACTCGGTGGGCAAGAAGGCCCGCTTCCTCGAGGTCGCCGGCGAGGCCGTGGCCGCCGTCCTCGCAGAGCACGACACCGAAGACGCGCCGCGCATCGAGGCCATCGGCGAGCGGGCCGAGACCGTCGCCGCCATCGAGGAGGTGCGCGAGGCCTGGGACATCGTGGTCTCGCGCGCGGTGGGCTCGCTGGCCGAGGTGCTCGAGCTGAGCCTGCCCCTCACGCGCATCGGTGGCACCGTCGTGGTCTGGAAGCGGGAGGAGGAACGCGGCGGACTGCGCGGCGAGCTGCAGGGCGCCGGCTCCATCATCCGCGCGGCTGGGGGAGGCCGGCCCCGGGTCGTGCCCGTCGAGGCCGCGTCCCTCGCGGACCACCGGCTGGTGCTCGTGGCCAAGGAGCGCGCCACGCCGATGGCCTACCCGCGGCCGCCCGGCGCGCGCCGCCGGAAGCGGCGCTGATCGGCGCGCGGCGAGGACCACGCCGCGGTCGAGGCTCGCGGGGGGTTCGAGCCCTGCTACCCTCGCGCCGATGCGCGTCGCGGTCCTCACGGACATCCATGCCAACGCCCCTGCCCTCGAAGCTGCCCTCGAAGCGGTGGGCGACTTCGACCAGCTGTGGGTGCTCGGCGACATGGTCGGCTACGGCCCCCATCCGAACGAGGTCGTGGAACGGCTGCGCGGGCTCGATGCCGTGACCGTCCAGGGCAACCACGACGCAGCCGTCCTGGGCCGCATCCCCTTGGGCACCTTCAACGACCTGGCGCGCGCGGCCGTGAGGTGGACGGCGGCGGCGATGACACCGCAGAACCTGGCCTGGCTGGCCGACCAGCCGGAGACGCGCGTGGAGGGCGACTTCACGCTGGCGCACGGCAGCCCTCGCGATCCGCTCTGGGAGTACCTCTTCTCGGTACCGGCGGCGCGCATCAACCTGGCCGCCTTCGAGACGCCCTACTGCATCGTGGGCCACACCCACCACCAGCTCGTCTTCCGCGATGACGATGGCCGGGTCGAGGCGCTCATCCCCGACGAGGGCGACACGCTCTCCCTCGATCGCCGCCGCTGCATCCTCAACCCGGGCTCGGTCGGCCAGCCGCGCGATGGCGACCCCCGGGCCTGCGCCATGACCGTCGACACCGAGGCCGCCGA
Organism: Candidatus Limnocylindrales bacterium; assembly: GCA_040883225.1. GTDB lineage: Bacteria > Chloroflexota > Limnocylindria > Limnocylindrales > CSP1-4 > JAFMJV01. Next base: position 2,166 of record JBFLKP010000078.1, on the reverse strand, counting down.
GGCCGCCTGGCTGCGCTGCGACTACGACATCGCGGCGGTCCAGGCGGCGATCCGGGCGACCTCGTTGCCCGGCCGCCTGGCCGACCGGCTGGAACTGGGGGTCTAGGGCGGCATGGCCGAGGAGCACCGCGAGAGCCGCAACGGCGAAGGCGGGGCCGGGGGCGCGAGCGGCAGCTCCTCCCGGCCGAAGGGGCAGTTGAGGGGCCGCAAGATCGGCGACCGACGCGTTCGCGTCGAACGACCACAGGCCGAGTACTTCCGCTACGCGGCCAAGGACACGCTCGTGGCCCGCCCCAAGGCCCACGAGGAGAAGCGACCGCTGGGGCGAGGCCTCGCTGCCGCCCGCCGCGTCCTCTTCGGCCGCCCCCTGGCCTCGGACGAGGAGGGCGGCGAGCGTCTGCCCAAGCGCAAGGCGCTGGCCATCTTCAGCTCCGACGCCATCTCCTCGAGCGCCTACGCCACCGAGGAGATCCTGCGAGCGTTGGTCGTGGCCGGTGCCACCGCCGGTGTCGGCTTCGGCTATCTCTCGCTGTCGCTGCCGGTCTCCATCGCCCTGGCCGTCCTGCTGGGCGTCGTGGCGCTGTCCTACCGCATGATCGTCATGGCCTACCCGACCGGTGGCGGCTCGTACTCGGTCTCCAAGGCGACCTTCGGCAAGATGCCCTCGCTGGTGGCCGCCAGCGCGCTGCTCGTGGGCTATGTGCTGACCGTGGCGGTGTCGGTGTCCTCGGCCTCCGACCAGATCGCCTCGGCCGTCCCCGTCCTCGCCGACTGGAAGACCCACATCGCGGTCGGAGCCGTCCTTCTCATCACCCTCGGCAACCTGCGCGGCCTGCGCGAGGCGGGCAACATCTTCGCCATCCCCACCTATCTCTTCCTGGGCATGGCCCTGCTGATGATCGGCCTTGGCGCCTACCAGATCATCGTCGAGGGCGTGGACGCGGCCTACCCCTCCCTGGCCGAGTCGACCGCGGACATGAGCAGTGTGGCCCTCGTGCTGCTGGCGGTACGGGCCTTCTCGGCCGGCTCGGTGGGCCTCACCGGCACCGAGGCCATCGCCACCGGCGTGCCCGCCTTCAAGCCACCCGAGGCCCGCAACGCGGCCACGACCCTGGCCGTGATGTCGCTCATCCTGGGCACGCTCTTCATCGGCATCACCTTCCTGGCCAACGGCTACGCGCTGATCCCGAACGACGAGAGCACCATCATCGCCCAGTCGGCCGAGGCGGTCTTCGGCGTGGGCTCAGCCGGCTTCTTCCTCTTCCTCACCTTCACCACCCTCATCCTCATCCTCGCGGCCAACACCTCCTTCGCAGCCTTCCCGGTGCTGGCCTCCGTGCTGGCCAACGACGGCTTCTTCCCGCGCGCCTTCGCCTTTCGTGGCGAGCGCCTGGCCTACACCCTCGGCATCGTCGTGCTGGGCGTGCTCGCGGCCGTGCTCATCGTGGCCTTCGGAGGAAGCACGACGACCCTCATCCCGATCTACGCCACGGCCATCTTCACCGACTTCACCATCAGCCAGTCGGGCATGGTCCGGCACTGGCTCCGCAACAGGACGCCCGGCTGGCAGCTCCGTCTCGGCATCAACGCCGTGGGCGCGGTCATCACCGGCATCATCCTCGTCTCGGTGGTCATCTCCAAGGCACCCGAGTCGCTGCTGGTGATCGCGGTGCTGCCAGCCCAGGTGGCGGTGATGTGGTTCATCCGCCGCGAGTACGACACCGTGGAGACCGACCTCGAGCTCAAGCGGGAGCAGGTCTTCGACGTACCGCGGAAGAGGAACCGCGTGATCATCCCGGTGATGAGCCTGTCGCGCGCCTCGGTGCAGTCGGTGCAGTTCGGGCGCTCGCTCTCGGACGAGGTCAAGGCCGTGCTCATCACGCCCGACCTCGAGGAGGGCGAGGCACTGCGCGAGGCTTGGGAGAGGACGCTTCCGGGCGTGCCCCTGGTCATCGTCGAGACGCCGTTCCGCTCCCTGGTGACGCCGTTCCTGCACTACCTCGACGTGATGGCCCCATCCGACGAGGACACCGTCACCATCGTCGTCCTGCCCGAGTACGTGCCGCGCCACTTCTGGGACCGCATCCTCTACAACCAGACGGCCAACCAGCTCAAGAGCGCGCTTGTGGGCCGGCCCGACACGGTCGTGGCCGACGTGCCCTATGG
>JBFLKP010000077.1:0-18984 GCA_040883225.1 Candidatus Limnocylindrales bacterium | reverse complement strand
TGCTCCCCCGACTGCAGCGTGTTCTGCATCGAGGTCTGCTCGACGCGGAAGGTCTGCACGATGAAGGTCGTGATGATGAGGTACAGGATGATCGCGAGACCGACGGTCGTGACGATCTCGATGACCGCATCCTTGACCTTGGAGCGGCTGCTCGGCTGCTCCTGGGCGCCAGGCATCTCGGGTGCGGCGGGTATCGGTGCGGGCTGGCCCGTCAAATGGTCACCTCTGGGAGTGGGCGTGCGCCGGCAACAGGGGCGCGTCGACCCAACTGTAGCCTCTTGGGCCGCACTGCTGCTGTGAGGCGCCTGACACCGGGCAGGCCTAGAGGTCGGTGGGTTCCTCGATGGCTTCCGGAGATGGCGACTCGGCGACGCCCCCATCCACGTCCGACGGACGGGCCCCGATCTCCGGCTCCGCGGTCTCGACCAGCTCCCATACGTCGGCCTTGGCGCCGCTGTCGGCCTGGCCTCCGAAGAGCAGCAGCCGACCACGCGCCGCGTCGGTGATGAGGGTGCCGGCGAACCGCGCGGCGGGGTGATTCCCGGCGGTCCGCACGCGCTCGAACTCGAGCGTCTCGCGGTCCACCTGCCAGAGGTCGGCCAAGTTGCCGTTGTCGTCGCCTGCCCCACCGAAGATGTAGGCATGGGCGCCGGCCTCGGTCACGCCGTACAGTCGCCGCCACTTGGCCTGCGGGTCGTCGTGACGGTCCCAGGTCCGACCGCTGCCCATGGACCACAAGTCGCCCAGCGCGAAGTTGCCGTCATCCTGGCCGCCGTAGAGCACGAGGTCGCCGGCCGTGGTGGTGAAGCACTCGTGCAGGCAGCGCTCCCCCGGCTTGCGGCCCTCGGGCGTGATGACGGCCCAGCGCCGGGACTTGAGGTTGTAGGCGCGGGTGTCGTCGAAGCGACCGGCATCGGTGAAGCCGTGGCTGATCCAGAGGCGGCCGTCGGGCCCGACGACCATGCACGAGCCGTAGCGTGTCTTGGGCACCTGGCCCCTCGAGGGCAGCTTGCGCCACCGTTGCTTGCCGGGCTCGTAGGCCCAGAGGTCGTTGAAGAAGTCATCGCCCTGCTGGCCGGCGAAGACGACCACGCCCAGGCCCTCGGCCCAGACGGCGTTGTGGCCGAAGCGGGGCGCGGGGCTCTTGCCCTTGACCGCGATCCGCTTCCACTTGTCCTTGGCCAGGTCGTAGCGCCAAGTGTCGCCGAACTCCTTGTCGCCATCTCGGCCGCCGAAGAGGTAGGCGAAGCGGCCCTGGGGATCGACGGTCCAGGTGTGATCCTCGCGCGCAGCCGGTCCCTTGGCCCGCGTGATGCGGCGCCACTCGGGCGCCTCGAAGTCGAGCGTCTGGTCGTCGGCCGCAGTGATCGGGGCCACGCTCTCGACCGGCTCGGCGGATGGGGATGGGCTGGGGTCGGCCTCCGACTGGGCGAGCGCTTGGCCCCCCAGCACCGAGAACGAGAAGGCCAGCACGAGGCTGGTCACGAGTGTCCTGCGCATGGTCAGCGATGCTGCCGCCACCGCGTGACGTGCCGATGACGCGGCCCGGAAACGGGGTCGGCAGCGGCGTAGGCTGGCGACGGTCGCACGTGCGGCCCGCAGCACCTGCCACGGGAGGAAGGACATGATCAAGGAGTTCCGCGAGTTCCTGCTCAGGGGCAACGTCGTCGACCTGGCCGTCGCGGTCGTCATCGGCGGGGCCTTCGCCGCCATCACGGTCTCGCTCGTCGAGGACATCATCACGCCCTTGCTGGGCTTGCTGGGCATCCCGGACTTCTCGACCTGGGTCATCGAGGTCGGTGATGCCGAGATGCGCATCGGCAAGTTCCTCAACGCCCTGATCTCCTTCGTCACCATCGCCGCCGCCATCTTCTTCCTGGTGGTCAAGCCGATGAACCGGATCAACGCCACGCGCGCGGGCGATGAATCCGAAGAAGACGAGGGTCCCAGCGAGGTCGACCTGCTGACCGAGATCCGCGACGAGCTGCGCAAGGCCTGATCGAGCCACAGAACGACGAAACGGGCGCCCGCGTGGGCGCCCGCCTGCTGGTCGAGGGGGCGCCGGGCGGCGCCCCGTTCAGGTACCTGGCTAGCCGGCGTCCTCGTCGGACTCGCCACCTTCGGCAGCTTCGTCCGCCGGGACCTCGCCCTCGGCAGCCTCGGCACCCGCTTCGAGCTCCTCGCCCTCGGCACCGACCGAGACCTCTTCTTCCTCCACGCGCGGCGGCTGCACGCGAGCCAGCGGCTCGTGGGGATCGGTCAGGATCTCCACGCCTTCAGGCACGATGAGGTCGCTCACGTGAAGCACCGCGTCGAAGGAGTCGAGCGGCGTGATGTCGAGGTCGATGGACTGGGGCAACGCCGTGGCCAGGGCGCTGATGGACACGCTCTCGCGAAGGTGGAGCAGGGTGCCGCCGAGCTTGTCCGCGGCCGTGGAGTCACCCATGTAGTTGACGGGCACGTCGACGGTGATGGCCTCGGTCATGGAGACGACGAGGAAGTCCACGTGCATGGGGTTGCGCTTGACCGGGTGCTCGTGGACGTTCTGGAGCAGCACCGGCGTGGCCTTGGCCTTGCCGATCTTGAGATCGACCAGCGTGTTACGCGAGGTCTGGCGCATGAGCACGTCGAACTCGCGGGCGTCGAGCTGGATGCTCGTGGACTCCTGGTCGCCGCCATAGACGACAGCCGGCAGGATGCCCTCGCGACGAAGACGACTGACCTTCTTGCCGATGACCTCACGGGGCTCGGCAGACACGACCGGACGGGTGCTCACTCAGATGACCTCTAGGAAAATCGTTGGTCCGACTGGGCGGACGGTTGGTCCGTGCTGGGCATGCAGACGGACGTCCCAACTGCGTGGACGGCCTTGAATCGTAGCATGGACGGGTGAAACGCTACGCCGATGTACCATCGGTGGCCGTATGTCAGCAACCATCCTCATCGTCGAAGACGAGTACGCCGTCGCCCGCGGGATCCAGTACGCGCTCGAGCAGGAGGGCTACCAGGTCACCGTCGCCGGCTCGGGCGAGGAGGCCCTCGAGGTCGCCGGCGAGCTCGCGCCGGACCTCGTGGTGCTCGATGTGCGGATGCCCGGCATCGACGGCTTCGAGACGCTTCGGCGCATGCGCTCGGACGGATCGAAGGCCCCCGTGCTGATGCTCACCGCGCGCGACGAGGAGATGGACAAGGTCATCGGACTCGAGATGGGCGCGGACGACTACATGACCAAGCCGTTCGGACTGCGCGAGCTGCAGAGCCGCATCAAGGCCCTCCTGCGTCGTGCCTATGGCGACCTCGCCGATGCCATGGGCGGGCGGCTCCTCCGCCATCGCGACCTCGTCATCGACCTCGACCGTCGACGCGTCCAGCGCGGCGACAAGCGCATCAGCCTCACGGCCACGGAGTTCGAGATCCTGCGTCACCTCGCCTCGAAGCCGGGACGCGTCTTCACCCGCCGCGAGCTGCTCGAGCTGGTGCGGGACTACGAGGCCCTCGACCAGGACGAGAAGACCATCAACGTCCACGTCAGCCACCTGCGCGAGAAGCTCGAGGACGACCCCGTCGATCCCACCTTCATCCTCACCATCCGCGGTGCCGGCTACGCCTTCGCCGAGCGCTGAGTAGGGGCTGATGGCCGGCGGATCGTCCTCCGCTCCCGAGTACACCACTGGGTACCGTGCCCTCGCCACGAGCTATCGCACACGGCTGTTCGTGGCCATCATGGTCGTGGTCGTCTTCGCACTGGGCCTCGTCCTGCTCTCGCTCCCGCGCCTGCTCGAAGGCTTCTTCCAGGAGCAGGACCAGACCATCCTCAACGCCCGCGTCGAGTCGGTCGCGACCATCCTCGCGGGCGAGCTCGCCGATGTCTCCAGCAGCGGTCCGGCGCCGCTGATCCTGCCCGGCACCAACGAGCCCGGTGGCTCGACCCAGTGGACCCTCGGAGACGAGGAGCAGGGCTCGGTGCGGGACCTGACCGAACGCGTGGCCCAGGCCGATGTGCGGGTGACGCTCGCTCCCGCGCGGGGCGAGGAGGCGGTGCTGGAGGTCGACGTGGCCTATCCTGACGAGGCCGGCGAGGCCGGCCAGGGCCGCGACCCGGGCCTGTCGGCGACGTGGTCGGTCCCGGTCGACGACCTGTGGTACTCCGTGACCGCACCGCCCGAGCGCTGGCTGACGGTCACGCTGAGCAATCCCTTCACCTCAGCCGAGCTGACCACCGAGACGATCACCCGCGTCCTGCTCAACGCCGCGCTCGTGTCCCTCTTCGTGGCCCTGCTCGTGGCGCTCGTGCTGGCCCAGTGGCTGGCGCGGCCGTTGCGCCGCCTCACGGTCACCTCGCGCCTGCTGGCGGAGGGTCACCTCGACGCGCGTGTGACCGTCCCGGCCAACTCGCCACCGGAGGTCCAGGAGCTGTCCGAGGCCTTCAACGACATGGCCGAGCGGCTGCAGGAGTCGGTGGCCATCATCAGCGCCGATCGCGACCGCAGCCGCGAGTTCGTGGCCGACGTTTCGCACGAGCTGCGCACGCCCATCGCGGCCATGCGCACGTTCAACGAGCTGCTGCTGGAAGGCGCTGCCGACGATCCCGAGACTCGAGAGGAGTTCCTGCGCGGCAGCCGGCAACAGCTGGAACGCCTCGACTGGCTGTCGGCCAACCTGCTGGAGCTCTCCAAGCTCGACTCCGGACTGGTGGCCCTGCAGCTGCGCGAGGACGACCTGCGCACCACCATCGAGGACTCGGTCGACCACGCCGAGCCCATGGCCGAACGCAAGGGTGTCAGCCTGAGCACGCACCTGCCCGATGTACCGGTGGTCCTGCCCCACGATCCTCCCCGCCTGGGTCAGGTGCTGGGCAACCTCATCGGCAACGCCATCAAGTTCACGCCCGCCGGCGGAACCGTCGAGGTGGCCGTGAAGCGGACCGCCGAGGGGGCCTCCTTCATCGTCAGCGACACGGGCGTGGGCATCGACCCCGACGAGCTGGAGCACGTCTTCGATCGCTTCTACCGCGGTACCCGCAGGCGGGAGGAGCGCGCCGGTGGCTCCGGCCTTGGCCTGGCCATCGCCCGTTCCATCGTCGACATGCACCACGGGCGCATCTCGATCTCCAGCACCCCTGACGTCGGGACCGAGGTCGTGGTCACATTGCCGGAGGACGTTGCGGCTTCTTCACCCGCCGACCCCCGAGCGTGAACCAGGGCTCACTACGCTGGTGAAGCCTGCCCTTCTGTGCCCGTGACCGGAGTACCTCGACCACATGGCCGACCGTCCCAGCCCTGACGATCAGCGACCCGCTTCCTACAGCCCGCCACCCCAGCATCGCCCCTCGTGGATCGACGACGCCTGGACCGGCCATGGACCCTCGGTCCCGCCAGGTCGATCCGACCGTCCGGCGCTGCCGCCTCCGCCGCGCCCGCGACGGCGCATCAGCACGCTCCTGGCCGTGGCCCTGGTCGCCGCGATGATGGCGTCCCTGAGCACCTTCACGCTGCTCCTGGCCACCGGCCAGCTTGAACGCCGGGTGCTGGTGACGGAGCCATTGGGTCGGCCGGCCGGTGCGGCCATGGAGGTAGACCCGGACATCGTGCGGGTGGTGGAGGAGAACGCCGTGACCGCGGCGGTGGAAGAGGTGAGCCCCGCGGTCGTGACCATCACGCCGCGGGGACGAGATGGTGCCTTCGTCTTCGAGAGCGTGGGCTCGGGGGTCATCTATGACCCGGATGGCTGGGTCGTGACCAACCGCCACGTCGTGTGCGACGCGGACACGCTCACGGTGCAACTGGCCGACGGGTCGCGCTACGCCGCCACCGTACACGGGCTGGACACGCTCACCGATCTGGCCATCATCAAGATCGACGGGGAGAACCTGCCCGCGGTCGATCTGGGCAACTCCGGCACCCTCCAGGTCGGCCAGCACGCCATCGCCATCGGCAGCCCGCTGGGCACCTTCACCAACTCGGTCACCGCCGGCGTGGTCAGTGCCCTCGGCCGCTCCATCGACGTCGACGACACCTGTGGAGGCAGGCGTGGCGTGGAATCGCTGCGCAACCTCATCCAGACGGACGCGGCCATCAATCCCGGCAACAGCGGTGGCGCACTCGTCGATGCCGGTGGCGAGCTCATCGGCATCAACACCGCCATCGCCGGCGATGCCCAGGGCATCGGCTTCGCTATCCCGGTCAACCTCGCCCGTCCGATCATGCTCCAGGCCATCGAGGGCGAAGCGTTGAGCCGACCATGGATGGGCGTCTACTTCACGGCCCTGACCCCGGTGCTCCAGGATCAGCGGGGTCTCGTGCTGGGCTACGGCGCGCTCGTGGAGGCGCCCGCCGACTTCGACGTCTCGGCCGTGCTCCCCGGCAGTCCCGCGGACGAGGCCGGACTGCGCAGCGGTGACATCATCACGCACGTCGATGCCACCAGGGTGGACGGAGACAACCCGCTCGACGAGATCCTGACCCAGTACCGCCCGCGCGAGACGATCATGCTTCGTGTGCTCCGGGGCACGGAGCTGCTGGACCTCCGCCTGACCCTCGGGGACCGACCCGCGACGAACTAGCGCGAAGGCCGGTTCAGCGCCCGCGGCGCAGCTCGACCTCGGCGTGGTCCAGCCACGCGTCCATGGGCACCGCCAGCTTGCGGACGCGCACGGTCACCGCTGCCGCGGTCGGCGCAGCCTCGAGCGCGCTGCGGACGAGAACGCCGGCCAGCCCCTCGAGCGTGTGGAAGGTGCCGCCCTCCAGCGTGCGCTCGGTGAGCTCGACGAGCGGCCCATAGTCGATGGTCCCGGCGAGATCGTCGGATGCGGCCGCGGACGACAGGTCGGCCTCGATGATGAGATCGACCTCCAGCATCTGCGGGAAGGCGCGCTCCTCTTCGGACGCGCCGATGCGGCATTCGGCGCGCATCGAGCTGAGCGTGATCCGGTCCATTCGTCCTCTCCTACCCTTGGCCGGCTTCGATCGGGCCACCACGGATGATGGCATCGCTCATGCGCGCGGCGCGCACGTTGGCGGCGACATCGTGGACGCGCACGATGTCGACGCCGGCCGCGACTCCGATGGCGGTCGTGGCCAGCGTGCCCTCAAGGCGCTCGTCCGCCGGCAGGTCGAGGACCGTCCCGATGGTGGACTTGCGGCTCGTGCCCAGCAGCACCGCGCGGCCGAGGACGGCCAGCGCCGCCAGGTCGCGGAGGAGGACCAGGTTTTGCTCCGCGGTCTTGCCGAAGCCGATGCCCGGATCGACGACGAGCGATCCGGGCCGGCAGCCTTGCTCCTCGGCGATCGCGAGCGCCTCGCGCAGGTCCTCGATGACCTCCGCGACCACGTCTTCGTAGACCGGCTCGCGCCGGCTGTGCATGACGATGTAGGGTGCTCCATGAGCCGCCGCCACCGGCGCCAGGGCGGCCCCCTGTGTGACCGCGGCGACGTCGTTGACGATGTCGGCGCCGGCCGCCAGCGCGGCCTCCGCCACCGGTGGCTTGCTGGTGTCGATGCTGATGGGCACGCCGGGCAGCCGCCGACGGATGGCCCCGACCACCGCCACGACCCGCTCCAGCTCCTCGCGGGGGCCGACCGGCACGTGCCCCGGACGGGTGGACTCGCCACCGACGTCGATGATGTCAGCGCCCTCCCCCACCATCCGCACCGCCTGCTCGACGGCATCCGCGACCGCGGTGGCCGACCGGAGCAGGCCGTCGCCGCTGAACGAGTCGGGGGTCATGTTCACGATGCCCATGACGTACGTGCGCCGGCCGAAGCGCAGCTGGAGGTCGCGAACGCGGATCGGGTCAGGCATCGTCGCTGATAGTGCCCGGAACGAGCCGCGCGCGCAGCTCGCCGACGAGATACAGCGAGCCGGCAACGACCAGGGGGCCATCGACGCTGCGGGCCCGCTCCAGGGCCCGCTCGAGAGCCGCCCCGGCGTCGGGCTGCGCCTCGGCAGCGGTGCCGACGATGGCGCTCCAGTGCGCGGCCAACGCGTCTGCAGGCAGGGCGCGGTCGGTGCCCGGCACCGACGTGGCGATGCAGCCGGCGGCCCGCAGGAGCGGTGAACCTGTCAATGCACGCAGCATCTCGCCGACATCCTTGTCGCGCATCACCCCCAGCAGCAGCGTGGCCGGACCGCTGGGCAGCTGGTGGGCCAGGGTGTCGACGGTACGGGCGAGCACGGCCATACCGTCGGGGTTGTGGGCGCCGTCGAGCAGCACGGTCTGGCCCTGGTGCTCCAGCAGCTCCAGGCGGCCGGGCCAGCGGACGGTCGAGAACCCCTCGCGGATATGGTGGCGGGAAACAGCGGCCACGCCCGCGACATGGAGCGCTTCGAGCACGCCCAGGGCGACCGCGGCGTTGCTCGCCTGGTGCGTGCCCAGCAGCGGCAGGCGTAGGACCCCCAGGCCATCGTGGCGAAGGGCCAGCCCATCGCGGTCCATGGCCTCGACGGGCAGGGCGGCGCACTCGGTGAGCGGTACGCCGACCTGGGCAGCCCGAGCGCGGATGACCTCGAGTGCGGGGCCCTCCGCGCCGGTGACCGCGAGCGTGCCAGGCTTGATGATGGCGGCCTTCTCCGCGGCCACCGACTCGATGGTGTCACCCAGGAACTCCTGGTGGTCGAGCCCAACGTGGGTCACGGCCGCGACATCGGGGTCCCACGTGTTCGAGGCGTCGAGCCGACCACCCAGGCCGACCTCCATGACCATCACGTCGACGTCCACACGTGCCGCCTGCAGGTAGGCCGCGGCCGTGAGCAGCTCGAACTCGGTCGCGGGCCCGAACGCCGCTTCACCCGGCACGCTCGCGGCCAGGACCTCTTCCAGCAGCAGGTCGAGCTCGGCCCTGCCGATCGGTGTCCCGTCGACCGTCACCCGCTCGCGATAGCTGTGCAGGTGCGGGCTGGGGGATGCGGCCGTAGAGTAGCCCGCCGAGGCCAGCACGGCGCCGACGATGGCGGCCACGCTGCCCTTGCCGTTGGTGCCGGCGATGAGCACGCCCCGCAGCGCGCGCTGGGGCTGGCCAAGGTGGTCGAGCAGCGCCTGCATGCGGCCGAGGCCAAGGCGGATGCCGATGTGGCCGCGCGAGCGGATGCGCGCCAGAGCGTCCGTGGCCACGTCAGAAGGCGGCGATCTCTTCCTCGTAGAAGACGCACTGGTTGAAGCGCGCCGAGAGGCAGACATCGGTGACGTAGCCCGCGTCGAGGTGGACGCCGCCGCGCACCTGGCAGCGCGCGATGGTCCCGTCCTGGCGCATGTAGGCCTTGAGCAGATGAGGGGTCTGGACCGGGATCGGGCCGCGGGGACCGGTCATGAAGAAGTGGGGGCAGACGTTGCGCCGCAGGTTGGGCAGGCCGAAGGGGACGCCGGGTCGCAGAGCGGCCAGCTGCGTCGAGGCCACCTCTGCGCTGGGCATCCGCGGCGTGACCCGGGCGATCGGCCCCGGGGGCGGCGGCGGAGGTGAGCTGCCGATGGAATTGGAACGCGATGCTCGGTCCCGACTCGACGGCACGCCACGCTCGTCAGAATTCAAACGATCCCCTCTCCGGACTCCCCCAGTGCTGTTCTTGGCTAGCGTGCCACAATCTACGTGGATGGACGAAACGAGTTCACGGACTCGGTCGTCGAGCAGTCGTCGAATGGCTTCGGCCAAGGGTGGGGGTACCACTCGCCGCAGCAGCTCGCGCCGCAGTTCGAAGCAACGCCAAGAGCCAGAGGTCTCGCCTGCGCGGTGGGCCGGTGTCGCGCTGGTCATCGCCGCCATCGTCGGCGCCATCCTCCTGGCCATGATCAGCCCCAGCGATCCCGGCCTGGCAAGCCAGCCCGGGGCCGAACCGGAGGAGGTCGCCGAGGCCTCTACCGCGCCGGACGCGAGCGCCAGCCCGAGCGACACGACGCTGGACGGGCCCGTGCCGGTGGTGGCACCCACCATCACCGTGCCCAGGGACGGCACGGTCATCGGCGAGTTCGAGATCGCCGTGACCGTCGACGTCCCCGACGACCGCACCGTGAAGCGGCGAGACCTTGACCTCTACGTCTACAACGGCAGCCAGCTGGAGGAGACGCTCGAGAAGCCCAAGCCGGGCACGACCGTGGAGGTCGAGGGTATCCGCCTGGCGCCGGGCGAGAACGTCCTGACCGCGAAGCTCGGCAGCCCGGCCGGGCCGGGGCCCGCCTCCGAGCCTCACCGGATCACGCTCGACGAGGACGCCCCCGTCCTGACCATCGTGGAGCCCGAGAACAAGCATCAGACGTACGAGGACACCGTGCTCGTGGAGGTCACCTCGGAGGTCGGCGCGAGCGTGACCATCCAGAACAAGGCCATCGACGACGACGCGGAGGTCACCATCGGCCCCGCCGGCAGTGCCTCCAGGCGCATCCGGCTCAAGTACGGCAAGAACAACATCCTAGCCACCTCCGTCGACCAGGCCGGCCTGCCGCGGACACGCCGCGTCAACGTCACCCGCCTCGACGGCCGGCCCAAGGTCAAGCTCAAGGTCCCGGCCAAGGTCAAGCCGCCCGAGGACGTGCGGATCGTGGCCGAGGTGACCGATGCCAAGGGCCAACCGATGCGGGACGCGGAGGTCTACTTCACGCTACTCGCACCGAACCAGTCGACCGATGACGTGAACGACACCACCAACGCCAAGGGCAAGGCGGTGTGGGAGGTGCCCGTCGCTCGCAGCAGCTCACCGGCCGCAGCGCTCGAGGTGGGTGTCGTGGTCATCTCGCCGACCGGGGACGAGGTAGAGCAGAGCCGCAAGATCGATCTGCAGTAGCGACCTGCCGTCTCCATCACCACGGCGCGGCTCCGATCGCCATGGCGCGGTTCAGCGAAGCCAGCGCCCGCGACGCCGCTGGACCTCGGTGCTGAGGCGCTTGCCCGGCTCGACCGGCGGCGCCTCCACCAGGGCATCGACCGACGGCTCCACCCAGGCCGCCCGGCCCGGTGCCTCGAGCGGCGGCTTGGCGGTCCGCAGGGCGCGACCGGCGGCCGTCCGCCTGACCGGTGGTGGGGGCAGGGCAGGTGGTGGTGGCGGCCCGAGATCCGCTTCGCTGAAGAGACCGGACGTGTCGACCACCGGCGTCCCTGAGGCAGTGGCCGACCCCGGACCACCGGCTGCCTGCCAGCAGCTGCGCGTCTCATCCGCGCGCAGTGGCGTACGAACCGGATCGTCGGCACAGTAGCCCAGGTCCGCGGCCACCGATGACCGGTAGCGCCCGCAGGTACGGCAGGTGAAGGCGGGCTCGTCGCAGCGCCAGCACCGCGCCGTCTCGGGCTGCACCGTCCGGCAGGCCGGACAGCGCCACGACGCTGCCGGCTCGGCGCCGTCCCGGTGGTCGTGCAGCGACACGTCTACGCGCGCCCTGTCGTGGGCCAGCCGGTCAGCATTCCTGCGAATCGGCCAGCATGAGGTCCACCTTCGTGCCGACCGGGACCGACTCGCCCGGCTTGGGCAGCTGATCGTGGACGAGCCAGCCTTCCTCTGCGGGGTCCGGATAGGTGGCGCCCACGAGCAAGCCGGCATCGGCGATCTGGGCGCTGGCGGTCGCCAGGTCGAGACAGGTGAAGTCGCCCACCAGCACGGTCTCGGACGACGGGAACGGGGTGGGATCGACGACCTGGCCCGGCGTGGGCGAGGGCGTGGGCGAGGGCCTGCTCGTCGGCTCGGGCGTGGCGTCGACATCGGGACCCAGCGAGACGGTGTAGCCCACCGTCGAGCCGCGCGCGATCGACGAGCCCGCACGTGGGTCGGTGGCGATGACGTAGCCCTCCGGCAGCACGTCCGGGGCCGTCGTCCGCTCGCCGGCGAAGAGGCCCGAGTCCTCGAGCTGTGCGATCGCCACGTCCTCCTTGATGCCGTGCACGTCCGGCACGACCACCGTCTCCACCTGCGTGGCCACCGTCACCTGGACGATCGTACCGGCGGGAACCTGCGTCTCAGGCTCGGGCAGCTGCTCGGTGACCCGGCCGGCCTCCACCTCGTCGGTCTCGTGATAGGTGATCTCCAGGACCACGCCACGCCGCTCCGCCACGATGACGGCGTTGGCCTCCCGACGACCGATGAAGTCCGGGGTCTCGACCAGCTCGGCCGTGGGCTCTGGCGTGGGACTGGGCGTGGGCTGCTCATCGCCGATGCCGCTGAAGAGCAGGAACAGCAGGATGCCCGAGGCCACGATGACCAGCAGTCCGAGCCCGGCGGCCAGCCAGCCCCAGGGCCCGGATCCCGAGCGCTCGGGATCGGCGGGCGCGGAGGCGGGCATGAACGCGGTCTGGGTCGGTGGACGCGGAGAGCCAGGAGGTGGAGGCACCATGGGCGGCCCGACGGATGCGGCAGCGACGCCGGCAGCAGCCATCGCGGCAGCACCGGCGGGATCGGTGCGGAAACGCGCCAGCGCCGTCGAGAGCTCCGCGGCGCTCGGGCGCGCACCCGGGTCGACCACCAGACACCAGCGCACGATGGCGTCGAGCGCGGGCGGGACCTCGGCCCGCACGGCCATCGGCGAGGGCACGCCACCGGAGAGCCTGGCCACGGCGACCGCGGCGGGCGAGTCGCCGGCGAAGGCCCGCTGTCCGGTGAGCATCTCGTACATCACGAGGCCCAGCGAGTAGACGTCGGAGGCTGCGGTAGCGGTGTCGCCACGCGCCTGCTCCGGGCTGAAGTAGAGGACGCTGCCGAGCGTGATACCAGTGGCGGTGACCGGTGAGCCGGCGGCGGCCTGGGCGATGCCGAAGTCGGCCACCTGCACCCGACCGTCGGGCGAGAGGAGGATGTTGCTGGGCTTGATGTCACGGTGCACGAGTCCGCCGGCGTGAGCGGCCGCCAGCGCGTCGGCGACCTGCTGGCCCATGTTGGCCACCGCCGTGGGCGGCAAGCTGCCCTTCTTGCCCAGGGCGGACGAGAGATCGCCGCCAGAGACCTGCTCCATGACGATGTAGGGCCCGGCCACGTCGGTGCCGTAGTCGTAGACCTGGACGATGTTGGGGTGGCTCAGCGACGCGGCCGCCTGCGCCTCGTGCTCGAAGCGCTCGACGAACTGGGCGTCCGCCCCGAACTCCGGACGCAGGACCTTGACCGCGACCTCGCGCCCCAGCTTGCCGTCGGTGGCCCGGAAGATCGTGGCCATGCCGCCCTGGCCCAGCACCTGGTCCAGGCGATAGCGGCCGCCGAGGAGCGTGCCCAGCTCAGCCACGCATGGCGCTCCCGCGCGCGTTGCTGTGACCGACGGACTCGGCCCGGGTCACTGCAGGTCGATCCCCGCCAGGTACTCGCGGAACTCGCCGCCGATGTCGTCGCGGGCCAGCGCGAGCTGGACCGAGGCCTTGAGCCAGCCCATGGTCGTCCCCGCGTCGTGGCGCGTGCCCTCGAAGGCATAGGAGAAGACCTCCTGCTCCTTCATCAGCGCCTCGATGGCGTCGGTCAGCTGGATCTCGCCCCCGGCGCCGGCCTGCGTCTGCTCCAGCTTCTCGAAGATCTTGGGCGTGAGCACGTAGCGTCCGATGATGGCCTTGTTGCTGGGCGGGTCCGTCTGCGGCTTCTCGACCATGCCGCGGATGCGATTGAGCCGCGTGTCGGCGTCATGCCACTCGGTGTCGATGTCCACGATGCCGTAGCGACCGGTCTCCTCGCGTGGCACCTCCATCACCGCCAGCGTCGATCCACCGGTGTGCTGGTAGGCGTCGATGAGCTGCCCGATGCACGAGCGCTCAGCCTGCACCACATCGTCGGAGAGGATGACCGCGAAAGGCTCGTGGCCCACGAGCTCCTTGGCCATGAGCACGGCGTGGCCAAGGCCCAGCTGCTCCTTCTGGCGAACGTAGCTGACCTGCGCCATGTCCTCGATCCGGCGCACCCGGCGCAGCATCTCGATGTCACCCTTGTTCTCGAGCAGGTGCTCGAGCTCGAAGCTGTGATCGAAGTGATCCTCGATGGCACGCTTCTGACTGCTGGTGACGATGATGACCTGCTCGATGCCGGCGGCCACGGCCTCCTCGACCGCGTACTGGATGACCGGCTTGTCCACCAGCGGCAGCATCTCCTTGGGCTGCGCCTTGGTGGCCGGCAGGAAACGGGTTCCCCAGCCTGCGGCCGGAAACACTGCCTTTCGAACGCGCATCGATCCTCCATACCTCTGGCCGGGCCACCCCGGTCTTCGGGGTCGGTGCGAGTGTCCCCGACGCGAACAGAGGCGAGT
This sequence comes from Candidatus Limnocylindrales bacterium, assembly GCA_040883225.1. Classification (GTDB taxonomy): domain Bacteria; phylum Chloroflexota; class Limnocylindria; order Limnocylindrales; family CSP1-4; genus JAFMJV01. Next base: position 4,796 of record JBFLKP010000077.1, on the reverse strand, counting down.
GTAGCGCGGCTGGCACGGTCACCTCAGGGGTCGACGGTCACCAGCTCGTGGCCCGCTCGGAAGGTCCTACGGCGCGGCCGTCTGGGACGTCGTGGCAGGCCGCGACAGTGGGGTCAGCTGGACCAGCGCGGCGCCGACGAGCACGAGCAGGCCACCGACCAGTTGGACGGTGGTCGGCTGCTCCGCGAGCAGAAGGGCGGCCAGGAGCACTCCCGTGACCGGCTCGACCAGCATCAGCACGGCACCCCGGGTGGGACCTACGCGGCGATAGCCGGCGATGATGAGGACCGCCGGGATGGCCGCACCGATGACGCCGGCAGCGAGGATGAGGGTCCACGCCTCGGTCGTGCCCAGCGGGTCGGTGATCGTGCCCCCCTGCCCCAGGACCCCTAGCAGCGGCACCAGCAAGAAGCCGTAGATGGCGGCCGAGAAGGATCGCAGGGTGGCCGCCGACTGGAGCGCCGGCACCGAGCGGAAGCCGCCGGCACCGACGAGCGCGAAGCCGGTCTGGCAGAGCGAGGCCACGAGCGCGAGGCCGACGCCGATGAGGTCGATGCCACCCGCGCCCTCGGTCGGTGCCGCCAGGAGCATGACCAGGCCGACGCCGGCGAGCGCGATGGCCGCGACCCGGCGCAACCCGAGGTGCTCGCCGAAGAACGGTACGGCGGCCAACGCCACCCACACCGGGAAGGTGTAGAAGACGATGAGCGCGGTCGCGATGGTGGTGCGCTCGAAGGCGAAGAAGAGGGAGACGGTCGTGCCCGCCACGAAGCCGCCCATGATGGCCAGCTGGATCCACTGCAGGCGTGGGATGGTCGAGACGCGCGTGAAGGGCACGCGCTTCGCGGCGACACCCACGGCCAGGAGGAGCAGCAGGGCCACGACCGAGGAGGTCGCCCGCCAGAGCGCGAAGGAGACGGCCGTGAACCCGGCATCGGACGCGAAGCGCGCGAGCGGGCCGAGCGTACCGAAGCCGACGGCCGCGAGGACGACGAAGGCCACGCCCACCGGGTCGGGGCGATCGCGGCCTATGGCTCGGTCGCTTCCCGGGTCTCGGTTCGACGAGCCCAGAGCACCTTGTGCGTGAAGGGCACGCGGATCTCGCTGATGATCTCGGTCGAGACGAGGAACCCGGCCAACAGGAATAGCACGCTGAACAGCTTGCCGACCTGGAACCACTCGGTCGAGCCGAAGCGATTGAGGCTATCGGTCACCGTGGGGATGAAGGCGCCGATGGCGATGAGCAGCGTGGCCGGCACGCGGCTGTTGATGCGGCCCGTGAAGAGGGCCTTGAGCGCGCCCGGCAGCGAGGCCACGAAGTTGACCACGATGGCCACCGGCGCGATGAGCAGGTTGAACAGGAACTGGTCACCCGCCTGGTTGGGGTCGATGTTGTAGGCCAGCACGCGCCTCTTGGGCATGAACACGTAGGCGCTGAACATGGCACCGAGGATGAGCGCGAAGGCTCCGGTCACGTTGGTGAAGGGCGTCAGCAGGCGCAGCTCCGGTGGCAGCAATTCGGCCGTGGGCACGCCGGTCTCAGGGTCAAGCGAGTAGCCCGGTGCGGGCAGGTCGGCCAGCGCCACCAGCACGATCGAGAGGACCGTGGCCCCGGCCACGCCGGTGAAGGCCATCCACGGCCAGCGCCAGTTCTGGAAATAGGTCTCGACCGAGACCGCCAACGCCAGGACGAGGGCCACGAGGAAGTAAAGCATGGCCGTGGTGGTGGCCGACTCGTAGATCTCGGGGTTCGCCCGCGCCGTGAGGAAGGTGAACAGCCCGGCGAAGAAGAGGCATAGTGCGAAGGCGAAGCCGAAGCGCGTGCGTCCCAGCAGGAAGGCATTGCCCAGGCCCAGCCAGCCGGCCGTCCAGACCGCGCCGTTCAGGTACCACAGCAGGTAGATGGGCTCGCTCCAGCCGACGGCCGCGGCGATAGCCTCACAGGCCACGGCCACGCCGAAGAAGAGGATGCCCAGGGCCCAGACGGCCTGGTATGCACGTCGACGCTCACGCCACTGGTCGAGCAGCAGGACGAAGAAGACGAAGGCGAGGACAGCCGTGATGGCTGGCAGCCAGACGTTCGCGTCCATCGATCTCGGGCGGCCCTAGGCCGGGACGAACTCGTGATCCTCGCGATGGTTACCGTCACACAGGCCCCAGGCCGGAGGATCCACGGGTAGCGGCGTGGGCCGCATCAGCTCTCGCACCGCGGAGAGCCGGCAGACGTAGTGGCCACGCTCTCGGGCCCACGCACGGAAGCACGCATCCGTGGCGTGGAACTGGTGCGGGCCCGGGTTGATGATGGCCTGCTCGGCCCAGCTCGGTGCGGCCTCGCGGGCGACGTTGTCCATGACGCTGACACGGAAGGGCTCGCCCGTGATGGGCGCGTTGCAGCCGGCACAGCGCTTGGCGTCGTTCTCGGCGAACACTGTCGGGATGCGGATACCCATGATCTGGCCGCCGCGGAATCGGGTGGTGCTCACGCTGCGATCGTAGCAGAGGGGTCCGTCGATCGAGCCGAAGCGCCAGGCCGCGCCTGTCATCATCGGGACATGATGGACCTGCGGGTCAGCGACCAGTTCCCCGGCGCGGCCGGCTACCTCGACACCGCCAGCCTGGGGCTGCCGCCCCAGCGCACGGTCGAGGCCGTGACCGCCGCACTCGCCGAGTGGCAGGCAGGCACCGCCACCGCACCGGGTTATGACCGCTACGTCGAGGACGCACGCGCGTCGTTCGCCACGCTCGTGGGCGTGCCCCCCACCCAGGTCGCGGTGGGAGCACAGGTGTCCGCGCTCGTCGCCCTCGCCGTCACGCTGCTGGAACCGCGGTCGCGCGTGCTCGTGCCCGAAGGCGAGTTCACCTCGGTCGTGTTCCCCTTCCTCACGCGCGCCGACCTCGGGCTCGAGGTCGTGACCGCCCCGCTGGAGCGACTGGCCGACGCAGTCGACCCAGGCACGGCCATGGTCGCGTTCAGCCTCGTCCAGTCGGCCGACGGGCGAGTGGCGGATGCGCCGGCCATCCGGGACGCTGCCGGGGCAGCCGGCGCGCTCACCCTCGCCGACACCACGCAGGCCGCGGGCTGGCTGCCGTTCCGCGCGGAGGACTACGACATCACCGTCACCGGCGGTTACAAGTGGCTGCTGTGCCCGCGGGGCACGGCTTTCATGACCGTCCGGCCGCGGCTCCTCGAGCGGGTCCAGGCGCTGTACGCCGGCTGGTACTCGGGCGAGGATCCGTGGGACTCGATCTACGGCTTGCCGCTGCGCCTGGCCGCTGACACCAGCCGACTCGACCTCTCGCCGGCGTGGCTGTCCTGGGTCGGGACCGCGGCTTCGGTGCAGTTCTTGCATGAGGTCGGCCTCGAGACCATCCACGAGCACGACCTCCGCCTGGCGAACCTCGTGCGCGCGGGGCTCGGAATGGAGGAGGGCGACTCCCCGGTCGTCTCGGTGCGCCTGTCCGCCGACTTCGACGCAGCCCGACTCGATGGCGTGCGCACGGCCTTGCGGGCGGGTCGCTTGCGAGCGGGCTTTCACCTCTACAACACCGACCACGACGCGGAGCGTCTGCTGCAGGTGATCCGCGGCTGAGCGCGACCCCATGCCCGCCGATTTGGCCGCCGGGTGGACCTTGACAGCCCCTCTATACTGAATGACGAATCAGTATTCAGTTTCAGTGAGAGCTCGCGATGCCCCGCATCAGCAGGGAACGAGAAGACGCGACCCGCCGCAGCATCCTGGAGGCGGGCATCGACGTGTTCGAGCGCCGAGGCTTCGCGAAGGCCGGGATGAGCGAGATCGCCCGCGAGGCCGGGATGGCGGCGGGCTCGATCTACACCTACTTCGGCAGCAAGGAGGAGCTGTTCCTCAACGCCTTCGGCGCGCTCGTCGAGGACGAGGAGCGGATGCTGCAGGAGTCGATCGCCGAGAGCCCGGTGACCACCGACGCCATCGACCTGGCCATCGACTACGTGGCCCGCGTGGCGGCCGGTGGTGAAGGCTTCCGCGGCGCTGGCGCCACCTTCCTGCTGCACGCCTGGAACACGGCTGACCAGAGCGAGGCCCTGCGCGAGATGCTGCAGCGTCGCCGATCGAACACGAGCGCCCTGGCGCGCACGGTCATCGACGGCGCCACCGCGCGGGGTGAGCTGCCGGCCGGCCTCGATGCAGAAGGGCTCGCGCTCGGGTTCACATCGCTGCTGGACGGGCTCTTCCTGCAGCGAGCCGAGCGCGGCGACGCCTTCTCGGCGCCGGAAGCACGGCGCCAGGTTCGCGCGGTCGTGGACGCGATGTTCCACGCCGCCGGGCCCACCTGACCGACCAGCCACAAGGGGGAACCTCGATGATCGACACGTCCATCTCCGCCCCTTCGCGGAACGAGCGGGTCGCGTCCATGTCCACGGCCTTCGCGATGACCATCGCCACCGGCTTCCTTTTGGCCCTGATGGTCTTCAGGGACCACGACATCGGTGGCGAGATCTGGGGCCCAGTCGCGGGCGCCACGGCGCTGGTCGCGAGCATCCTCACCTTCGCCGTCCATCGCTCGAGCAGCCGGGTCGGCCGCGCCTCCATCCTGCTGCTCTGGGTTGCGGTCATCAGCCTGGGGATCGCGGGGGCGTTCGAGCACGCCGAACCGGTCCTCCCCGGCTCGCTCGACCAGCGCTGGCGCCCGCCGCTCGTACCCCTGGTCTACTCACTCTTCGGTGCGGTCGGCATCATGATCGTGCTCGCGCGGGCTCGCGTCGTCGCCGGTTCTCGCGCCACGAGTCGTGGCTAGCAGAGGCTCGGCCATGATGG
>JBFLKP010000076.1:0-3497 GCA_040883225.1 Candidatus Limnocylindrales bacterium | reverse complement strand
GCACTCTCCCGCGGATTCTACCCCATCGTTGCGCTGACTCCCGAAACTCCGCCTACTACATCCTCTACCTCGCGACCCGCTTCTTCGAGCCATCGCGATGGAGGCAAGGGCCGCGGCAAAGGCAAGGGCCGCGGCAAGGGCAAGCACTCACGGCCCTCGGCGCCCAGCGGCGCCGGCCCGGCCGGCAACAGCGCTCGACCCGCGGGGAAGACCGGCCTCGGTCGCGCAGCCGCTTCCCGCACGGCCCCGCCCGGCTCGGGTGGAAAGGGCCACGGCCCCGCGGGCCCTCCCCGCTTCTTCAAACGACCTCGACCTGACGAAGGTCACGCGCTCGCCGACTACGACATCGCCTCCTCCGTGATCGACGACTGCTTCTACGTGGACCCGGGTTGCGGCATCAGCGACTCGGGTGCGACCCGCCCGGTCATGGGCACTGAGACCTGGACTCAGTGGCGCGCCATCCTCGAGGAGAAAGGCCGCGCCAACGAGATCAAGCACGAAGCCGCGGACCGCAGCTTCAGATTCGGCGCCGGCGACATCAAGAAGTCGCGGCACGCAGTCTCCTTCCCCATCGACCTGCAGGGCAACGAGATCACCGTGAAGGTCTACCTGGTCGACGGCAACGTCCCATTCCTGGTCGCTCGACCTCTCCTGGAGGAGTGGGGCATCGTCTGCGACTACCGCAACCGGAAGTTCATGATCCTGGCCAACGGCCAATGGTGCCCTATGTTGCAGAACGACAAGGGCCACATGATCTTCAACCTCCTGGCCGGCCTGACGTCCAAAAACCCCACCGTGGAAGATGCGCATACTGCCCACGCCGGTCCGGCAGCAGGAACAGCGCCGTTGGAATCCTGCCTGTGGCAGCTGTCCGACTCCCGGGCTCGATCCGCGTCGGGGACGGGGATAGACGCAGGATCGCCTTCCACGCGCACAGTCCCCATCGCATTTGCAACTACGTCTACTACCACCGTCGGCCAGACCCTCACTGCGGACCCCGTCGCGACGATACTCACGGCCACCTCACCGGGCTCGGACAGTTCCTCGAGCAGTTCTCGGTCGTCCGACGACTCCGAGCCCGGCCCCGACTTCGATGACCACGGCGACGACGACGACGCGCTGCTGGGCATCGACGACGACCCCTTCGGCGACGAGTTCCTCATCCTCGAGACCGAGTTCTCCGTGGAAGGCCCGCCGCCTCGAGACGATCGACATCCGGAAGATGCCGAGGTCCTCCTCACTTCGGCACAGCGCGAGCTCTTCGACGCTCCCCTCGAGCCCGCGCTGGCCCGGCCGAAGGTGATCTGGGAGATCTTCGTCGACGAAGGCCGACTCTCCCAGTGCCTGGAGAAGTACGGCTCCGACCGCGTCACCGTCGAGAAGTTCTCGCTGAACAACGGCTACGACTTCCTGGACGACATCACCCGCCAGAACCTCATCGCGCGACGCGACGCGGAAAAGCCGGACGAGATCTTCATGGCCCCTCCGTGCGACCCCTGGTGCCAGATGCAGAACGTCAACCGCGCGCAGTACGGCGCCGACTTCTGCGAGCGCCTGGATGCTCGACGGACCGAGCACGAGTCGAGCGTTGCTTCCTGACCTTGTGCCGTCGACTCTACGACGGACAAGTGACAGACGGGCTTCACGCTCACATCGAAGCCCCGTGGACCGCGAACAGCATCAAGACCCAGGCGTGGACCAACATGCCCGGCTACGATGCGCGTCTCGATCAGTGCAGGTTCCAGTCCTACGTGACGGCGGTGCGCTTCGGCACCCGCGTGTACGGCTTGGTCAAGAAGCCGACGCGCATCCGCACCACGAAGATGCGCCTGGCAGTGCAGATCGCCCGGCGATGCAGCTGCGTGAACCCTCACGTGCCGCTCGAGGGCAGCCTGTCCAAGCCGGCGCAGAACTACCCGTGGCCCCTCGCGGCCGAGCTCGCCCGCCTGATCCTCGAGCCGAACTACGCGCACGCCGAGGACGACGACCACTACGCGTACCCCATGCACGAGGACGGCTCCGGAACCGCCGAACCGTACAAGGAGCTGCTGACCGACCTCCGCAGGCGCTACGGCACGCACGTTGTGGCGCAGGTCTCCAAGCTCCACCAGCAGTACAACCACCCCACGCGCGAACGTCTCGCTCGTGAGCTCTCGGACGCACGGCTCGACCCCGTCCTGGTCGCTTGCGCGAAGGAGTTCCTCTGCGAGGTCTGCCTCGGCCGCATGCGCCCCAAGACCGTCCGCGTCGTGGCAGTGGTTGCGGCTCACTTCTTCAACGACATCGTCGAGATGGACGTGTTCTACGTGCGCTGGAACGGCAAGAATTAAGCGACGCGTCTTGACCATCATGGACGAGTTCTCGCGCTTCGCCCTCGACGCTGCCGTGAAGGACGAGAAAGCCGAAACCGAGTGCCGCGCGCTGGAGCGCTACTGGATCCGATGGGCCGGCGCACCGAAAGTGCTCCGTGTCGATTCCAGCGGCGGCCACATGAGCCAGTTCATGAAGGACTGGTGCGAGCTCCGCGGCATCCGCCTCTCCATCGTGCCCCGCGGCGCGCACCACACCCTCGCGTTCGTGGAACGCCACCATCAGGTTCGCCGCGAGCAGCTCGCGATCTACAAGAAGGACCACCCCAGTGACAAGCTGAAGACGGCCCTCACGTGGACTTCCGCGGTCTCCAACCGCATGAGCTCAGTGAAGGGCTACTCGCCTGCCCAGCATGTCCTGGGTGCTACCCCGCTCAGCCCCGGCGACATCCTCGGCGAGGATTACCACCTCGCGGAGCAGTCCGCCTTCACCGCCGGCGACTCCGAGAAGCACATGCTCGCCTTGAGCCGCCGAGTCTCTGCCTCGAAAGCGTTCGTGGAGGCCAACACCTCCGCCAAGGTCCGCCGCGCGTTGCTGGCGCGATCCCGACCGCTTCGACGCGACTACGAAGTGGGCGAGTGGATCTACTACTGGCGCCACGAGAAGAACGAGGACGACGAGGTCTCCATCCTCGACAAGGTCCACTGGCATGGCCCTGCTCTCGTGGTCGCCCTGGAGAAGCCCATCACCGCCGACGGCCCCGATGCGCCCGCGACCAAGGTTGCCTGGATCGCGCACGGCAGCTCCTTGCTGCGCGTCATCCTGGAGCACCTCCGTCCGGAGTACCCCTCGGAGCGCAGCCGTCGAGTCGAACATGCTGACCATGTTCCCGAGCCCGAGGACCCGGTGGACCGCGTTCGTCAAGCCGTTCGCCGCGCTCAGGGCCCCGTGAACTACCGCGACCTGACCGGCCAGCCTGGCCCCCGCCCGCCGGACACCGAAGACGGACCCCGTCGCGCCCGGCAAGGTGCCGCTGCTACCGCTGCTGCGGAGCCGCCCGCGGCGCCACAAGGTCCTCCTCGGACCTACGGTCCCGACCACGAGGCTCCGCCGGCTCCTACGCCAGAGCCTGCCCGTCCGGGCAAGCGCCCGCTCTCGTCCGAGCCGCTGCTGGCCCCGATGGACGT
>JBFLKP010000075.1:0-32445 GCA_040883225.1 Candidatus Limnocylindrales bacterium | reverse complement strand
GCCGCGTCCACCCACGCCCTGGCCGCGCCCACCCACGCCCACGCACGCCGCTGAGGCGGCTATGCCCACTGGCTGCCTATCAAGCAGAGCAGGTCCTCACAGCCCAGTCCCTTCACCGCATATCCCAGTCGCGCTGTGGGCATAGTCATGTGGCGTGGCTGCTTCCGTCTGGACACCGGCACGGCTCCGTTCGCCCGAACCGCGCGGCCGTCGCCTCCGCCGCCGCCTGTGTACCGGTTCGACTTAGGAGCGAGCCAAGACCGCTGGCCCACGACTCCTCGGGGCGTTGACTGAGAGCCTAGTGGGCGGATGCACCGTCCACGCGAACTTGGTCGGCCCTGCCTGCCTCGTGGGCGCGTATGCCCTTCGGGACCACGGGATTGCCGTGAAGGGAATGGTCCGCGGGCAGGCACCTCCCTTGGCACCCACGCAGGGCATACCGACGCCGGAGCCGGCCGAAGGTGCCGAAGCGACCGGCGATGCCGGTGGGAGCATCGCCTGCATCGGCCTGCCCACTGCTCCGAGGTGGGACGACGGCGCGGAGCCTCACTCGCTCGTGGCCTGCGCCTCCGGACGATGCGCGACACGGAGTGTGATCGGGGTCGACCAGTTGCCGGCGATGTCGCGCCACTGGACGCGGATGCGCACAGGCACTGGGTCGGGCGGCGAGGCCAGGCTGGCCGCGGCCGATGCCGAGGGCGAGGGGCTGGCCGCGGCCGATGTCGAAGGCGAAGGACTTGCTCCGGCCGCCGTGTCGGGAACGAAGACCTCGTCCACGGCGGCCGCATCGGGCAGGGAGATGCTCAACGAGCTGACAGCCGGGAACGTCGTTCCACGCTTCAGCGAGCCGTCCCTATTCTGCGTCCCCCTGGCCGACACGCGCACGAAGGCGAGGCCGCTGCCGGCGCCATCGGACGCCTCCAGCGCCAGCCTGACCGTCTCGCTGACCAGCGGTACGCCTCCGTCCTCCCCGAGGATGCTCGCAGCGTCGACGGTGGCCGTGCCGAAGGGTGCCTCCCGATCCCTCGGCCGTTCGAGGCCGTAGCGTAGGGCCGACCACAGCTCGGGCTGCTCGCCGTCGTAGCCGAGCGCCCAGATGCCGATACCACGAAGGCCCTTGCGGCGGGCGAGCCCGACCTTGGCCAGCACGCTGTCGACATCGTCGTACCACAGCTGCCGCCAACTCAACGGACAGGTCTCGCACGCACGTGAGCGGTAGACGCTCCAGGCCGAGCCCTGCTGCTGGTCCCACTCCCGGCCCGCCGCCGCCGCCCGCGGCGCCGAGACGCGGTAGAAGGCCGTCGATGGGTCGAGGTAGCGCTTGCTCCCGCGGGTCCGGGAGTCGGGCTCGTCGGTTCGCGTGGACCACGCCCGTCCGTACCAGGGCATGGCGAGGATGATTCGCCCCGGCGGAGCCTTCTCGAGCGCCAGGTTGACCGACCCGCGCACGTCGAGCCCGCCCTTGACACGCAATGGCGCGACCGATCCCGCGACCCTACTGCCCGGGGTCCGATACTCGTAGCCCATGAGCACCGCGGCGTCGGCGGCATCGTCGGCCACCAGCCGGCGCAGCGGGAAGGACGTGACGTCGGGCGTGAGGTCGAAAGTCAGCTGCAGTGACGGATCGACCGTATCGAGCGATCGGCGCACGGCGCGCACGAGGCGCACGAACTGCCCGCGCACCGACTGGGGCAGCGGCTCGAAGTCGAGGTTCACGCCACCGGCATCGGCTTCGGCCACGGCCTCGGCGATCTCGCCCGCGAGCGTCCTGCGTGCCTCCGGGTCCCTGAGCAGTCGCTTCGTGGTCCGCCTGCCGGCCGTGGTCCACGCGAAGCGCTCCACGGTCAGGACGACGCGCACCCCCGCGACCCGGGCCTGGTCCCGGACGGCCGCGAACTCATCGCTCATCCAGCCGGCCCAGCCCCGGGTCGGCTCCCCGTCAGCGTCTTCGCGGATGAGCCGGCCATCTCGACCGGCCTCCACGCCGAACCAGGCCAGCGTGGTCAGCACGTCGAAGTCGATCGATGAGGCGCGCGACAGCTCCCAGTAGGGCAGGAAGCCGAAGACTTCCTGTTCGGCGAGCCGAGCCGATGCGGGATCGGGATCGCCCTGGGCCAGCGTGGAGCCACCGGCACCCACGCCGCTGAGGGCCAGCATGATGGACAGTGCGATGCGCCCGAGCCCGTTCATACCGGCAGTATGGCGGCCTGGTGCGTTAGCCCTCGAGCACGCTCCGCACGGCCGACACGACCTCGTCGTGGATGCCCGCGGCGGTCACGACCGCGCCGCGGTTCTTGGTCATGCGCTGGCCGGTGGTGATGTCGAAGGGCTCGCCCTCCACGTCTGACACCCGACCACCGGCTTCCTCGACCACGATGAGTCCGGCGGCGTGGTCCCAGATGTTCTCGCGGTAGTCGCCGCGGGGCACGCGCAGGTAGATCGACGCATCACCGCGCGCGACCATGGCGTACTTCGTCTGCGAGTCGAGGCGCACGGGCTCGGCCGTGATGCCCAGGGCCGCGCCGATACGGGCCGCTTCCGACTGGTTCGAGTGCGCCGCCTCCACCGACTCGGCGTAGCGCGCCTCCGCGGTCGTGGCCGGCGCCGCCGCTCGGCAGGGCTCGCCCGCTCGGTCGGCTGTGGCCTCGAAGAGGGGCATCATGCGCGTGCCCTGTCCGCGCTCGGCGACGAAGAGCACACCGATGGGGCCACCCACGTTGGGATCGCCGGGCTCGCCGCAGTAGGGCAGGTTGGGACAGCCCATCACGCCCAGCACGACCTCGCCATCCTCGATGAGCGCCAGCGCGATGGCGTACTGCTCGTCCCGCAGGAAGCCCTTGGTGCCGTCGACCGGGTCGAGCGTCCACCAGCGGCGCCCCGGGCCGGCAGGGTCGTCACAGTCGTCGAGGGCCACGCGCAGGCCTTCGAGCGTCACCTCCGGTCGCTGGGCCCGGACTCGCCCCAGCACCGCTTCGGCCAGCTCGGGCGATCCGGCCAGCGAGCCGAAGTCCTCCTCGCCCATCAGGCCGTCCCCCGGCAGGGCCTCGACCATGGCCATGCGCACGAGCGCCTGGGCCCCGAGGTCGGCCACCGTGACCGGGGAGGAATCGGCCTTCGAGACGGCCTCGGCGTCGGGGTCGAAGTCGTCGCGGACGGCCTTGGTCAGCTTCGCGGCCGAGACCACGGCCTCGATGGCGAAGCGGCGCTCGGCCGCGTATCGACTGGCGGTGTCGGTCACTTAGGCGCTGGCCTCGGTCGCCTCACCGCTGGCTTCGACGGCCTCAGTGGCCTCGCTGTCGGCCACCTCCTCGGCCGTGGGCACCGGCTCCTCGGGCTTGTTGCGGGCCTTCTTGAGCGTCTTCTCGATGACGCTGCGCGGGGCCTTCTCGCCGGTCCACAGCTCGAAGGCGGCCACGGTCTGCTCGATGAGCATGAAGTCGCCGTTCATCGCGCGCGTGGCGCCCGCGGCCTCGGCCTCCCTGAGCAGGCGCGTCTGCTCGGGCACGTAGTGGAGGTCCATGACGAGGATGTCCGGCGGCAGCAGCTCGCCGGGGATGGGTGTCTCCTCAGGGTCGCGGCCCATGGCCGAGGCGTTGACGAGGATGTCCGTCTTGGCCAACTCGGCCTCGATGACCGACTCGTGCCAGGGTCGGGCCTTGAGGTCCATGTGCGATGCGCTGCGGCCGAAGTGCTTGACCAGTCGCTCGCCGCGGTGGAGGTGGCGATTGAAGAGGGCCACGTTCTGGAACCCGGCCTGGATGAGGCAGTAGATGACCGCGCGCCCACCACCGCCGGCGCCGACCACGACTGCGTTCTTGGGCATCTTCTGGTTGCCCACGAGCTCCTCGAGCGCGGGCTTGAAGGCGATGACGTCGGTGTTGTGGCCCACGAGCTCGTCGCCGTCGCGCGTGATGGTGTCGACCGCGCCGGTGGCCTGCGCCTCATCGGTGAGGCGGTCGAGCATGGCCGCCACGCGGTCCTTGTGGGGCACGCCGATGTTGGCCCCCAGATAGTCCTCTCCGCGGAGGGCCTCGACGGCCTCAAGCAGGTCGACGGTAGGGGTATCGATGGGCTCATAGGTGGCATCGATATCGGCGGCGGCGAAGGCCGCTTGCTGCAGTACCTCGGACAGCGAGTGGGTGACCGGCTGGCCGAGAAGGACGACGCGCTTGGACATGGTGGACGACTCCCGCGGGTACGAGGACCCGCTGTTGATCGAGTGGTGGAGGATCCCCCGCCTGGCTCGAGAAGCAACGAAGACGCGTCGGACAACGCCGCGCGTCTTCATCCTGCGTGGTGAGACGTCGATGATACCGGCTTCTCCGGTGTGCGTGCTACCATCTCCCGGCCGAAGAGGAGAGGTCGCATAGAGGCCTAGTGCGCCGGTTTGCTAAACCGGTAAGTGGGGTAACCTGCTTCGAGGGTTCGAATCCCTCCCTCTCCGCCATCCTCTCTCAGGGCGCCCGTAGCTCAGTGGATAGAGCATCTGGTTGCGGACCAGAAGGTCGTGAGTTCGAGTCTCGCCGGGCGCGCCACTTTCCCTTCAGGCATCGAGTCGGCGCTCCGACCACTCGCACTACTGGTCTCCGACCAAGGCCGCCAGCGACCGCCGCCGTTCGCGAGACTCCGCGCGCGCCTGGGCCATACTGGACTCGATGCGGGCGAATCGGGTGATCAGGTCCTGGCTGCTGCTCGTGGCGTTGATGGCCATGACGGGGGCCGCGCCCGTCTCGGGCAACGACACCGATGAGGGCTGGTGCGCCGAGCTCTTCGAGTACCTCACGCAGAACACGCGGCTCTCGTTCAGCGACGAGGCCGCCGAGCTGGCCAGTGACGGATGCGTGGCTTTCATCGCGGCCTCCGGTCTGCCTTTCGCGTCCGATGGTCCCGTCGCCGAGCCAAGCGATGCTGCCTATCTTGAGTTCGCCGACCGCGCGCTGGCGGCCATGACCGAGGTCCAGCGGGCGGCCGGATCGGGACTGTCGGGCGGTGGCTCCTTCGCAGACGAAGCCCGCTCGTTCGAGTCGCTAGCCGCGTGGGCCGAGTCGGAGCGTGTGTGGCTCCAGGCGAACCCGCCCGCGGCGTGCTGGGCTGACATCCACCGTCGCTGGACCGAGGGCATCGACCACATCGCTGGTGGGGCACGAACGATGGTCGAGGGCATCCGCGAACGCGACCTCGACCTGGTGTCGGCCGCGTCCGACCGCCTGCTCGGTGCCGTGGACCTGCTCAACGAGCTGCGCGGCCTCATGGGCGGACTCGATTGCTGACCCATCCCTCTGATCGCGGCCCAAGGCGAGGCGATCGAGGTCAGGGGTAGACGCGCTACCATGGCCACGAGCGCGAAAGCGGCCCTCTGGCCCGACTCTCGACCGTGCACATCGGACATGGTCGTGGGGTCGAGCATCGCCGACCGCGCCACTCCTCCACGCGGGTTCGTCCCGCCCGTCGATGGCTCCCGGAGGACCAGACCCAGCGACCCCGACTCGTCCAAGGAGGCCGAGGATGACCGAGCCCAATCCGCAGCCCGCGAAGGCCACCACCGCGCGAGTGCTGTTCCCGACCGATGGATCGGAGGCCGCCCGCGCAGCCGAAGCCTGGATCACCCGCTTGCGCTGGCGCGATCGCGTGATCGTTGACGTCCTCAGCGTGGCCTCCCCCGGCATCACCCGCATGGGCTGGTCGATGGAGGGTGACCGCGCCACTGCACGGCAGGCGGCCGAGCAGCTGCGCCAGTCGGAGGTCATCGCCTCCGAGCGCACGGCCAACGACGCCAGCCTGCGCTTCCAGGAGGCCGGCCTGCGAACGCGCACCCTCGCGCGGCAGGGCGACGTGGCCGAGGAGATCATCGCGGCTGCGGACGCTGAGCGACCGGACCTCGTCGTGCTGGGCCCGCGCGGTCGTTCGCGGATCGCGCAGTTCTTCCTCGGCAGCGTGTCCCGCCAGATCATCGAGGACGTGCAGACCCCGGTGCTGGTGGCGCGTCAGCCACCCGCGGGCGAAGGCCCGCTGCCGCAGCGCGTCCTCGTGCTGGCCGACGGCGACCGCCCCGCGGCATCGGCGGTGGATTGGCTCGCGGAGACCGGACTGGTGACGGACGCGCACGTCGTGCTGCTCGGCCTGCTCGGCCAGCCCGAAGGCATCGAGCACGAGGATCCCGACCTCGCGAGCCGCGTCTACGACTCCCTGCGCAGCGATGCCAGTGCCTCGCTCGAGGCCCTCGCCACACGACTCGCAGACCAGGTCGCTGACATCGAGCTGGAGGCACGCACCGGCCATCCCTTCGAGGCCACGATGGAGGTCGCCGAGCGCGTGGAGCCGGACCTCATCGTGGTCGCCCGGCATCGCTCGCGCCGTGGTCACGCGCCGTTCGCGGAGAAGATCACCCGCTACGGCTCGATGTCGGTGCTCACCGTCCCGGAGCTCTGACCCGACGACGCCGTCCGTGGCACCGGTCCCGGTCGCAGCGGACGTCTCGGGGCGCTCCCCCGAATGCGCCGTGTTCCTTGCCGACGAGCGGCGGCCACACTCCGGCGCCTGAGCCGAATCGACGTTCCGTGCAGAATCAGCGGTGCGGCGATCCGGCCGCTCCGCACACGCGCGAGGTTCCACATGGTCTCAGTCAACTCCACGATGCTTCCGCTGGGCACGACCGCCCCCGCGTTCTCGCTCCGCGACGCCACTTCCGGCACGACCGTCGCGCTCTCCGATCTCGACGACATGCCGGTCGTGCTGGTGATGTTCATCAGCAACCACTGTCCCTACGTCAGGCACGTCGCGGCCGAGCTCGGCCGCCTCGGCAGCGACTACGGCCGCCAGGGCGTCGGCATCGTGGCCATCGGTAGCAACGACGTCGAGAGCCATCCCGACGACGCCCCCGCGCGCATGGTCGAGTTCGCGGCCGCCAACGGCTTCACCTTCCCCTACCTGCGCGACGAGACGCAGGAGGTGGCGCTGGCCTACCGAGCTGCCTGCACGCCGGACTTCTTCGTCTTCGACAGCGAGCGCAAACTCGTCTATCGCGGGCAGCTCGACGGGGCGCGTCCGTCCAACGACGTGCCCATCGATGGCCGCGACCTGCGTGCCGCCCTCGACGCCGCCCTCGACGGTCGGCCGGTGCCCGAGCCGCAGCTGCCGAGCATGGGCTGCAACATCAAGTGGAAGCCCGGCAACGAGCCGGACTATTTCCCCGCCTGATGGCCGCTCGCGCGCAGCGCATCCGGGGCCGGCAGGTCTGGCTGCGCGCGCTCGAAGCGTCAGACCTGCCGGCCTACAAGCGCGCCGTCGACTCGGTCGAGGTGGGCTCCTGGGCCGGCTACCCCTGGCCGCATTCCGACGCCACGATCGATCGCTGGTACGACGACGTGCGCCAGCGCCACGGCCACGGCGAGTACTGGTTCGCCATCTCGCCGCTCGAGTCGGACGACTTCATCGGCACGATCTGGCTGTGGAGCAAGGGTGACCGGCTCGACGGGCTCGAGCTCTCGGTCTTCGTGACCGAGGAGGCGGGACTGGGCCACGGCCTCGGCAGCGACGCGGTGGACGCGGCCCTCGACTTCATCTTCGGCAGCTACGAGGTCGAGCGCGTGTGGCTCACCACGGAGCGGGACAACTCCCGCGCCGTACGCGCCTTCGAGAAGAGCGGGTTCAGCGTCGACGGCACCGTCCGCCACCACTTCCGTCGAGAGGGCCGCTGGCGCGACTCGGCGCTGATGGCCATCACGCGCGCGGACTGGGAGGCGCTGGACCGGCCGCGCAGCTGGGACCTGGGCACCCGCGCGGAAGCGGCGGGGACGTGAGCGACCTCGGCTCGCTGCCGGCTGCCGCGCGCCGCTGGCTCGAGCGTTCGGCGCCAGGAGGCCAGGCCCGCCTGTCGCACATCGCCATGAGCCAGACCGGCACGCTCGAATCCAACGAACGCTGGCTCGAGTTCCGCTCCGAAGCTACCTACCGCCCCAACCCGCTGGCCTTCGAATGGCGCGCTCGCCTGAAGATCATGTTCGGCATGTGGGTGCTGGCCACCGACGGCCACGCCGATGGCGATGGTTGGGGTGGCGCCAAGCTGTGGGGCCTCAAGAGTGTCGGCGGCAAGTCCGGCCCGGAGGTGCACGCCACGCAGCTCGTGCGCAACATCGCCGAGCTGGTGTGGCTGCCCGACGTCGCGCTGGCCGACCCGGCCCTCCGCTGGGGCGGCAGCGACGACACCTTCGAGATCCGCGCCGACGCGGCCGATCGCGAGGTCCTCGTGCGCTTCGACGTGGACTCGGACGGAGACGTGACCCGTGCCTACAGCCCGTCCCGGCCGTACGACGTGCCCGGAGGCTTCGAGGACGCGCCGTGGCGCTACGACCTGGCCGATCACCGGGAGATCGACGGTGTCCGCGTGCCGGCCTCGGTGGTGGCCACGTATCTGCTGCCCGACGAGCCCTGGGAGTACCTGCGCGCGCAGGTCGTGGGCATGCAGCGGTTCCCGGCCGCCGGCTAGGTCGTGACCGGCGTGGCCGCGCGCCGCGGACGGCTCGCTGGGCTCGTGGTCGTGGCGGCCCTCGGCGTCGCGGCCCTCGTCCCGCCGCTCCGCTTGCCGCTGCTCGTCGTGCTCGCGGCAGGCACGGTCCTCGCACCCCGCGACGCGGCCTGGCGCTGGGCCCTGGCCGCAGGTGTGCCGGTGGCGCTCATCCTGACCTGGGGCGGGCTGCTCGGGGAGCGGCTGGTCCCGGGGGTCATCGCCTGCCCCGACCCGCTCTCACCACGGGCCTGGGAGCGGGTGCTCGAGGCGATCATCGTCATCGGCGTGATCGCCGTGCTCGCGCGGGTCCTCGGCGCGCGCTTCCTCGACCTTGGTCTGCGTCGTCCGACACGGGCCGAGGTCATCTTCGGACTCGTGGTCGTGCTGCTCATCCCCATCCCCGCCATCTCTATCGGGTCGATCCTGGCCGAGCCGTTCTTCGGGCCCATGGACCTGGACCTCTCGGACCCGGTCGCGGTGGTGCCGGCGATCACCCTCGCCATCGCCAACGGCACGATGGAGGAGCTGGCCTATCGCGGAGCGCTCATGGCCTGGCTCACGCGCGCCGCCGGTCCGTTCGTCGGCGTGGTCGGACAGGCGGCCGTCTTTGGGCTCGCGCACACCGGCTCCGACTTCACCGGGCCGCAGTTGCCGGTCGTGCTCTTCATCGCTGTCGCCGGCCTCGTGGCCGGTCTCATCGTCCGCCGCAGCGGATCGCTGTGGTTCGTGATCGCGGCCCATATCGCCCTCGACGTACCGCTCTACTATGCCGCCGCCTGCCGGATCGGAGGCAGCTGACCATCAGACGGAGGGGGCCGTAAGGCTCTCGACAGCTGAGCTGGCCGGGCCTACGGTGCACGCGGAGGACCGACGATGGTCACCGCGAAACGGCTGTACCTCTACGGCGTCATGGGCGTGGCGCTGGTGCCCCTGCTGTGGGGCACGTGGTCCATCCTGCGCCTCCTCGCGCGCGCGCTCGGGGCCACCGCCGATGATCGCGAGGCCATCGGCGCGGACGTCGCGCTCGATGAGCTGAGCCTCGCGGTCGCGCTGGTGATGGTGGCCCTGCCCGTCTGGCTGATCCACGTGGTGGTGGTGCAGCGCTCGCTCCGATCGTCTCCTGCGACCGCGGCCGACGAGCTCGCGTCGCCGGCACGCGCCACGTACTTCTTCCTGGTCCTCATGATCACCGGCGCGGTGGCGCTGCTGTCGCTCTACGAGGTCGTGCAGCAGCTGGTCGGTGCTGCCGTGGCGGGCACGCGCACGTGGGGCCTGTCGGGCGCGCTGGCCGCGACGGTCGTCAGCGCGCTCGCCTGGACCGGCCACGTCTGGTGGCGACGAGCGGACCTGCGGGCAGCGCCGACCCGGACCGCCGGTGATTGGCTGACGCGCGCGTACCTCTACGGTGGACTCTTCATCACGGCCGTGCTCCTGGCCTTCTGGCTGGGGCAGGTCGCGACCGTGGTGATCTCCGAGCTGGCCGCTGCCCGGGTCTACTGGGACCCATGGGAGGAAGCCATCGTCAGCCCCCTTGCGGGCACGGTCGGCTGCGCGACCGGCTGGGCCGCGCAGTGGCTCATCGCCGCGTCGCTCATCAGGGCCGACCCACCGCTGGGTCCGGCACACCGCGCCTCCCGCACCCGCACGGCCTACTTCGTGGCCGTGCTCCTGGTCAGTGCCGCCGCTGCGCTCAGCTTCGTCTCGCTCGGTGGCCGCCACGTGCTGGCTGAGACGCTCGGGGTGTGGCGCCCGAGCGAGGGCTCCAAGCTGGCGTCCGACATCGCCGGGCCCCTGATCATGGCCGTCTTCTTCGTCGTCCTGGGCTGGTGGCACCGGCGACGCGTGCTCCACGAGGCGCGGGCCGTCGGCGGGCCCGGCCGGCAGCTGGCCGTCTGGCGCAGCGCGCTCTACGTCGTCGGGTTCGCCGGCCTTGGCGCGCTCTCGATCGGCATGGGCTGGGCCCTCTTCGGGCTCATCGAGTACCTTGCCGCCACGAACGACATCACCCAGTCGGCCCAGCTCCGCGCGGAGTTGACGCCAGGCGCGGCCACCGCCCTGGCCGGGCTGGTGGTGTGGGCTCCGACCTGGCGGCTGGCCCAGCAGGACCACGCGACTGCCCCGGCCGTGTCCGCGGCCTCGGCTCCGCGCCGCGCCTACCTGTTGCTGGTCGCAGCCCTGGCCGTGGTCTTCGTCATGGCCGCGCTGGCCTACCTCACGTACCAGGCCATCCGCATGCTCCTCGATGCCGGCCCCACCGACGATCCGGCCTGGGCCGTGTCCACCGCAGCCGTGGCCGGCGTCGTGCTCGGCTACCACCTCTACCTGCTGCGAGCGGACGGCGCCGCCCTCGCTGCCGCGGGGCCGCTGGAGCCGACGACCGACGTGGCCCACGGCGGAGAGCGGGTCATCCACACCGTCGAGCTGCACGTTGCGCCTGACACCGACCTCGAGGCGCTCGATGTGGGCATCCGCGGGCTGCTGCCCGCGGATGCCGAGTTGCGCGTGGTCAGGGACCCCGAGCCGGCGGACTGACCACGATGCGGACCGACCGTCGAAGCCTCGAACGCCCAGCGCCCGCAGCGGGTACCGTTGGAGGCAACGAGATCCCTGCCCGCACATCCGGAATGCCCACGTGACCGACCCTGCACCCGAGACCATTGGCCGCCCGACCGACTTCATCCGCGACATCGTGGCCGCGGACCTCGAGGCCGGCCGCCACGAGACCATCGTCACCCGCTTCCCGCCCGAACCCAACGGCCACCTGCACCTCGGCCACGCCAAGTCGGTCAACCTCAACCACAGCATCGCCCAGGAGTTCGGCGGCCGCTTCCATCTGCGCTTCGATGACACCAACCCGGCCAGGGAGGAGCAGGCCTACATCGACGGCATCATCGAGGACGTGCGCTGGCTCGGAGCCGACCCGGGTGATCACCTGTACTACGCCTCGAGCTACTTCGAGCAGCTCTACGAGTGGGCCGAGCACCTCGTGGAGCGCGGGCTGGCCTACGTCGACGAGCTCAGCGCCGAGCAGATCCGCGAGTATCGCGGCACGCTGACCGAGCCGGGCAGGGACAGTCCCCACCGCGACCGACCCGTCGAGGAGAACCTCGACCTGCTGCGCCGCATGCGTGCGGGCGACTTCCCCACCGGCGGCCCGGTGCTGCGCGCGAAGATCGACATGGCTTCACCCAACATCAACATGCGCGACCCGGTGCTCTACCGCATCGTCCACGCCTCGCACCCGCGCACCGGGGACGAGTGGTGCATCTACCCCACGTATGACTTCGCCCACGGGCAGGAGGATGCGATCGAGGGCGTGACCCACTCGCTGTGCACGCTCGAGTTCGAGAACCACCGCCCGCTCTACGACTGGCTCATCGAGCACCTGCCGGTGCCCTCGGTCCCGCGCCAGTACGAGTTCGCCCGGCTCAACTTGACCTGGACGGTGATGTCCAAGCGCTTCCTGCGCCGGCTGGTGGAGGAGGGGCGTGTGCGCGGCTGGGACGACCCGAGACTGCCCACCATCAGCGGCGTCCGCCGACGTGGATACCCGGCCCAGGGCGTGCGCGACTTCGCCGCTGCCATCGGCGTCTCCAAGGCCGACTCCACCGTCGAGATCGAGCGGCTCGAGTACCACGTGCGCCACGTGCTCAACCGCGAAGCCGAGCGACGCATGGCCGTCCTGGACCCGCTGAAGGTCGTCATCACCAACTATCCCGAGGACGGCGAGGACGAGCTCGAGGCCATCAACAACCCCGAGGACGAGTCGGCCGGCACACGGATGGTCCCGTTCTCACGAGAGCTCTGGATCGAGCGCGACGACTTCATGGAGGACCCGCCGCGCAAGTTCTTCCGCCTTGCTCCGGGCCGTGAGGTCCGGCTGCGCTACGCCTACTTCATCACCTGCGATGAGGTGGTCAAGGACGAGTCGGGTGCGATCGTCGAGCTGCGCTGCTCATACGACCCCGCGACCCGTGGTGGTGATGCGCCCGACGGCCGGCGCCCGAAGGCGACCCTGCACTGGGTCTCGGCGCGGCATGCCGTGCCCGCCGAGGTGCGCCTGTACGAGCGGCTGTTCACGCGCCCCGATCCCGGGGCCGAGGGTGACCTGCTCGATGACCTGAACCCCGATTCGGAGACCATCCTGCGCGACTGCCGGCTGGAGCCTGCAGCGGCCGAGACGCCGGTCGGCCAGACCGTCCAGTTCGAGCGCCTGGGCTACTTCTGCGCCGATCCAGACTCGGAGCCGGGCCGGCCCGTCTTCGACCGCACGGTCACGCTCAGGGACACCTGGGCCCGGCTGCAGCAGCAGGGCCGGCAAGGCTAGCGGGGGGACACGCCTACCACGCGGGTGATCCGAGGGGGTACCGGGCGGGCAGGACGTCCACCTCGGGATAGGTGTCCCCCTCCTCGGTGCCTTCCCCTTCCTCGCCTCGCTCGACGCCCACGAGGACCTGGAAGTAGTGATCGAGCGGGCTGCCCGAGCGCGCTTGCCGCGGCCTGCCCAGAGGCGAATGGCCCGGTCGCGTGTGGTCAGCCCTCCGGTTCGACGGCCTCGGCCACGATCTGCGCGAGGGGCCGGCCGCTGACCTGGGCCAGCTCGTAGCGCACGCGCGTGACCGGCTTCTCGAGATCGAGCAAGCCGCGCAGGTCGATGGGTGTGGCTGCCAGCACGACCTCGGCAGCGGTCGCCTCCAGCGTGGCCTTGAGCTCGGCCATCTGCGTCTCGCCGTAGCCCATGGCCGGAACCAGCGGCTCCAGGTCCGGGTAGCGCTCGAGCACGGCCTTGATCGAGCCCACCGCCACCGGCTCGGGGTCGACCAGCTCGGCGGCGCCGAAGCGGCGCGCGGCGACGACCCCGGCACCGTAGGTCATGCCGCCGTGCGTGAGCGTGGGCCCGTCCTCGACGACCACCACGCGCTTGTCGCCGATCGACGGACCGTCGAGGAAGAGGTCCGAACGCGCGGTCAGGATCTCCGCGTCCGGATTGACCGACGCGATCGTCTCGAGGACCGCGGCGAGGTCCTCCTCGGAGGCCGAGTCGATCTTGTTCACGACCACCACATCGGCCATGCGCAGGTTGGTCTCGCCGGGATGGAAGCGCGTCTCGTGGCCTGGTCGCAGCGGGTCGGCCACCACGATGTAGAGATCTGGCAGGAAGAAGGGCAGGTCGTTGTTGCCGCCGTCCCAGAGCACGACGTCCGCCTCCTGTTCGGCCTCACGCAGGATGGCTTCGTAGTCGACGCCCGCGTAGACCACGCGACCGGCCTCCAGATGAGGCTCGTATTCCTCGCGCTCCTCGATGGTGGTGCGGTGGCGGGCGAGGTCGTCGTAGTCGGCGAAGCGCTGGACCCGCTGGGCGGCAAGGTCGCCGTAGGGCATGGGATGACGGACAACGACCGAGGTGAGGCCCTGCTCCTCCAGCGCGGCTGCCACGGCCCGCGTGGTCTGGCTCTTGCCGCAGCCGGTGCGCACGGCGCAGACGGCCACCACCGGCTTGTTCGACTCGAGCATCATCCCGCGCGGCCCGATGAGCCCGAAGTCCGCCCCGGCCGACATCGCTCGCGAGGCCGCGTGCATGACCGCCTCGTGGGGGACGTCGCTGTAGCTGAAGACGACGATGTCGACGTCGTGGTCGTAGACCAGCCGCTCCAGCTCCTCCTCGGGCACGATGGGGATGCCGTCGGGGTAGAGCTCACCGGCCAGCTCGGGCGGGTAGCGCCGGTCGTCGATGCCCGGGATCTGGGTGGCGGTGAAGGCCACGACCTCCGAGTCGGGGTCGTCCCGGTAGACGACGTTGAAGTCATGGAAGTCGCGCCCCGCGGCACCCATGATGACGACCTTCGTACGCTCCACGATCGGCCTCCCACGCGCCCCGGGCAGCGCTCGACGCAGTACCTTCGAGGTGCACCGAGAATGTGCGCCTTCCTGTCAAGCGCGTGTAGGGCCCTTCGGCCCGTCGCACCGGGTGAGCTCAGGCCATGAGCAGCGGCACGCCGTAGGCCCCTAGCGCTCGCGCCGGAAGGTCGCGAGGCGTTCACGCAGTGGCTGCAGCCAGGTGACGTCGTAGGGGCCCATCTCGAGCGACAGCGAATCGGCGTCGCCGCTGATGCGTTCGTCGGCGATGTGGTCGTACCAGGAGGTGTCGTCGAGGCCCACCTCGGCCAGGGGGACCTCCAGCTCGAGCCGGTCGCCGGTCACGTTGGTGAGGGCCAGCACGTGTGCCTCCCCCTCGGGCGAGGTTCGCAGCACCGCGAAGACCGCCGGCGAAAGGTCCAGCACCTTCATGCTTCCTGCCGGGTGGAAGGCGCGCAGGCGCGTGCGGGTCCGCGACATCGCGCGTTGCTCCAGACGCAGCAGCGATCGCTTGGAGCCGGGCTGTCGGAGGTGCTCGCGGTAGACCTCGGTGTCGATGAGGCCGCGGTTGACATCGCGCTTGACGCCCGTCTCCTCCACCAGCCGGTGGTCGTTGGGCAGGGCGATGACGCCGTGGGTGTAGACCCCGGGGATGCCCTTGAGCGCCAGCGCGATGGAGCGTGAGGCCACGTAGCGTTTGACCTGCAGGGCCATGGGCTCGGTGCTGCCGTCCATGTTGATGGCGCTCCACCAGGTGGTGTTGATCTCGTATGGCTCGCGACCATCCTGCGTGGCCTTGTACGAGATGTAGGCACCGTGCTCCCGCGCGCGCCCGATCATCGTGTCGATCTGGTCGCGCGTGAGGATGCCCTTCACGCCCTGCACCCCGACCCCGTCGTGGGTGTCGAGCATGTTGAACAGGTGGGTCCGGCTCGAAGGCAGGTCGAGCCCTGCCGCCCAGCGCGAGAGGTCGCGCGTGTCGCCGGCGTAGAAGGTGTGCAGCACCAGCGGCGGCAGGGCGAAGTTGTAGACCATGTGCGCTTCGTCGGTGCCGTCCCCGAAGTAGGAGATGTTCTGCTCGTGGGGCACGTTCGTCTCGGTCACCAGGGCCACGCCCGGCGCGACCGTGTCGAGCACGTCCCGCAGGAGCTTGATGATCTCGTGCGTCTGGGGCAGATGGATGGACTCGGTGCCGGGCTCGGACCAGAGGTACGTGACCGCGTCGAGGCGGATGATGTCGGCCCCGCGGCGCACGTAGAAGAGGAGGGCCTCGAGCACCGCCAGCAGCACCGCCGGGTTGCGGAAGTTGAAGTCGATCTGGTCGGGCGAGAAGGTGGTCCAGATGTACTTCGGGCCGTCGATCGTCTCGTAGCGCGTGAGGATGTCCGAGGTTCGCGGACGGAAGATCTTGCTGCGTTGCTCGGGCGTCAGGTCGTCGGGAGAGTCGTAGGCGATGAAGAAGTCGCGATACTGCGGGTCACCGCGCAGGAAGCCCCGGAACATCTCCGAGCGCGAGGAAGCGTGGTTGAAGACCGCATCGAACATGAGGTCGTAGTCGAAGGCCAACTCGCGCACCGTGTCCCAGGAGCCGACCCTGGGGTCCACGGCCTTGAAGTCCACCACGCTGAACCCGCGGTCCGACGAGTACGGGAAGAAGGGCAGCATGTGGATGGTGTTGATCGAGTCGTAGTACGTCTCCACGAAGCGATGGAGCGCCTCGATGCCCGTGGCGCGCTTGCTGCGCACCGCGTCGGCGTAGGTGATGAGGATCATGTCGCGTTCGGTGAAGCGCTCCTCGGGGTCCAGGCCCTGCTCCCACGCCACGAGCTCGGGTGGCTTGTGCGCGTGGTGGACCTTGAGGATGCGCTCGAGCTCGGGCATCGCCGCCTCGGCGGTCACGCGACCGTAGAGGAACTCGAGGCGAGCGAGCATGTGCGCGTGCATGTCCGGCTCGATCTCGAGCAGCGGTCTCGAGAAGTCCGGGTCTCGCTGGTAGGGGATGCGGGTCATCCTCGGTGGCTCCTGGCGACGGACGGCGAAGACTGGGCACGCCCGAGGCTAGCATCCGGCTGACGCGAGGCGAGGTGCTCTCGTGCACCGTCGGATCGGGTGGTCCCCGGGTCCCGGTGCGGTGCGCTGTGGCCCGCGTCGGTCCGGTGCCGTACCTCCGTAGGGGGAACGGAGGACCGACGGCTCGATACGGTCCTGGTACTTCATCGAAGTCACATCAAGGAGCCATTCATTGTCTGCCGATCACACCGTCGCTCGCCGACGCGCTCTCGCCCTCGTCACCGTCGCTGCGCTTGGGACGCTGGTGGCCCTGCCGGTCATGGCCGAGTCGGCCTCGGCCGCCACGCCCAGGTGCTTCGGGCAGAAGGCCACCATCGTGGGCACCAACGGCGACGACGTCCTCAAGGGCACACCCAAGGCCGACGTCATCGTGGCCAAGGGTGGCAATGACATCATCAACGGCGGCGGTGGCAAGGACCGCATCTGCGGTGGCACCGGCGCGGACAGGATCGGCGGCGGTGCCGGCGCCGACTGGATCTCCGGCGGATGGGGCAACGACACCATCGGCGGCTACAAGGGCCACGACAAGCTCTTCGGCAACCAGGGCCACGACAAGCTCACCGGCTACGCCGGCGACGATCGGCTCAACGGAGGTGCCGGCACCGACCACTGCACCCAGGGCTCTGGCAGCGGCGCCCTCAAGGCCTGCGAGAAGGCCGACCTGGCCGTGACCGTCAGTGGGCCGAAGAACACCAAGGCCAGCGACGTCATCTTCACCGTCACGGTCGCCAACGACGGGCCCAGCGCCGTCGCCTACACCCTCGACCTCGACCAGTCCAGCCACAAGGCGACCTGCACCGCCCCCACCTGGGAGGGCAGCCACGTCGGTGCCGTCCTCGCCGCGGGCGGCGAACGCGACCTCCAGGTCGTGGCCTCATGCATCAAGGATGGTGGGGGCGCCAAGGTCATGGTCGAAGCGGTGGTCTCATCCATCGCCCCCGATCCGGACACCCTCGACAACGTCGCCGTGGGCAAGACCCACCTCAAGTAGCGCCCCGAGCCGACCGCAGCCACCCCGCCGTCCGCGGGGTGGCGTCTCCGTCGTCCGGCCGGGACCATCGGCGGGCTTGACGCCCGACCGCACAAGACCGACAGTCAGTGGTCCGGACCACACCAGGGTCCGAGGGATGGGGTCGCCGCATGCCTGAGACACTCGAAGACAAGCTCGTCGTGGGGCTCTCTTCGCGTGCCCTCTTCGACCTCGACGAGGCCAACGCCGTCTTCGAGCAGCACGGCCTCAGCGCCTTCCGCGAGTACCAGCGCGAACACGAGCGTGAGATCCTCGAGCCGGGCACGGCGTTCCCGCTCGTCAAGGGTCTCTTGGCCGTCAACGAGCGCGCGGGCGATCAGCTGGTCGAGGTCATCATCCTCAGCCGCAACGACGCCGACTCGGCCATGCGCGTCCTGCGCTCCATCGAGGCGCACGGGCTGCCCATCACGCGCGGCGTCTTCCGTGGCGGGCGTGACCCCTGGCCGCTGCTGCCCGCGCTCAGCTGTGACGTCTTCCTCAGCGCCGAGTCGTCCCAGGTGCTCAAGGCTCGGGAGCACGGAGTGGCCGCGGCCCTCATCCTGCCCGGTGCCCGACTGGCCAACGAGGACGTCGGCGAGGTGCGCATCGCCTTCGACGGCGACGCGGTGCTCTTCGATGCCACCTCCCAGAAGGTCTACGACGAGCAAGGGCTCGATGCCTTCCATGAGCACGAAGCCGCCCATCAGGACGAGCCCATGTCGCCCGGTCCGTTCCGCCCCTTCCTCGATGGTCTCGCTCGCATCCAGGCCCGGTTCGGTGCGACATCCCCCGTGCGCACGGCTCTCGTGACCGCGCGTGCCGCGCCCGCCCACTACCGCGTGGTCAACACGCTCCGCGCCTGGGGCATCAACATCGACGAGACCTACTTCCTCGGCGGTGTCGACAAGACGAAGGTGCTCAAGGCCTTTGGGGCGCACATCTTCTTCGACGACCAGCTCTCCCATGCCGAGCGCGCGTCGGCCCAGGTGCCGGCGGCCCAGGTGCTCTGGTTCGAAGATGAGCTGCCGGCGCCTGCGGAGCAGGCCAAGCCGGCAGTGGTCAAGGCCAAGGGCAAGCGCACGTCCAGGCCCACGGCCAAGCGGGCCAAGCCCGCGGCTAGCCCTCGTGGAGGTGGGCGTCGGGCGGCCCCAGGAGCACGGGCCCGAAGCGAACGCTGAGCCCCTCGCGCGTGGGTGAGCAGGTCATGGGGCCGGCCACCACCTCGACGTTCGGTGGGAAGTAGGCCACGCGCAACAGGCGCCAGCGCCGTTCCTCGGCCACGCGATAGCGCACGGTCACCGCATCGCCCTTGCGGCTGGCACGGAAGGTCAGCGCGTGCCCAGCAGCGTGTTCGGGCAGGGGCGCCACCGACCAGTCGGACATGCCCGCCGTGACCACGACGCTGGCGTAGAGCTCCCCGTCGCTCAGCTCGACCCCGGTCTTGAGCCAGGTGTCGGGTCCGGCCCGCAGCATCAGGCCAGCCTGGTCGAACTGCGCTTCGAAGACGGCCCTGAAGGTCACCTCCACCGCCGCCTCGGCCGGTACCGGCGCTCCCAGCAGGTGGCCGTCGTCATGGATGAAGCCGTAGGCCGTGCGGTGCCAGAAGTCGGTGTTTCGTGCGGTGCTGACCACCAGCTCGTCGCCGTCCGACTCCACGGCCGGCGGCTCGTTGAGCCAGGTCATCTCGTGCCAGGCGATCGTGCGCATCGGTTGCCTCCTCCGGCGGGCATCGTAGGCCTTCCGCTCGGTGCCCGCGCGACGAACCTATACTCCGCCTGATGCTCGTCCACGCCATCCTGCACTTCATCCGTGGGTTCGCCATGGGCTCCGCGGACATCGTACCCGGCGTGTCGGGCGGCACGATCGCGCTGGTGCTCGGCATCTACGAGCGCTTCATCGGTTCCGTCCGCGCCGGCTCCAAGGCGCTGACGCTGCTGGTCCGCGGCGATGCCGCCGGCTTCCGAAGGTGGATGGCTGCGGTGGAGTGGGCCTTCATCCTTCCGCTCGTGGCCGGTATCGGGGCCGCCTTCCTCACGCTCGCGCGCGTTATCCGCGACCTGCTCCACGACGAGCCAGAGCTGATGTCGGCCGTGTTCCTCGGCCTGGTGGCCGGCTCGGTCGTCGTCGCCTGGCGGCTCATCCGACGTCCGGCGGTGGTGCATGCCGGGCTGGTCGCCCTCGTGGGTGTGGTGACGTTCCTCGCACTCGGCCTCGTTCGCGGTACCAGCGAGGAGTCCGTCGGCCAGGTGGCCGAGCCGGCGCTGTGGGCCTTCTTCGGCGCCGGCGCCATCGCCATCTGCGCCATGATCCTGCCTGGTGTGTCTGGCTCCTTCCTGCTGGTGGTCATGGGCATGTACGGGCCGGCCCTCGCTGCCCTGACCGAGTTCGAGATCTTGAGCCTGCTCGCCTTCGGTGCGGGTGCCGTCGTGGGCCTCGCGCTCTTCTCGCAAGTGCTCCACCTCGCGCTGCAGCGCTACCACGACCTCATGATGGCTGTGCTCATCGGGCTCATGGCCGGGTCGGTCCGCGTGCTCTGGCCCTGGCCGCTGGGCGTGGAGTCGACGGAGATCGGCGCGCCGCAGGGCGACTGGATCACCGCCGTCGGCCTGGCCGTGGTGGCCTTCGTCATCGTGGCCGTGGTGGGCGCCTACGCGCAGCGGCTCGAGGCCGTCGAGGAGGCCGAGGGAGCCGGCCCGCTCGAACCCGGACCGGCCGGGCCCGATCCCGTCGCAGGTTCGGCGGCGGAGTGAGCGATCGACCCCCGGGCACCGCGCCCGACCGGCACGATCGCGCTCCGGACCACGACCACGACCACGACCACGAGCATGACGCGCCGGGCGTCCGCGGCTGGCTGCGGCACGTCCTCACGCCGCACACCCACGATCCGGGCGCGGGCTTCGACAGCGCCCTCGAGTCCAGCCACAAGGGCGTCTTCGCGGTCAAGGTCTCGCTGGCCGCCCTGATGCTCACGGCCGTCGTGCAGCTCGCGCTGGTGTGGCTGACCAGCTCGACCGCGCTCCTGGCCGACACCATCCACAACTTCAGCGACGCCCTGACGTCCGTGCCCTTGTGGATCGCCTTCGTCATCGGCCGCCGCGCGGCCAGCCGCACCTACACCTACGGCTACGGCCGAGCCGAGGACCTCGCCGGGCTCTTCGTCGTGGGCATGATCGCGTTCTCCGCGGTGCTCGTCGGCTGGGAGTCGCTCCAACGCCTCATCGAACCGGCTGAGGTGAGCAACCTCGGGTTGCTCGCAGCCGCCGGCGTGGTCGGCTTCGTGGGCAACGAGCTCGTGGCCATCTACCGCATCCGGGTGGGCAACGAGATCGGCTCACAGGCGTTGGTCGCCGACGGCCTTCACGCCCGCACCGACGGGCTCACCTCCATCGCGGTGGTCGTCGCAGCGGCCGGGGTGTGGCTGGGCTTCCCGTTGGCCGATCCCATCATCGGCCTCGTCATCACCGCAGCCATCCTGTGGATCCTGCGCGATGCCGCCCGGTCCGTGTTCCGCCGGTTGATGGACGCGGTCGACCTCGAGCTGGTCGAGGACATCGAGCGTGTCGCCGCCAGCGTGGACGGTGTCATGGAGGTGGAGACCGTGCAGGTGCGCTGGGTGGGCCACCGCCTCCGAGCCAGCGTGACCCTGGTCGTGGACTGCCAGGCTTCGGTGGCCGACGGCCATCACA
The DNA here is from genome assembly GCA_040883225.1 of Candidatus Limnocylindrales bacterium. GTDB lineage: Bacteria > Chloroflexota > Limnocylindria > Limnocylindrales > CSP1-4 > JAFMJV01. The sequence continues at coordinate 11,318 of JBFLKP010000075.1, read as the reverse complement.
TCGCCGAGCACGTGCGCCACGCGCTCTTCCACGAGGTCGGCCGCCTCGACGCGGTCCTCGTCCATGTCGATCCCTGTGATTGCGGCGCCATGGATGCCCATGCGCACACGCGCGAGCATGACGAGACGCTGCCTCCGAGGCGTGGCGTCCCGGCGGGGCTGGCTGGGGACTAGGCCAGGAGGGCGGACGCGATGCCGGCGCTACCGCCGCGGACCGGGGAGGCGATGGGCATGGGGACGTTCCAGCCGATCAGCTCGCAACCGAGGAAGTGCGGTGCCTCCTGACCTGGCGTGCAGCGAGGGCAGCCCCAGTAGGCATAGCCGCCCTCGTTCGGCAGGAAGTCGACATGGCACACGTCTTCGGCGGGGTCACAGAAGGGGTCGTGGCACTGGCAGTCGCAGCCGACCGGATGGTCACAGCTGCACACCGCGTCAGGGGAGGGCTCACGGATGACCGTGGCCTGGATCGGCTCGCGCGTGGCCATCGAGCGTCACCTCCGCTCGCTTGGGCCCGCGGCATGGCCCCCCGGGGCCCGGAGATAGACCGTATGGTCGCAGGCGCTGTCAAGCGCGATGCATCCCCAGATGGTCCTACGAGGGCAGCTTGCGCGCGATGTCGCCCGGCCGCACGACGCCCGAACGGACGACGCGCGTGTTGGCCCCCCGCAGGCGCAGGGCCTGCCCCGCCTTGGTGCTGAAGTGTCGTAGCGCGTCCGGCCCCCACCACGAGCGAAACTGGACACAGCCCGTGTGGGGCTCCGCCTGGACCTCCAGCTCGGCCTCGCCGATGGCGATGCGCGTGCCTGGCGGCATGTTGGCCTCCGAGATGTCGAGGTCGATGTAGAGCTGGTCGCCACACTGCGCCCACGTCGCGGGCTCGGGGTCGCCACTGACGAGCTCGGCCGCGCGCGCGCTCATGACCGTCACCTGGGCGTAGGGGCTGGGCGAGTCGCGGTTCATGCCGGGGCGGTTGATCCAATCGTCACCGACGAGGCCGTGCTCGACGTCAAGCTGCCCCTCGGCCAGGATCTCACGCTCACCGCGGCCGGGACGTCGCACCACGAGCCGCACCGCACCCTCGTCCCTGGGTGCTTCGTACACCCGTACCATCCCCGCCTCGAGCTGCTCTGCCGTCCGATATGCCATGCCCGCAGTATGCCCGACCCCGTCGTCGCATCGTCACAGAGGCCTGCTTTCATACCCTCGCCATGACCACCAACGCGACCATCACGCCCACGCCCAAGGCGTCCCGCTCGCGCGCCGCCGACCTCGCTGCCTTCGCAGCCGGGGCGCTGGCCGCGGGGCTCGGCATCGCCATCGGTGAGCTGATGGCCGGCCTCGTGCCCGGCGCGCCCTCGCTCGTCATCGCCATCGGTGACTTCGTCATCGAGAACCAGCCGCCCGGGGCCAAGGAGCTCATCGTCGAGCTCTTCGGCACCAACAACAAGCTGGCCCTGAACGTGGGCATCACCGTCACCGCCATCATCATCGCGGGGTTCCTCGGCATCGGCGGCCGCCGCAGCTGGACCGTGCCCGTGGCCGGCTTCATCATCGCCGGACTGGCCGGCCTTGGCGCCGCCCTCACGGGCCCGCTGGTTGAGCCGGTCCTGGCCGTCATCACCGTCATGCTCGCCATCGGCATCGCGCTCATCGCCCTTCGCTGGATGCTCGGCTTCACTGGCCCGGCCTGGGCGGCCTCACCGGCTGGCGACGCCACCGCTCCGTCGAGCGCGGCCGCAGCTTCGATGCCGGACTGGGACCGCCGCAAGTTCCTGCAGGCCAGCGGCGGCGTGGCCGTCGGTGCCGTGGTCCTCGGCGCGGTCGGCCGCAACCTCATCATCGAGAACGAGCGGGCACCCCTGGAGGTGGCAGAGCTGCCGTCACCCGACGCGCCACTGCCGGAAGTCCCCGCCTCGGCCTCCCTGGAGGTCGACGGCATCAGCCCCATCGTCACGCCGAACGACGAGTTCTATCGCATCGACACCGCGCTCGTGAGCCCGAGGGTCGACGCCAACGATTGGACCCTGCGGGTGTGGGGCGACGTCGACCGAGAGGTCACCCTGACCTACGACGATCTCCTCGAGATGCCGCTGTTCGAGCAGTACGTGACCATCGCCTGCGTCTCCAACAAGGTCGGTGACGACCTCATCGGCAATGCGCTGTGGACCGGCGTGGACCTACGCGAGGTGCTGGACATGGCCGGCGTCCGGCCCGAGGGCGAGCAGATCGTGGGCCGCTCGGTCGACGGCTTCACGGCGGGCTTCCCGACGTCATGGGCCATGGATCCCGCTCGCCGGCCGATGATCGCCGTCGGCATGAACGGCCAGCCGCTGCCGCGCGACCACGGCTACCCAGCGCGCCTCATCATCCCCGGCCTCTACGGCTATGTCAGCGCCACCAAGTGGCTGAGCGAGATCCAGCTCACCGGCTGGGAGGAGTTCGACGGCTACTGGATCCCCCGCAACTGGGCCAAGGAAGCGCCCATCCTGACGCAGTCACGCATCGACACGCCGAGGGCGGACGCACAGCTGGCCGGCGGCACGACCGTGCCCATCGGCGGCGTGGCCTGGGCGCCCGATCGAGGGGTCCAGAAGGTGGAGGTCGCCATCGACGATGGCGAGTGGCAGGAGGCCCAGATCTCCGATCCGCTCAACGACGCCACCTGGGTCCAGTGGGTCCTGCCGTGGGACGCTCCCGCCGAAGGCGGTACGCACATGATCAAGGTGCGTGCGACCGACGGCACGGGCGAGGTGCAGACCGCCGAGATCACCCCGCCAGCGCCTGATGGCGCCCGTGGCCACCACACCATCCGCGTTCGCGTCGACGCAGCCTGACGGCGGCATCGCCGCGGCTACTCGAGGACGACCTCGCCGCGCACGATGGTGTGCGTCGCGCCACCGACCCAGATGGCGCCCGATCCGTCCTGGCTGATGCGCGGACGGCCGGCCCGACCCATGAGCGTGCCCTGGCTGGCGGTGTACGGCGGCGTCACCCGCCCAGCGCCGATGAGCCATTGCGCCAGCGAGGCGTTGAGGCTGCCGGTGACCGGATCCTCGCAGATCTCGCGGCGGTCGTTGGTGAAGATGGCCCGCACCTCGTAGGCGCACTCGGAGCCCTCCGGGTACATCCCCACCACGCCGATGTCGATGTGCTCGTCATCACCGATGGGTCGCAGCTCGAGCACCTCCTGCGCGGACGCGAGCATGACCGCCACCCAGCCGGGCCCATTGTCGGCCCATCGGCTGTCGACGACTTCCTCGACCTCGATGCCGAGGACCCGCGTGATGCGCTCGAGGTCAGCCGCCGAGACCGGTCCGGAGCGCGTCGTGGGCGGGGCCTCGAAGGCGAGGGCTCCATCGATGCGCTGGAGGGGGACGAGCCCGGCCGGGCACTGCTGCACGATTCGCCCCGGACGGCGCGGCTGTCCGCCAGCTGCCAGCCACGCGTGGCACGAGCCCAGCGTGGGGTGCCCCGCGAACGGCAGCTCCCCGACCTGCGTGAAGATACGCACCGCGTAGTCCGCCTCGGGCTCGGTCGGCGGCAGCAGGAACGTAGCCTCCGAGAGGTTGGTCCAGCGCGTGAAGCGCTCCATCTGCTCGGTGGTCAGGCCCGTCGCGTCGTGCACCACGGCCACCGGGTTGCCCCGGGTGGGCTCGGCGGAGAAGACATCGACTTGCTGGAACGGGCGCACCTCGGCTCCTGCTGCACGGGCCTGGCCCCACGAGCATAGCGGGCGTCTACGGGCGCGTGTCCCCTCGCTCCGTCGAGACCACGCGCGTAGGCGCACCGTGGATCGCCGGGATGGAGCCCAGCCGCCCGGCCTGGAAGTCGCTGAAGGCCTGCATCACCTCGGCCCGCGTGTTCATCACGAATGGGCCCATCCAGGCCACCGGCTCGCGGATGGGCAGGCCCCCGAGGATGAGCACATCCATGTTCGGGCTGCGGCTCTCCTGCACGTGGTCGGCGCGGAAGGTGAGCACGTCGCCGGGGCCGTAGACGGCCAGCTGGCCCATGCCGATGGGCCGCCGCTCCGGGCCCACGCTGCCCTCGCCGTTGAGCACGTAGAGCAGACCGTTGAAGTCAGCGCGCCAGGGCAGCGAGAGCTGGGCCCCGGGGCTGAGCGTGGCGTGGATCTGGGTCATGGGCGTATAGGTCGAGCCGGGGCCGCGATGTCCACCGACTTCGCCGGCGATGACCCGCAGCAGCGCCCCGCCATCGTCGGAGGCGACCAGCGCGACCTCGCTCGCGCGCAGGTCCTGGTAGCGCGGTTCGGCCCATTTGCGCGAGCGCGGCAGGTTGACCCACAGCTGGAACCCGTGGAAGAGTCCACCGCTCATGACGAGGTGTTCCGGTGGCGTCTCGATGTGCAGGATGCCCGCGCCCGCGGTCATCCACTGCGTGTCGCCGTTGGTGATGCTGCCACCACCACCGTTGGAGTCGCTGTGGTCCATGATGCCGTCGATCATGTAGGTCACGGTCTCGAAGCCGCGATGGGGGTGCCAGGGCGTGCCCTTGGGTTCGCCGGGCGCGTACTCCACCTCGCCCATCTGGTCGAGGTGGACGAAGGGGTCGAGGTCGCGCAGGTCGACGCCCGCGAAGGCACGACGGACGGGGAACCCTTCGCCCTCGAAGGCGCTGGGGGCGGTGGTCACGCTCTTCACGCCGCGCTCACGTGTCCCGATCGGATCGGGGCTGGGGATGCGGGGCAGGACGGTGATGTCGTCGACGGTGATGGCTGGCATGTGTCAGGACCTCTGGAAGCGTGTGGCTGCGCCCGAGTATCGGGCAAAGTGATTGCATAGTCAACTACTAAGCTGTCGGGCAGTTGACAGCTGGAGGGTCGGGCGCTCGCTCACGACGCCGGCTGCTCTCGGCCGACCATGTGGTCAACGTCGGGAACACACACAGGGAGCAGGAACGATGACCAGGATCAAGCTTCTCGCCATCAGCACCGTCACCGCCGCCATGATCCTCGGATCGGGCATCGTCCTTGCCGGCAGCCCGTCCGCGGACGACGACGGGAGCAGCATCGACCAGACGCAGCAGACCACCGAGTGGCTCAAGCCCAAGCCGGGCGGCCGCCGCAGCGGCGGCGCCGGTTTCTCCCTCAAGAAGTAGCTCCCGACGTTCGACGCGGGGTCAGCTCTCCCGGCTGGCCCCGCGTTCTGCTGCCACCCGCTCCACGACCTCCTCGAACTCGGCCCACGAATGGATGTCGACCACGCCGTCGATGGGGTGGTTCCAGGGATGCACCATGCGGCAGACGACTGCGTCGGGCACACCCGTCGATAGCTCCCGCAGCTGGTGCGGGGCGTCGTCGAGGTAGATGTCGCACGCGGCCAGCGTCTTGTCCCACAGGAAATGGACCTCTCGCGCGGGCACGCCGTGGTCGGCCAGCCAGGCCAGCGAGTCGGGGATGGCCCACTCGAACTTCGAGCTGACGATGCACACGCGATGCCTCGCGCCGATGCGCTGGACCGCCTCGATCGCTCCGGGCAGCGGCGGCGCGTCGCGGAACGTGGAGCGTCCCTCGCCCTGGGCCCAGCGCCAGAAGTGGCCCATGGAGGGAAAGTGCGTGAGCGTGTGCAGCCCATCCCAGCGCTGGACCATCGAGGCTTCGAGCTCTGTGCCGAACTCGGTGTTGTAGCGGCTCATCCAGCCGGTGTTGAAGTCGGCCAGCACGCCGTCCATGTCGATGCCCACCCGGATGCCGGGCAGCAGGTCATCGAAGAGGTCGGGACGACCGCTCATATCGTCAGGCCGCCCATGCCGTCGTCGCCGAAGAGGCGCTCATGGGTCTGTAGCGCGAAGCGATCGGTCATGCCTGCGATGTAGTCAGCCGCCTGCACCACACGGTCGGCGTCGTTGTCGCGATAGGTGGCGGGGATGTCGTCGGTGTGCACGAGGTGGTGATCCATCAGTCGGCGGATGATGTCGATGGCGGCCGCCTGAGGCCGGCGCTGGGCAGGGGAGAGGTAGACCCGCTCGAACATGAAGTCCCGCAGCTCGCTCATGTCGGCGAGGACCTCGTCCCGCATGCGCACTTCGCCCGACTCGAGCGAGCCGTCCACGACCGCTTCGATCATGCCCCCGACCCAGGCCGAGGAGGTCGGCGGCCCGAAGCGGGCCGTCACGGCCCGGGGGAACTCGGCGGGCCCGAGCATGCCGGCGCGCATGGCATCGAGCGCGTCGTGGGTGAGGTAGGCGATGCGGTCGGCGTAGCGCACGCAGTGGGCCTCCTGCGTCGTCGGCGGCGGGTCGATCTTCCAGGAGTGGGCGCGGATGCCGTCGCGCACCTCCCAGCTCAGGTTGAGGTCTTCGAGGACTTCGTAGATGCGCACCGACTGGGCCGCATGGTGCCACCCGCCGGTGGTGGGGAAGTAGGGTGAGAGCGCCTCCTCACCGGTGTGCCCGAAGGGCGAGTGGCCCACGTCATGACCCAGGCCGATGGCCTCGGCGAGGGCCTCGTTGAGCGAGAGCGCGGCGGCCAGCGCGCGCGCGATCTGGGTCACCTCGATGGTGTGCGTCAGGCGCGTGACGTAGTGGTCGCCCTCGGGGTTCACGAAGACCTGCGTCTTGTGCTTCAGCCGGCGGAAGGCCTTGCTGTGCATGATGCGATCACGGTCGCGCTCGAAGGCCGTGCGCAGCTCGTCGGGCTCCTCGGCCCGTGCGCGGCCCCGCGAGTCGGCCGAGCGGAACGCAGCCGGGGCAAGCTGCGACTCCTCGCTCTCGCGGGCCGCCCGGTCACGCAGGACGAAGCCGCCGCTCGACGATCCGTCCACTGGCTCAGGCGGGGACATCCGTCTCGGCCATGAGGTCAACCTCGGCCACCGGCCGTGCCTCGGAGCCTTCGATGATGCGCCGCCGGATGCCGCCCGAGATGGTGTCGACGATGATCGTCGCCACGATGACGACGAGGATGGCCGTCGCGGCCTTGTCCCAGCGCCCGAAGGTGATGGTCTGCTGCAGCAGGGCGCCGATGCCTCCGGCGCCCACGACGCCGAGCACGGCGCTGGCGCGGATGTTGATCTCGAAGCGATAGAGCCAGAAGCCGATGAGCTCGGGCAGCACCTGCGGCAGCACGCCCCAGCGTTGCACCTGCAGGCCGCGCCCGCCGACGGCCCGCGCGGCCTCCACGGGTCCGTCATCGATGCCTTCGATGGCCTCCGCCGTGAGCTTGCCCAGGGTACCCGCGGAATGGAGGCCGATGGCGAGCGTGCCCGGGACGGGGCCGAGGCCGGCGATGGGGATGAAGATGGCGATGGCGAGGATGAGCTCAGGGAACGCGCGGATGGCGTTGAGGACCTGCCGCATGACGTTGGAGACGAGGCCGCTGGACACGTTCTTGGCACCGAGGAAGCCCAGCGGCAGCGAGATCGCCGCGCCGATGATGGTCCCCACCCAGGCCATCTGGATCGACTCGATCATGGCCGGGATCGCGTTCTGGAGGTAGCTCAGGTCCGGCGGGACCATACGGCTGACGATGGCCCACAGCCCGGCCGGCAGTGAGGCCAGGTCGGTGATATCGACGTTCACCGTCGAAGCGGCCCACAGGAACAGCAGCGCCGCGCCGGCGATCCAGAGGTTGCGCTTGAGGGTGGATGGCCGCATCGGGCGCTGCGTTGGCATCAGACCAGCCGCCGCCGCAGACGGATCGAGACCAGCTCGATGGCGAAGACGATGAAGAAGAGGCAGATGATGATGACCGAGACGTTGCTCCAGGCGTAGTAGCCGTACTGCACGCGCAGCAGGAACCCGATGCCGCCGGCGCCCACGAAGCCGAGCACGGTGGAGGCTCGCACGTTGAGCTCGAAGGCGTAGAGCGAGAAGGCCACGTAGTTGGGCAGGACCTGCGGCAACACGGCCCAGCGCACCATCTGCGTACGTGTGCTGCCGCCGGCGTCGACGGCCTCGATGGGTCCGGTGTCGACACCGTCCACCGTCTCCGACAGCAGCTTGGCCACCACGCCGATGTTGAAGAAGATGAGGGCCAGGATGCCGGGCAGCGGGCCGATGCCGACCGCGGCCACGAAGATGAGTGCGTAGAGGAAGTCGGGGATGGCGCGAACGACGCTCAAGATGCCCCGCGAGATCGTCAGCGTCGGGCGGTTCGGCGCGGTCGTGCGGGAGGCGTAGAACGTGATGGGCAGCGCCAGGCCGCAGCCGATGAAGGCCGCCACGACGGCGATCTGGAACGTCTCGATGAGCGGATCGACGACCTGCGGCAGGAATGCCCAGTTGGGCGCGAGCAGCTGCTCAAGGACCGCCCGCCCGTTGCCGATGTCATCGAGGATGCCGAGGATGTCCAGGCCGATGCCAAAGGCGTCGGAGACGCTGATGAGCGTGATGGCGACGAAGGCGATGAGGCCCGCGTAGAGCGCCTTCGAGCGTGGGGGCTTGGTCGGCCGGCGAGTGGCCTGCGCCGACGCCGTCACGCGCCGATGGTGGCGGGCTGGGTCTCCGCCGCGCCCATGACGTCGTCCGCGGTCAGCGAGCGGCCGTAGATGTCGCGGAAGACGTGCTCGTCCGCCGCGGCGCCGGTGCCGTCGTAGACGAGCTCGCCGGCGCGCAACCCGATGATGCGCTCGCCGTAGACCTTGGCCAGGTCCAGGAAGTGCAGGTTGACGATGGTGGTGATGCCCAGCTCACGGTTGATCCGCTGCAGGTCGCGCATGACGACGTGGCTGGTGGGCGGGTCGAGGCTGGCCACGGGCTCATCGGCGAGCAGGATGGTGGGCTCCTGCGCCAGGGCGCGGGCGATACCGACGCGCTGTTGCTGGCCGCCCGACAGGTTGGCCGCGCGCACATAGGCCTTCTCGATGATGTCGACCCGCTCGAGTGCCTGCATCGCGATCTCGACGTCCGCGGGCTTGTACCAGCCCAGCAACGAGCGCCACGTGCCGGTCGAGTGCAGCCGGCCCATGAGCACGTTGTTGAGCACGCTCGTGCGCTTCACGAGGTTGAACGTCTGGAAGATCATGCCGATGTGCGAGCGTAGCTCGCGCAGCTGTTTCGACGAGGCGGTGCGAACGCTGACGCCATCCACGACGATGTCACCGCCGGTCAGCGGCACAAGGCCGTTGATGGCACGGATGAGCGTGGACTTGCCGGCGCCGGACAGCCCGACCGTGACGAGCATCTCGCCGTCGGGGATCTCCAGCGTCAGGTCCTTGAGGGCGTGCACGCCACCGGGGTAGGTGACCGAGGCCTTGTCGAAGGTGATCATGGGTGATGCGTAGAGAAACGGGCGAGCCCGCCGTGGGCTCGCCCGTCACTATCCGTCCTAGGAGCCGAAGCCCAGCTCCGCGACCGCGTCGCGGATGATCTGGAGCGATTCCAGGTTGGGCTCGCCGAAGGCGTTGATGTTGTAGATCGAGTCGAGGACGGCGGCACCCTCCTCGGTCGCGGCGTAGTCGAGCAGGGCCTGCTTGATGCCGGCCTTCAGCTCATCGGAGAGGTCGCCGGCGACGGCCATGCCGTCATTGGGGATCTCGGGACCGTAGGCGAAGACCACGACCTTCTCGCTGACGTCGCAGTCGGTGACTGCGTCCTGCCGCGCGTCGTCGAAGCTGACGCCCACCTCGGCCTGCTCGTTGCAGACCGCGATGACCGAGGCATCATGCCCGCCGGCGAAGACCGGGTTGAGGTCGGCCGCGGGGTCGAGGCCGAGCGTGGCGAACACGGTGGCCGGGAAGATGTAGCCGGACGACGAGGTCGGCTCGGTGAACGAGACCGCCGTGCCGGGCTCGAGGTTCTCCAGCGCCTCGATGCCGATGGGCCCCTCGGGGGACTCGTCGAAGGCCCGGTCGGTGCCGTTGCAGTTGAGGAAGGGGAGCATCTCGCCCTCTTCGAGGCGCTCGTTGACGACCGGCTCGTCCATGCAGTACTTGTCCGGCTGGTTGGTCATGAACTGCGTGTGGTAAGAGGTGCTTCCGAAGCGGTCGGACTGCAGGATCATCTCGGCGCCGGCGATGTCGACGGCCTGCACGAGACCGAGCGGCGGCAGCGCCGCGATCTGCGCCTGGCCGCTCTGCATGGCGGTCACCAGGGCCGTGTAGTCGCTCGAGACGAAGCCTTCGACGGGGATGCCGAGCGCATCGGTCAGGTAGTCGGCCAAGGGCTGGATGTCCTCCACGAGGGCGTCCGCCTCACGCGAGGGCACGAAGCCGATGACCAGTTCTTCGGGATCTTGCGCGACGGCTGGGCTCGCGAACGCGGTCGCGGCCAGCGCGGCGGCAGGCAGGAGCCAGAGGGAGCGGCGTCGGGACATCAAGTCTCCTCCGATGTCATACCCGCGGGCACGAGCGGGTGTCGGGTCCGGGCCCCGCGCGGCACATGGTTCACGCGGTCTTAACGGAACGCGGCCCGGACCCCCGTAGTCTAGACCCGACGCTCGACCCGGTCGCCGCCGAATCGTCGCCGGAGGCGATCGGTCACTCGGCGGTGCCCAGGATGTGCTCGGCCACCAGCTCGGCGACCTCGACGCTCGTCACCGACACGCCCTCGTCCGAACCGTCGAAGGCCACGGTGATGTCGAGGGTCCCGCCAGCAGGCAGCTCCACGATGGTCTGCAGGCCCGCGGCGATGGCCGGTCGCCCGGCCATCGTCAGCTCCTCCGGCTCGGTCAGGAAGAGCCGGTAGTCATCGAGCGTGAGCTCGCTGGTGTAGGCATAGATGAAGTGGAACCCGGGCTCCGTGTCGGCCGGGTTGTAGCTGCAGCTGGTGCCGTTGACCTCCTCGGTGTCGAAGCCCAGCCCGGTGGCGGCATTGAGCTCCTCGATGAAGCCCGCCTGACACAGCGGCACCTCCGGCGTCGGCTCCGGCGTGGGCTCCGGGGTGGGCCCCACGAGCTCGACCCGAGCCGCCTCCAGGCGGGGGACGAAGAGCTCGGCGATGGCCGTGGCCTGCGCCTGCCAGTCGAACCCCTCGGGCGGCTCCTCCGGCATCCAGATGGTGACCGTCAGCAGGTCGTCGCCGACGGGCACGAGGAGTGCCGAGACGGCGGCCTCGGGACCCGTGGCCAGCGCCGGCAGGCCGGCGACCTCGAGGGGAACGTCAGCGCCGTAGGCGGAGGCCAGCGACTCGACGCTCAGGCCAGGCTCGAAGTTGATGTCGGCGGAGTGATAGGCCTCGAAGTCCGAGGAGGAGTACGAGCAGAACCGCTCGAAGCCCCTCGCGCTGTCGTACTCGAGGGGGCCGAGAGCGCTGATCTCGTCGGGTGAGGCGATGCCGCAGACGCCCTCGGTGGAGACGACCGCCTCGAACCCGTCGTCCTCGACCGGCTCACCGAGGCCGCCGCAGACGACCCATTCGCCGGCT
>JBFLKP010000074.1:0-10095 GCA_040883225.1 Candidatus Limnocylindrales bacterium | reverse complement strand
GCTCGAGCGCAGCGTAGTCCCGGTCGACCACCCGATTCGTGGGCGGGTCGCAGCTGGCGATGCCCGGGTCGGCCAGGCAGTCGACCGGGTCGTAGTTCAGGAACGGCGTCTCGGCCAGGAGCACGACCTCGGCGGCCGGCTTGCCGATGCTCGCGAGGTACGAGGTCAGCTGCTCCCGCCAGTAGGTCGTGGCGTCGGACGACTGGATGACCGTGCCGTTCCACAGCTCGTAGTCGCGCGAGAGGCCCACGTAGACCACCTCGGGCTTGGTCTGGCGGATGTGCTTCTGCACCTTGTCGCGCCAGTTGATGCAGCGATCGAAGACCGAGCGCTGCGACCGCTCCCAGACGGGCACGTCGATGACCGCGCAGGCGGCCTTGGTGTGGACCTCCAGGCGCCAGCCCTGCTCGGCCGCGTAGGCGTCGAGCGCGGGCAGCCACTGGGCCGCGTGCGAGTCGCCCACGAGCATCGCGGTCTGCTCGCCCTCGGGGTCGCCGTAGACGCAGTCGGTCATCAGCTTGGCGCGGCCGTAGCCCAGCAGGTGGCAGCCGTCGTCGTAGTGCGCCGGCAGGTCGTTTCGCACACCGGCCAGCTCGGCCACGACCTTCGGCGGCTGGATCCAGGGCAGCTCGATGTTGGAGGGCAGCACGATGGCGCCGCTCATGAGCAGCGCCGTCGCACCCACGCCGACCGAGCCCACGAGGCCCAGGCGGACGGTGCCGGCGGAGCGTCGGTCCAGCGCGCCCGAGCGTCGCCACGGCCGCTCCCACAGCTCCGTGCTCAGGATCGCCAGCACGATCGAGACCCCGGCCAGTGCCAGGCGCGTGGTGAGGTCGTCGACACCCAGCGCGATGGGCACGAGGATGAGGATGGGCCAGTGCCACAGGTAGAGCGAGTAGCTGATGCGGCCGATGTAGCGGCTCACGGGGTTGCCCAGCACGAAGCGGCCGACGAGCGTGCGGCTGTGGCTGCCGCCCATGATCACGAGGACGGCACCGAGCACCGGCAACAGCGCAGCGACGCCCGGGAACGGCGACTCGGTGCTCGCGAAGAGGGCGTTGACGAGGTCGTCGTTGCCCAGGTCGAGCTCGCCCAGGATGCCGCCCATGAGCACCGAGGCCGCGATGAGCAGCAGGCCCACGACGACGGCGATGCTGCCGGCGATGCGCGGCACGCGCTGGGGGAACCGCAGCAGGCCGACCGCGATGAGCGCGCCCGCGGCCAGCTCCCAGGCGCGGGTCAGGGGCGAGAAGAAGGCCCACTCGGGCATCGTGGAGGTCCACACGAACGAGAGCGCGAACGAAGCGATGGCCAGGACCAGCATGAAGAGGCCCAGCAGGCGGCCGGGCAGGAAGCGCACCGCGGCCAGCAGGATCAGCGGCCAGAAGAGGTAGAACTGCTCCTCCACGCCCAGCGACCAGAAGTGCAGGAACGGCGACTGGGCAAGCGTGGCCAGGTAGTCGGTGGCCTCGAAGGCGAAGCGGAAGTTGGCCACGTACAGGGCAGACGCGGCGGCGTCGCCGGCGATCTCGGTCAGGCGCAGCGGCGAGACGATGAGCGCCGAGAGCACCAGCGTGACCACGATGACCAGCAGCGCGGCCGGTAGCAGGCGGCGCATGCGTCGGGCGTAGAAGCGCAGCAGGTCGACCTTGCCGCTCCTCTCCCCTTCCCGCAGCAGCAGGCCGGTGATGAGGAAGCCGGAGATGACGTAGAAGACATCGACGCCCACGAAGCCGCCGTCGAAGTAGGGCACGCCCACGTGGAACAGGAGCACCGCCAGGATGGCGACCGCGCGCAGGCCCTCGACGTCCTTGCGGAAGTAGCTCTTGCCTTCGTCGGCGGTTTCCTCGGTGTCGGTGGGCGAAGGCGGCGGCGTGCCGGCGCCGGCGTAGGGGCCGGGCATCACGGGCTGGGTCGGGTCCGCGTACTGGTTCTGGTATGGCGCCTGGACCCCGTAGAGCTGCGGCTCGCCCTCGCCGGGCTGGACCCCGTAGCGTTGCTGATCGCCGTACGTCGGTGGCTGCTGGGCAAAGGGGCTCTCGCCCGGCAGCTGCTGGTACTCGGCGGGCGGTACGTAGCCAGCGTCCGGGACGCCGGGGCGTGGGAGCTCCCACGGATCCACCGGCTCGGGCGCTGCCGGCTCGACGGGCCCAGGCTCGGCCTGGTAGAACGGCGCGGCCGGAGAGGGCGCTCCGGCCACAGGCGGTGGGGACGCCGGCCACTGTTCGGCAGGCGGGGACGCCGGCCACTGTTCTGCCGGCGGGAGCGCCGGCTCGGCGGGCGGGGGCGCGGGCGGGACCGTGAGACCGGGCGCCTGCGGGGCCGGCGGGACCGTGAGTCCGGGCGCCGCTGCGAGAGGCTCGGGCGCAGGGGGCTCGGGCGTGGGGGGCGTCGGGGCCGCGTTCCACTCAGGAACGGATGTCGGGGCGGCAGGCTCAGGCTCGGGCGAGGATGCGGCGGCTGCAGGTGCGGGTGGTGGTGGTTCGGATCCGGCGGGTGCGGGCGTGGGTGGCTCGGGCTGCGCCGCATCGGGCCTGGTCGGCTCGGGCTGGGCCACATCGGACGCGGCCGCATCGGACGGGGCCGCATCGGGCTTGGCCTGCGCGGCCTTGGCCACGTCCTCGCTGGGCCACTCGACCTCTGGCCTCGGCGTGGGGGGGACGCTGGAACGCTCCAGGTCCTCGCTCGGCCACTCCAGATCAGGCCGCTGGTCGTCGGTCATGTGCGACCTCCGGCGGCCGGGTGCGGGCACAGCGAGGCATCACTGGGCAGGCGGTCCATCGGGCTGCAGGCTGACCCATCGGGGCCCCGATGGGAATGGGACGTTCGGCGCACGCGCACCGATACCAACGACGGGCCGGGGCAGGCGGCTCGGTTCGCAGGCGTTGCCATCCGGCGCCATCATAGGGGCATGCCTGAGACAGCCACCGAACCCGCGCCCTTCACCGGGTTCAAGCCCGAAGCCCTGCAGTTCCTGGCCGATCTGGCGGCCAACAACGACCGCGCCTGGTTCAAGCCGCGCAAGGCCCAGTACGAGGCATGGCTCAAGGAGCCGCTCGAGTCGCTCTGCGTGGCCCTGTCCGACCGCTTCGACGAGCTTCGCCTGCCGCTCGAGGCGGACCCCAAGCGCTCGCCCTTCCGCATCCACCGTGACGTTCGCTTCTCCAAGGACAAGTCGCCCTACAAGACCGGCATCGGAGCAGACTTCCCGTGGAACGACTCACGCGGTGACGAGCTTCGGCCGCGCGGGGCCGTCGGTGGCTACTTCCACCTGGAGCCGGGCAACATCTTCGTGGGCGGCGGCATGTGGCATCCCGAGCGCGCCCGGTTGGCCGCGTTCCGCGAGAAGCTCGACCGTGACCCCAGCTCGGTCCTGCGTGCCATCGAGGACAAGCGCTTCAACTCGGTCTTCGGCTCGGTCACCGGTGACTCGCTGACGCGCAACCCCAAGGGGTTCCCCAGGGACCACCCCTACGGGCGCTTCCTCCGCCTCAAGGACGTCATCTTCAGCCGACCGATCTCGGACAGGGAGGCCTTTTCGCCCGAGCTGCCCGACATCATCGCCAGGGACCTCGACGCCGCGCGGCCCGTCCTGCTCTTCCTCGACAAGCTCGCCGGCCCGCGCCCCGCGGAGGACTAGCCGCCCGGCCTACGCCGCGGAGAGCCGGCGGCCGACCTCGAGGACGTCGGCCACGAGCAGCTCGACATGCTCGCGGTCGTTGCGTGGGTTGATGTAGCAGGCGCGGATGGCGAAGGCACCGTCGATGTTCGTGCTCGACGGCAGGGAGCGGCCCACCCGACGCAGCTCGTCGAGGATGTCCGCGTTGAGCTCGTTGAGACGCTCCTCGTCGGTCCAGCCAACGGGTCGGTAGCGGAAGCAGGCGATGGAGAGCTGCGGCTCGGCCAGCAGCTCCAGCTCAGGCTCGCGCCGGGCATGGTCGGCCACGATGCGCGCGAAGTCGTTGTGGCGGCGGATGCGTTCGCGCATGCCCTCGGCGCCGATCTCCTTGAGCACCGCCCACACCGGCAGGCCCCGCGACGGCGTCGAGAAGTCGACGCCCCAGTCGGGTGTGCCGCCACCGAGCGCTCCCCACGGCGACTCGGCATCGCCGACGGGGTCGGCCTCCTGGTGGCGCTCTCGGTCGTAGGCGCCGGGTTCGATGGTGAAGGCACGGCTGAGCAGCTCCCCGTCACGGCAGATGGCGAGGCCGGTGCCGACGGGTGCGGCCAGCCACTTGTGCGGATCGACCGCGAAGGAGTCGTACAGCCCGCGGTCGCCGTAGGCCGCTTCGACGCGCTCGTCGAGCATGCCCCAGCCGCCGTAGGCGCCGTCGACGTGGAACCAGAGGTCGAACTCGCGCGCCAGCTGCGCCATCCGCGGCAGCGGGTCGAGGATGCCGGTGTTGACGTCGCCGGCGTTGCCCACGATGGCCATGGGCGTGCGGCCGGCCGCGATGTCCTCGCGGATGAAGGCCTCCATCTGGCGCAGGTCGGCCCGACGGTCCCGGTCCAGGCCGACCGTGCGCAGGTTGCGGCGCCCGAGCCCGAGCACGCCCATCGCGCGCGTGACCACGTGGTGCGTCTCCGGGCTGGCATAGATGCGTGGCTCGGGGATGGCGCCGATGCCGTCGAGGGCGGCATCGATGCCGAGCTTCTCGGCCGCGTGCTGGCGAGCTCCACCGAGGCCCACGAGGTTGGCGGTGCTGCCGCCCGAGGTGAACGTGCCCACGAACGAGTCGGGGAAGCCGAGCAGCTCGATGACCCAGCGCACGGCCATGACGTCGAGGTGGTTGCCCGGCTGCAGCCACCAGCGCTGGGGGCTGACCACGGCCGCGGCAAGGTGGCCGACCGCGGCCGTGGTCGACGGCGCCGTCGTGACCCAGGACGTGAACCCGGGATGGCCGGTGCGCAGACCGCGCGGGATGACCACGTCACGCAGGATCTCCATGACCCGGTCCACGCCGACACCGGTCTCGGGCAGCGGCTCGTCGAGGACCGGCGCCCACTCGGAGCGGAACGACGACCGATCCGGGGTCTCGAAGCGGTTGAACGCGTCGAGCGCCGGTAGGATCGTCGAGACCGCCCCGGTCAGGTCGCTGACGGAGGCGACGTCAGGATCGCCGGCGGGTCGGTCGGGCGCGAGGGACTCGAAGAGGTCGTTGGCGGGTGGGTTCTGGGTGTCGGTCATGGCCCCGGGATTGTAGGCGGCGCAGGCGGGAGGGCGGCACTTCTGCGCGCCTCCGAGCAGGTACGCTCAACAGATGGAAGAGACCGCGATCCCGATCCTAGAGCTCGGAATCGTCTTCCTTGCCGCAGCCGTGCTCGGGTTGGCCGCCCGACGGGTCGGCCTGCCCGCGGTCATCGGCTACCTCATGGTCGGCCTGGTCGGCTTCCAGCTCCTGCCCGTGGACATGCGCCCGGAAGAGGAGTTCGTGCGCCTGCTGGCCGACGTGGGCGTGGTCCTGCTGCTCTTCGAGGTCGGGATCGAGCTGGACGTGGGGCGCCTGCGCCGCGAGCACCGGTCGCTGCTGCTGGCCTCTCCCCTGCAGATCGTCACCTCCACCATCCTCGCGGGCCTGGCGCTGGCGCTCTTCGGGCAACCCATCGAGGTCGCGCTCGTGCTGGGCCTCTGCGTGGCCATGTCCTCGTCGGTCGTGGTCGTCAACATCACCCGCTCGGTCACGCGCCGAACGAACAAGGTGACCGAGCTCACGCTGCTCGGCTGGAGCCTGCTGCAGGACCTCAGCGGCGTCATCGTCGGCGCCATCGTGCTGGCGCTGTGGAACGCGGAGGAGCGGCCCCCGGTCGAGGCCATGGTCGGGCTGGCGCTGTTCTTCGGCATGGCCATCGTGGCCGCGCGCCTGTTCCCGATCGTGCTGGGACGACTGCGCCACTATCCCGACCTCTTCCTGCTGGTGTCCATCGCGTCCGGCCTCATCGGTGCCGGCATCGGCTCGGTCATCTTCGGCATCCCGCTCGCGCTGGCCGCGTTCGTGGCCGGCCTGGTCATCGCCGATAGCCCCATGGCGGGTGAGGCGCGCCGCCGGCTGCTGCCCTTCCGCGACGTCTTCGCGGTGCTCTTCTTCGTCTCGGTCGGGTCGCTGCTGCAGCCTGATGCGCTGCTCGGCGGCCTGGAGTGGGTCGTCATCTTCGTGGGCCTGATGCTCGTCTTCAAGACGGGCGTCGTCTACCTGTACAGCAAGCTCGGCGGCATGGAACGGCCCTCGCAGATCGCCACGGGCCTGGCGCAGATGGGTGAGTTCTCGTTCGTCCTGGTGTCACTGGTGTTCGTGGCGGGGGACGTCTCGCCCGAGCTCTACGCGGGCCTGCTGGCCACGATCACGCTGACCATCGGCGCCTCGGCGGTGGCCGTGCGCCTGCCGGTCACGGGCTGGATCCGCGGTTCGGACGAGCACCACGAGGCGACCTCGTCGGCGTCCGCCTCGTAGCGCCTGCGCCACCGGGCAGGCGCGGGGGGGTGGCCCAGCGCCTCGGCAGCCCGAAGCCTGGCCCGATGTGCGCCACGAGGTCGAACTTGACGTGCCTGCTGCCGTTCTCGCAGGTCTTGACCCGCGTGGGGGCAGCCTTGACAGTTCTGCCCGGTGGCAGTGCGAAAACGACGAGATCGGGCTCAACCTCGTCGAGATCGCCCTCTCAGAGGTCAGGCTGGAATGAGCGAGTCCAAGAGAGACCGCTGCCGAGGAGCCGAGGCCGAGGAGGCAGCCGGAGGCGCGGCCGATGAAGCAGCCCGAGCCGAGGCCAAGGAGACCGCTGCCGAGGAGCCGAGGCCGAGGAGGCGGCCGGAGGCGCTAGAACAGGATGAGCACCGTGGCGCCGATGATGGCGCCGATGAGGCCGATGGCCATCGGCCAGACGTAGGGCGCGCGTTCGGGCGCCGCCAGCGACCAGCCCAGGCTGTTGGTCGAGGTGTACATCAGCGCACCAAGGGCCAGGAGCATGATGGGCTCGGCCAGCGCGGCATTGATCATGATGAGGAAGGCACCCGCGATGAGCGCGAGGGCGGTCCCGAGCTCCGCTGCCCAGTGCCAGATCATGAGGTCGTCCGAGTCGGCCTCGCGAGCCCGTAGCAGGCCGTGAGGCGCATCGAAGCCGTGGCCGCTCATGATGTCGCGTCCCCAGATGCCGGCCATGGCCGCGCCGATGACGCCGGCGAAGATCGCCACCAGGATGTCCATGAACCCTCCTCCCGTGCAGGTGCATCGTAGGGGTGACCGACGGGCCATGCCCGCGAAGGTCGGCCGAACCGGATGATAGGGTTCGACGCTCTGAGCGTGGCGGTCTTCGTTCCGCCGCCAGCTGTCGGGGGGAGACAGGAGAGGTAGCTTGAACCGACCACAGGTGTTGCCGCGTCTGGCGGTGACCGCGCTCGGCCTCGCCGTCGGTGTGCTGACGCCACTCGGCCCGGCGCTAGGCCAGGACGCAGCCACGAACCTTACTCGCCCGGACCCGGCCGCAGCCGCGACCGACGCCGCGCGAACCGTCGACGACGCACCACCCGCGCCCCCTGAGGTGCTGGACCTGGTCGCCCTCGCCGACGAGGTGGTGGCCGTCCTCGAGCGGATGCCGGCGGGCGAGTGGGTGGTGGCGGATGTCGCTGCGGCCATCGACGGAGATCCGGCGGTGGCCTTCGCGTTCGTCCGCGACCACATCGGGTTCGACCCGTACGTGGGTTCGTTGCGCAGCCCGCAAGGTACGCTCGCGGCCCGCGCCGGCAACGGGCTCGACCGCGCACGACTGCTCCAGGCCCTCCTCGGCCCGGAGATCACTAGCCGTTTCGCGAGCGGCACGCTGGCCGACACGACGCCCATCGTCGATCGCGCGCTGACCGGTGCGAGCGAGCCGCTTCCGGGTCCCTCGGTCACCGAGGTCATGCCCTTCGCCGTCGAGGCCATGGCGAACCGGGCACGTCGCGACCACGCCCTGCTCATCGAGGCCCTGGGCGACGACTACGCCACGCTCGGGGCCGCCGACGCGGGCGACATCGAGGTGACCATCGCCGCGGACCACGCCTGGCTGCAGCTGCGGCAGGACGATGGGACGTGGCTCGACCTCGATCCCACCCTGGCTGACGCCGAGCCGGGTGACACGCTGGCGACCGCGGAGGCGACGTTCGAGGAGCTGCCGCCCGAGACGCGGCACGAGCTGACGTTCCGCCTCATCGCCGAACCGATGACCGACGACGGCCCCACCTCCGAGATCGTGCTCGACGAGACCATCCCCGCCGACGTGGCCGCCGATCGCGACATCTGGCTGCTCTTCGCCCCCGCGAACCCCTCGGTCGGCGGCGCGCTTGCCGGCGCCCTCGGCGAGAGCGATGGCTGGGTGCCCGTCCTGTACCTCCAGGGCGACACCCGCGCAGGGTCGAGCTTCTCGCTCGGTGCAGACACCGGAGAGGGCGGTGGAACGGTCCTCGACGATGCCCTCGGCGGGCTCGGCGGGCTGGGCGGCGGAGAAGCGGCGGGCGGAGACGCGGCTCCCCCGGGCCTCACCGAGCTGCGCCTCGAGCTGACCTCGACGGGCCCGGGCCTTGAGCCACGGATCGTCGAGCGCGTCCTCCTGGGCGAGCCCACCGACGGCGGGCTGCCGGCCGCCCTCAGTGGCGGTCACCATATCCTCGTCTCGAACGGCGGCTTCGACCTCCGGCGGCTGGCGGTGGCTCGTGGGGCCATCACGGTCATGGCCGCGGACGTGCTGGCCAACCCAGAGCTCGCGAGCGAGTACCGCCTGATCGACCAGCTGCTGCCGTGGGCCGTCGCGGACCGCACGCTCGCGGCCGTCTCCGAGCACGTCATCACACCCGGGATCGGCCGAGCGGGCGAAGCCAGGGCGTACGTCGGCCGTCCGCGCGCGTGGATCGTGTCGCACGGCATCGACGTCGAGGACGAGACGTTCAGCGGCACGGTCGACCTCGCGCTCGACGCCATCTCCCTCGTGAGCTCTCCGGCGATGACGCCGGCGGAGGTCGCTCACGAGCGGCTCTGGTACGGCGTGCTGCAGACCGCGCTCGAGACCGAGGCCGCTCGCAAGCGCGTTCGGCGCAGCGGCTCCGATGCCGAGCTGTCGAGCGTCAGCATCGACACGGCCGGAACCCTCGAGCGCCTGGGCGAGACGGCCCTCGACGCTGGGTCCGGCGCGCTCAGCGAGGCCCTGGACGACGGCGACATCGCGCTCGGGGCGAGCTATGCCACGACCGGCTCGTTCTGGCGCGTGGACCCGCGCACCGGCGCCACGACCTCGGTGCAGGAGCCGGGCATCAGGCCCTCGAACTACGGCGGCAGCTACCCGGGTGGCGGCGGCGGCTACTACCAGATCAACGCGGACCTCTCGAGCCGACGCCTGAACGCGCCCCAGCGGGGGCCAAATTCGGGCGGAGGGCTGGAGTACCAGATCGTCCAGGGCGCCGGGACCATCATCGCCCTCGGCGGCGCCTTCCTCGCCGGTTGGCTCGTCGGTCGCGCCTTCGTCAACGCGCTCGACTGGGTCTACAGCGAGTAGGCCGGGGCCGCTGGGCCGGGGGCGCGGGAGCGCGGGGGCGCGGGCGACACCACGCCGGGGCACGGGGCCGCGGGGCCGCGGGCGACACCACGCGGCCTACGCCTTCGGCAGCTCCTCGTCGCGCGTCTGGCCCGACCTGATGATGGCCCGCGCCTCGGCGTCGAGGGCCGGATCGGCATCGGGCATCTCGTAGCTGTCCAGCAGCCGCTCGACCTCGGCCACGGCGCGGGCGTTGACGTCCAGCTCGCCCTTGGAGGTCCAGGCATCGCGAGCGTCGCGATCCCACACCGGCCCGGGCAGGTACATCGCCGTCTGCCAGTTGGCCATGGTGTGATCCGCCACCAGCGCGTGGCCCTCCTCGAACATCTCCTCGATGATCGCGCTGGTGGGGATGTCCCCGGCCTCGGCGACCTCGCCCTGGAAGTGGAGCACCTGACCCACGATCTCGTCGTCGATGACGAGCTTGGGGATGCTGAAGGTGAGCAGGTAGTCGAGCATGCCCACGCCCGAGACGGAGTCCAGGCCCGACTCGACCGCCAGCAGGGCGCCCATCGCCGTCTCGGCCCCAGCCTGCGCGTC
>JBFLKP010000073.1:0-4505 GCA_040883225.1 Candidatus Limnocylindrales bacterium | reverse complement strand
CTCGAGCGGCTGCTCGTGCTGCAGTTCGAGAAGTGCCTGCAGGATCCGGCGGGGGAATACCAGCGCACGCTCCGGTTCCTCGAGCTCGACGACTGGGTGCCGCCGCCAGAAGACCTGGGCAAGGCCTACAACGTGAGCAGGAGACGCCCCTCCCCCGCCGTGCTCGACGAGCCGCCGGACCTGGTGGAGTCGCTCGAGGGCGACGTCCGGGAGCTGCTGGGGATGGCCCCGGATATCGACCTCTCGCTGTGGCCCAACTTCCGCCATCTCGATCGCTAGGCCGAGGCGTTGGAGCCTCCTCGGCCGGGACCGACAGCCACGGCACTCGACCGGCCCGTTCCCGAGACGGCCTCCGTCAGCGCACGGCTACGGCCCAGCACCCCATCGAGCATGTCGGTCGTGAGCCGACCGGTGAACGTGTTCTGCTGGCTGGGGTGATAGCAGCCGAGGAGCGTGTACGGGCCCACCCGTGCCTCGGAACCGTGGCCGAACCGGGGCCGCGGTGAAGCCTCGTGACCCTCGTCCGCGAGGGCCCGCAGAACGGCCGCCCAGGCATAGCCGCCGAGCACCAGGATGACCCGGGCACGAGCCAGGAGCCGCAACTCCCGCACGAGGAACGGCAGGCAGTTGTCGCGCTCCTCGGTGGTCGGCTTGTTGGCCGGCGGAGCGCAGCGATTGACCGCCGCGATGTAGCAGTCGCGGAGACACAGGCCGTCGGCCGGGCCGACCGAGCGGGCCGCGGGAGCGTAGCCGGCGCGGTGGAGGGCCGCGTACAGGATCTCGCCAGAGCCGCCGGGGTTGTCGCCGGTGAAGACGCGACCGGAGCGGTTGGCGCCGTGGGCGGCCGGCGCCAATCCCAACACCAGCAGCCGCGCCTCCGGGTCACCGAAGCCCGGGACGGGCCGGCCCCAGTAGACCGAGTCCCGGTGGCGGGCCACCTTGGTGCGAGCCACCTCCTCGCGCCACGCGACGAGGCGCGGGCAGCGGCGGCAGGTGGTGATGTCGGCCACCAGATCGCCGAGGCGATCTGCGCTCATGTGGCGGACGTGGTGCCCGTGGCCCCGAGCTCGTAGCCAGCTTCAGCCGCGCGGCGGCGCAGCTCCGCGGCCTGGTCGCTGGCCCCGGCCAGCTCGAGGAGCATCTCGCGCTCGGCGAGGGCATCGACGAACTCGTCCCACGCCTCGGCCGAGATGAAGGTCTGCCCCTTCCATTCATTCCAGCCTGTGGCAGCCCGGACGGCCGGGATGTCGAACCAGGCCTGCGGCAGGTCGTCGGCGTCAGCCGCCTCGAGCAGCACACCCGGCTCGAGGGCGAGCAGCGCCCGGGCCAGCTCCGCTGCCCGCCAGGCCTGGGCATCGCCGGTTCCCGACCGACGGGCCATGTCGCCCACGGCCACGGCGCCATCCCAATCGTCGTAGGCCTGCACGGTGCGCTCGCGATCACCCTCACAGGCCACGGCACCGACCGCGTCGAAGATGGACCAACCGGCCAACGCCTGGGCCAGCAGTCGAGGACGCACGGAACGCACCCTCGTGGCCAAAAGCGCCGTATCGTGAGCGATGCTAACGGTATCTTCGTTCGTGCCACTCACCGATTGCAGGCGCTCGAAGGCCTCGGCCAGCGACCGTCGCGCCGCGTCGGCGCCGGCAGTCGTGTCGTCCTCGCCGACGGGCGGCAGGAAGGCCTCCTCGGCGACACGGGTCGCGAACACCCCACGGACGGCTTCCCGGACGGGCTCATCGCGCATGCGGCGCAGGGCCACGCGGGCGTCGGGCATGCCGGCCAGGCCCTGGCGCTGCGCCAGCTCGGCCCAACCGGCGCCACCGGCATCGGAGACCTCCTCGAAGCCGAGGAAGACGTGGCAGCCGTAGCCGTCGAGCCGCAGCTCGAGGCCGTGCTCACGCAGGTCGCGGATCTGGCGCAGGTAGTCCAGGCCGGTGCGATGGTCGTGGAGGATGACGTAGCCATCGGGATCGAAGCCGAGTTCCAGCGCCTCGGCCACGCCCGGGATGCGCACGTGCGCCTGTGGATAGCGGTTGAGGTACACCACCAGCGAGCGCTTCTCCATCGCGCCACGAGGGCCACTCTGGGCATCGTTGGCATAGGCGAAGACATCGTGGGTCACGCCGCCACCCTCGAGCGCGGTGAGCTGGCGGAAGCCGGCCGCGCCAGAGAACCGCCAGCGTTCGTGCAGGAGGGGGCTGATCTGCCGCCGGTGCCGCTCCACGAGGCCCTCGTCGGGCCACTCGTCGCGCTGGGCCCGACGGAACTCCATGCCGTACTGCTCGGAGTAGCCTTCGAACTGGCCGTGGCCGAACATGGGCAGGCCGGGCAGCGTGGCCAGCATGGTCGCGACACCGAAGTATTTGTCGTGGCTACCGAACTGGTCGATGGCCGAGCGCTCGTCGGGATTGTTCATGAAGTTGACGTAGCGGCCCAGGATGCGTGCATCGAACTGCACGGTCTCACGGATGACCTGCTGGTACTGGGCGTTCTTCTCATCGCGCAGCATGTGCATGAAGGCGCTGTTGTAGACGCGGTGCATGCCCAGGGTGCGGACGAAGTACCCCTCCATGAGCCAGAAAGCCTCGGCCAGCAGGAGCGTGTCGGGAACCTCTTGCGCCACGCGATCGACGACCTCGCGCCAGAACTCCTGGGGCATCAGCCGACGCAGCTCGTCGGCGGGCACGGCCGCGGCAGAACGCCCGGGGATACCGGCCTCGTGGCCCGGCTGCGGGTACCACAGGCGCTGGATGTGCCGGCGCGCCAGCACCATGGCGGCGTCGAAGCGGATGACGTTGAAGCGGTGGGCGACCTCGATGATCTGCCCGATGACAGCCTCTCGCACCTCGGCTCGCAGGTAGTCGAGCTGCGCGGTGTCGTTCCACGGGAAGCTGGTGCCGTCGTTGCCGTGGTAGATGTAACGCTCCTCGCCGGTGGCCTTCTCGATGCGCTTGAAGACCACGGCCGCATCGGACGAGTCCCAGTAGTGGTCCTCGAGCTGGATGACCACGCGGTCATCGGATGAGAGGTCACCGCCGGTGAAGCTGTAGGCCTCGAAGGGCGGGTAGGGCGACGAGATGAAGAGGTCCGGTCGCTCGACGACCCACGTCGAGTCGATGCCCATGTGGTTGGGCACCATGTCCGCGGCCAGGCGGATACCACGCGCTGCCGCACGGTCGCGCAGGTTCTCCCAGGCCGGGTCGCCGCCGAGCTCGTCAGCGATGCGGTAGTCCGCCACCGAGTAGGCCGAGGCCATGGCGTCGGGGTTGCCGCGCCACTGCTTGATCTTCTGTGAGGCCGCGCTGCGCTCCCACAGACCGATGAGCCAGAGGCCGGTGAAGCCGCGGGCGCGCAGCTCGTCGAGCTCCTCGTCCGGGATCTGGTCGAGGCGGGTGATCTCGCGGCCATGGTCACGCGACAGCTGCGAGAGCCAGACGTACGTGGACTTGGCCACGAGCACGAGCTCAGCCATCCAGTCGCGGTCCTCGCTGAAGGCCTCCGGCTCGTCGTCGAAGCCACCGAAGCCCGAGAGCGCCGCGGCGTCGGCGTGGCCACCGCTGCCGCCGGCGCCGTGCGCGTGCAGCCAGGCCAGGCGGTCGATCTCATCGAGCACGCCCAGCTGGCGGTCGATATGCAGCAGGTCGGCATCATCGAGCCAGCCGGCCCAGTGGATACGGATCCAGCGCAGCTGCGCGCCCAGCGACTGCGGTGCAGCCTCGATGGGCTCGACCAGCCGCTGCCAGAGCGTGCGCGCCGGGGCCTTGGTGGCCAGCTCAGGGTCGTTCGGCGCGAGGTCGGCACCGGCGACGCCATCGAGCAGCTGCTTCTGGCTGCGCTCCGCGAGCGACGGGTCGGAGGTCAGCTCACGATAGGCGGCGGCCGCCGGGTTGCGCGCGGCGATGGCGGTCAGCGCCAGCTCCTCGAGCGCGGCCTCGCGGCCGGGCACATCTCCCCTGGTCCGCGCCAGCCACTCACGCGCTGCGACCTCCTCCCGGTAGACGGGCAGGGCCGGGAACGTGGCCTCATAGTGCGTCAGGCCCAGGTCGACCTCGTCCTCCCCGACGCGGGCGTCCAGGGCCGAGAGGCCACGGGCCATGGGCCCGCCGCCTGCGGGGTCACTGCGCCGCTCCACCGCCACGGCTCGGTGGCCCAGCTCGTGGATGAGCCCGAGGGCAGCGATCTCCGAGGCCGCGCGAGCGCGTTCGGCATCCTCGCTCACGAACCGTTCGGCCAGCGAGAGTGCACGGGTCGGATCGAAGACGATGGCGTCACCGTCGCTCGAGAAGAGGCTTTCGTCGAAGCCATAGCGGTCCCGGGCCGGGCGTGCGATGCGGAAGTCCATGACGGTCACGATAGCCTAGCCGAGCACGTCGCCGAGCAGCGCGCGCAACTGGCGGCGATGGACGGCCGTGCGGTACTCGGTGAGCGGGCCCTCGTCGAGGGCCGCATCCGAGTCCACGCGGCCACGTCGACGGACGTAGACCGCGGGGTGGATGCTCCCG
>JBFLKP010000072.1:0-5668 GCA_040883225.1 Candidatus Limnocylindrales bacterium | reverse complement strand
GTGCCGGTCGAGCTCTTCGGCGCCGTCGAGTTCCCGCGGGTCGGCGCCGAGCCCTACCTCATCAACCTGGGCCCGCACTCGTTCGCCTGGTTCCGCCTCGAGGTCGACACCATGACCGAGGCCTTCGCCACGGCCGGCGAGCAGGACCTGCCCGAGCTGCGCTGGCGGGGCGACCTCGAAGCCCTGCTGAAGCGAGGCTCGCGGCGGCCCGCGCGGGTGTTGCTCGACTGGATGCTGCAGCGGCGCTGGTTCCGAGGCAAGGCGCGAAAGGTGCTGGGCGCCGAGATCGTCGGAGCCATCCCGTTCCGCACGACCCTCTCGACCGCCGTGCTGACGCTGCTGGAGATCGAGTACGAGGACGGCGAGCCCGAGGTCTACGCGCTGCCGCTCATCAGCGACGAGAACGTCGACCTCGATGAGCTGCAGGCGTCCTCGCCGCAGGCCGCCATCGCCCGGCTCGTCGGCAGCGACGAGCCTCGGCACCTCCTCGATGGCGCGCTCGTGCCCGAGGTGCTCGAAGCGCTGATGGGTGTCGCAGCCGGGCGACGGCGCGTCCGCGGCGCCGGCGCGGACCTGCTCGGACGAGCGTTCCGTGGCCTCCGCATGTGGGCCGGCACACGCCCGCAGGACCTGCCCGCCACGCCCATGCGAACGGAGCAGTCCAACAGCTCCGCGTTCTTCGCCGAGCGACTCATCATGAAGCTGTATCGCGCCATCGAGGACGGGCCCAACCCCGATCTCGAGGTCTGCCGCTTCCTCGTGGACCACGGCTTCGCCCATGTGCCGCCGATCCTCGGCTCCATCCGTCTGAGCCGTGGCTCGGCCCCCGAGGCCGGCGGCAGCGTGGCCATGATCCAGGCCTTCGTGCCCAACGAGGGTGACCTGTGGAAGGCCACGCGCCTGGCGGTCGAGTCCTTCCTCCAGGACGCGGTGGCCGAGCCCGAGGTCCCGAAGCTCGAGCACGAGAGCGCCGCGGCCCTGCTGGCCCTCTCGAGGACCGCGCCGCCGGACGTCGCGCACCGGCTCATCGGCGCCTACCTCGAGACCGCTCGTGTGCTCGGGAGCAGGATCGGGGAGATGCATCAGGTGCTCGCGTCGGCGGATGCCTCGGAGCCGGACTTCGCACCGGAACCGATGGCGCCATTCCACGTCCGCGCGCTCTACCAGTCGATCCGGTCGGGGGTGCGCGATTCCCTGAGCCTCCTGCGGTCGCGGCAGGACCTGCTGTCGGAGGCCGATCGCGTGGCCAGCGAACGCCTGCTGGGCTCTGCGGCAGATATCGACGCCAAGGCCCGCCGATTGCTGGACCAGCGGATCGGCGGACAGCGGATCCGCATCCACGGGGACCTGCACCTGGGACAGGTACTCGACACCGGTGGTGACGTCATGATCATCGACTTCGAAGGCGAGCCGGCCCGGCCGCTGGGCGAACGTCGGCTCAAGCGTCCGGCGCTGACCGACCTCGCCGGCATGATCCGCTCGTTCCACTACGCGGCGCACTGGTCGCGCATGGAGCGGCCCGCCGGGTTCGAGGAGGACGAGGCGGGGGAACGCCTGGGAATCTGGGCCAGGTTCTGGTATCAGTGGGTCACCGCCGCCTGCATCCGCGGCTATCGCGAAGCGACCGCGGGCGCGCCGTTCCTGCCCCAGGACGACCAGGCCTGGAGCGTGCTCCTCGACGCGCTGCTCCTGTCCAAGGTGGCGTACGAGCTGCGCTACGAGATCGGCTCCCGACCGACCTGGGTCGGGATCCCCATGGGTGGGCTCGAGGAGCTCCTTGCGACCTGAGGGACCGGCACCCAGCGGAAGGATATGCCGCGTTCCGGTAGGCTCGGGCACCCATGACGAGGACTCGTAGAGGAAGGAGCGTGACCAATGACGCCATCCCAGCGCCGGATCCACCACCACCTCCCGAACACCGGAGCCCTGGGCTGGCTGGCCCTGTTGCTCGCGCTGTCGCTCGTCCTGGTGGCCTGCGGCGGGGACGACGAGGCCGAGGCAGAGACCGCGGACCCGACCGCAGCAGCGGTCGAGGCGACCGAAGCGGCCGAGGCGACCGACGAACCCGCCGCCGACGAGGTCACCGGCACGGATGAGGACACCGCCGGAGAGGGCGAGAACGCCGACAGCGAGGTACCGGACGCGATCGCCGACCTCGCGAGCGACTCGGGCAGCGCGACCGTCACGATCGGGGACGAGACCTTCGAGTTCTCGCTCGCGGGCACGCAGACCATCGACGGGACCACGTACGTGGGGCGGTGCCAGAGCCTCTTCGGGATGGTTCTCGGCAGCGGCTTCGCGACCGACGGCCGCGACATCACCGTCGACCTC
This sequence comes from Candidatus Limnocylindrales bacterium, assembly GCA_040883225.1. GTDB lineage: Bacteria > Chloroflexota > Limnocylindria > Limnocylindrales > CSP1-4 > JAFMJV01. Next base: position 3,337 of record JBFLKP010000072.1, on the reverse strand, counting down.
GAGATCCCGCCCGTCGACTGGGAGAGCTACGAGGACGATCGCTTCGACGCGCCGGCCATCGAGGTCGAGGACAACGTGAACAACGCCAGCTGGGTCGCTGACCAGGCGGACGAGTTCGTGTCCGGCAGCAGCATCGGCGAGTACGAGCAGGAGGGCACGACCGCCTCGGGGTCGGCCACCTTCGTCAATCAGTGGGCGCCCGACTCGGAGCCGGTCGAGGGCACCTTCGAGCTCGACTGCGAGGCCTGACCAGAACGCACTGCCGGCGGGGCACGAGGACGTACGGGTGGCCATCGTGGCCGGCATCGACGGCTACCGACGGGGGTGGGTGGCCATCGTGCTGTGCGACGGGGCCTACCAGTCGGCACTCGTGGCGCCCGGGCTGGCCGAGCTGGTGGCCCGCACGCCGCTGGCCGCGGCCATCGGTATCGATATCCCCATCGGCCTTCCCGAGCGCGCTCCGCGGCCGGCGGACGTGGAGGCTCGGCGCTTCGTCGGTCCTCGCCGAAACAGCGTCTTTCCGACCCTCCCGCGGGCCGTGTGGGAGGCGCCCGACCTGGCCGCGGCGCGTCGGCTGCACCTGGGCCTCAGCGGTCGGTCGGTGTCTGCGCAGACCTTCGCGCTCCGCGATCGCGTCCTCGAGGCAGACCGTGTGGCCCGCTCGGACCCACGGTTGCGCGAGGTGCACCCGGAGGTCTCGTTCCGGGCCCTGGCCGGTCGGCACCTGACGGTGCCGAAGTCGTCGTGGACGGGGATCTCGCTCCGTCGCGGCCTGCTCCTTGGCGCCGGCATCGAGCTGCCCGAGGAGCTTGGCGAGGCCGGCGCTGCCGGTATCGCCGACGTGCTCGACGCGGCGGTCGTGGCCTGGAGCGCGCAACGGGTCGCGGCCGGCCAGGCCGAGTCCTTGCCGGCTGAAGCGAGGCCTGGCCCCGACGGCATCGAGGCCGCCATCTGGTACTAGGGCCTACCGGCCCGCCGGCGAGCACGCGCCCAGGACTGCAACGCCGATGTCACAGCCGACCGGCGAAGGGATAGGCATGCGCAGCGGTCGCCGTGCTTGGCTGGACCCTCACTTCGCAGACGGAGATCAAGGATGCATCGCTACGCTTCGCGCCTCACGGCCACGGTGGCCCTTTCGGCCCTCGCGCTGGCCGCCACCGGCCTTCCCACCCAGGCCAACGTCAACATCCCCGAAGGTGGCGCCGTCACCCCGGGCAGCGTCTTCCTCATCAACTTCCAGGCGCAGGAGGGCTGCGAGGGTCTGGCCATGGACACGCTGGAGGTCACGATCCCCGAGGCCGTCGACAACCCCGTCCCGGAAGACATCCCGGGTTGGGCGGTGGAGGTCGAGACCGACGACGATGACGCGGTCTCGCTCGTCCGCTGGAGTGGAGGTCCGCTCGACTCCGGGACCTTCCTGGAGTTCGGCATGCGCCTCGGCTTCCCCGATGAGCCCGGCGCCACCATCGAGTTCCCCGTCGTCCAGCGCTGTGGCACCGAGGAGCTCACCTCGACCCCGACGGTGAACCTGGCGCCTCGATTCGGGCCCCGCGACCTCATCGCCTTGAGCGATGGTCAGGACAGCCTGCGCACGGAGATCGACGAGCTGCGCTCACGGCTCGGCAACGTCGATCCTGAGAACCTGCGCTCGCGAGTCGGTGACACCGAGTCCGCGATCGATACGATCGAGGTTCGGCTGGACGAGTTCGAGGCCCGGCTGGACGAGTTCGGGCAGCGCCTCGACGAGGCCGTGAGCTCGGACGGCTAGCAGCGCCACAGGGTTCGCGCGACGGGGCGCGCCGTCCCGCGCGCGACCCGTGGACATGCCCACCTCGGCCCCAGGTGCGGCCCGCGGGCTCGGCGGGACCCGAGGAGCCCTATCGCAGGACCTCGAAGCCGGTCGCCGCCCAGCGGTTGACGATGACGGTGGCGCGGGCATCCCGGCGGCTCTGGTCGCCCCAGGGATACTGCAGCCAGGCCTCGGTCAGCGGGACCATCCGCTCGCCGTTCCAGAAGCGGTCCGCCGGGTCCACGCCGATGGGGGCATGGAGCAGGCCGCCGATGCGGTAGCGGCCTGACTCGATGCGAACCGGATGGGCGCGCGTCTCGACCCGACGCGATGGGTTCCCGCGAGGCCCGCTGGCGACGACAGCGACGATCTCCGACCGCGGGATGATCGTCGCATCGGACAGGATGGCGGTGCCATCCCGGCTCTCCTCGACGAGCACGTTGGCCAGCTCGACGAGATCGTGGTCGTTGAGCAGATCGGTCAGGCGGTCGGCGTCGAGGCGCACCCAGCCGAACAGCCGTTGAGCCTCGAGGAATGCCTCGAAGCGCACGAGCGGGGCGTAGGCGGAGAACTCGGGTTCGTGGATGTCCTCAGCCTGGGGCTCCAGGACGAGGCTCAAGGTGGCAGGTTCCATCAGACGGCTCAGCCTGCGGGTGCGAGCGGGCTCGTGGCCATGGGCGCTTGGTAAGCGGAGGGTCGTCCCGTCCTGACCACGTCCATCGGAAGTCACCGGTCCCGGCTCGATGGTCCCAGCGGATCGAGCGGAGCGCTGTGGTTCGCTGTGATTAGTGGGGCTTACCCCGAGCAGGACCGGCTGGTACAACTGGCGATGTTCCCTCTCCGACCACAAGGGGTTCGGCCACATGAACCGCACGTCCTCCCGGCCCTCGCTCCTGACCCGCATCAACGAGAGCCAGTCCAAGGCGTCGATCACCATCGACCGCTCCTACCGTGAGGCAAAGCGCCAGGAGTCATTCGTCGAGCGCTACCGCGGGACGGCGTTCGACACGAACACGGCCGACGTCGTCGTCGAGCGCCGCGAGACCATGTCGCGCGGACGGTCCTTCGTGCTCGTCGGCGGCACCGCGGCGATCGGCCTCCTCGGCGTGCTGCTGGCAACGGCCGTCGGCTGACCGCTCGCGAGCGGTCCCTCGACCGGCCTCAGGGCGCCGCCGAACGGTTGATGGCAGTCGCCGTCGACACCGCGAAGTCGCGGAAGAACTCGTCGCCGAACAACGCCACGTGCACCAGCGCGGTGTGGAGCCAGTACACAAGGCGTCGCTGCTCGTATCCCGGGCGCGACTCGTGATGGCGGCGATAGGCCGAGATGAACGCCTCACGCCGAGCGTCGAACACCTCCAGGTAAGCCAGCTCGTACTCGGGGTCCGCGAACTGCAGGTCGGGATCGAGGAGGGCTGCGAGCCGCCAACGGCCGCGGTCTCGCCGGACGATGATGTTGCCGTCCCACACGTCACCGTGGACCAGGGTCGGCACAGCGGAGCCGGACAACACGATGGGCGCCACCTCGATCGCGCGGTCCACCACCTC
>JBFLKP010000312.1:0-3045 GCA_040883225.1 Candidatus Limnocylindrales bacterium | reverse complement strand
TGACTAGATGAAGAGGATCTGGCCGTCGCCGACAGCGAGGTAGAAGGCGGTCACGCCCTCTGTGCCGTCGACGAGCTCGTGGAGGTCGTCCTCGGTGATCCTGAGCACGTCCATCGAGAGCGAGCAAGCCTGGATCTCGACGCCGCCGAGCTCCTTGGCCATGGCCAGGGTCTCGTACCAGGGGGCCTGGCCCTCCGCTCGGAGCGCATCGACCGCGGCCTTCCCCTCAGCGCCGGCTTCAGCGGCGAGGCCATGGTCGTCCGTGATGCGATCTGCGCGGAAGGCGTCGAGGGCCCAGTACTGGAGGAAGATGTGGACGGGCCGGCCAAGCGCGGCGGCGCCTGAGGCCATCACGGCGGCAGCGTTGAGCTTGTCGTCGGTGCCGCTGAAGAGCACGATCGCGAGAGGCTTGTCATCCATCGTGGGTGTTCCTTATGTGGTGGGGACCGAGCTGTTGCCGGTCTTCTCGATGGCGGCCGAGAGTTCAGCCAGGCGGGCCAGGCGACGGCGCATGACGTCGGCCATGACGTCACAGGCGCCGATGACGCCAGGGTCGGTGAGCCGGTAGACGGAGCCGCGTCCATCGCGCACGGCCTCGACCAGCCCGGCGGAGCGCATGACCGCGAGGTGCTTCGAAGCGTTGGGCTGGCTGATGCCGACAGCCTCTGCCAGGCGGCCGACCTCGCGTGGCTCATCGGCCATGAGGTGAAGCATGGCGATGCGGGCCGGGTGGCTCAGCGTTCGGCAGATCTCTGCCTGGAGCTCGAAGATCGGGTCCATGCCCGTATCATCGTCATATGCCCACATGGGCATGAGTGCCGAGTGGCACATCGGCATGGGCCATTCGGACAGACCAACACCGCCGATGTCGTGGGCCGCAGCGACGGGCCCGTGGGGTCAGGCGGAAGCGCCGTCGCCTGGGGGCGGTGTCGGAGCTCGCGTGGCCTCGGGAGAGGGCGTGGTCTCGGGCAGCGGTGACGCGGTCGGTGATGGCGGGACGTACTCGCCCGGCGTGATGCGGACCGAGTCGAGCAGCTCGCCGGCGGCGTCGAGGAAGCCGCCGAAGGGCACCCCGGGGAACGTCTCGATGGCCACGACGATGACGTCGCCACCGACGTCGAGCACGATGAAGCGCGACTGCTGGTTGGCCATCTGCACGAACTCGCCGCCCTCGCCGACGGGGATGGCCCAGATGAGCACATAGGGCAGCGCGCATTCGGCGTACGTGGGCACGCCGACGTCCAGCTGGAGGCCGCTGAAGCCGCCGATCTCGACGATCTGCGGGGGACCGGCGTTGAGGTACGGGTTGCCCGCGATGATCTCCGCCAGGCGCGAGACGCCGGGCTCCACGAGGGTCATCGAGGAGGGATCGCACGAGTCGAGGAAGGTCTCGCCATCGAAGCGCGTGAAGCTCAGGACCGAGCCGGGCGCGGCGACGTACTCGAGGGTGAAGATCGGCCCGCTGCCCGAGGGCCCCACGACCCACTCGTCGCCGGCCTCGAACTCGATGACCGGGCCCACGAAGTCACTGGTGTAGCGGCCGCCCTCGAGCACCGTTCCCGGCTCGGGCAGCTCGTCTGCCTCGGTGTCCTGCGCCGCGACCGCGGACGGCAGCAGCAACAAGCCCGCGGCCAGCGCGGCCAGCGCCTGTCGGCGGCTCATGGGGCCCGGCACCAGAGGCCTAGCTCGCGGCCTCGGCGGCGGCCTTCACGGCCGCGTCGAGCTCCTCCCAGGTGGGGCTGCCGATGAGCTCGCCATTGACTACGACACTGGGCGTGCTGCTGACGCCGTAGCTGGCTGCGAGGGACACGGAGGCGGCCACGTCGGCAGCCAGGTCCTCGTCGTCCAGCAGCTCTAGGAAGGCCTCGCGGTCGAGACCGACGGCCTCAGCGATGTCGGCGAGCCAGGAGCGGTCGAAGTCACCGTCCTCGGCGTTGTAGTAGAGGGTGTGGTGATAGTCCCAGAACGCGTCACCGAGCTCATCCGCGGCGCGCATGGCCACCGCGGCCTGGGTCGACTTCTCGCCGAAGATGATGTAGTCGTGATACGTCAGCGAGGCCAGGCCGGAGGTCACGTGGTCGGCGATGATGAGCGGCTCGATGCGCTCGGTGAAGGTCTGGCAGTGAGGGCACTGGACATCCTCGAAGACCTCGATGCTCACCGGGGGGGTGGTGCCCTGGGCCACGAGCGTGAGGCCGTCGCGCAGCTCTGCTGCGGGCGCGGGGGTATCCGGTTCCTCTACCGCTGCGGCCTCGCCGCCACCGAGGCCGCCGCTGACGAGGACGAGCGCGACCACGAGCACGATGCCGATGGCGATGGCGGCCACGCTGATGAGGGCGATCGATGGCCCAGAGCCGCGGCCTGAGGCGGTGGACTTGGTCGTACCGCTCTTGGCCGTGCCGCCCCCGCTCTTGCGGGCGGCACGCTCCGCAGCGCGGCGTTCCTTGCGGCTCATGCTGCCGTCGGAAGACTTCTTGTCGTTCGAGCTCATGCGTGGGTCACCATGCGGGGAGGATGTGGCCTTGGAGGAGACAGGATAGGGCCCGGCGCCCGAAGTCGCAGGGGCCGGCTCAGGCGGGGTCGGGCTCGGGGCGCAGGAGGCGCCGGGCAACGACGACGTCCGCCCTGGCGTTGGCCGCGACGTGGGCGGTGACGCTGTCCGTCCAGGGATGGCCGTTGCGTGAAGAGCGGTTGCCGCCGACGACGATGGTGTCGTAGCCTCGCTCCTCGGCCAGACGCTCGATGGTCTGCGCCGGATCGCCGGCTGGCTCGATGAGGCCGGCCTCGATACCGCGACGGCGAAGGACGCCCCGCGCCTCGACCAGCTCCCGCGCGTGCTCGACGGCCGGCTCTTCGTCGGTGCCGTCGACCGCGCCGAACCCTTCGGGCACGACGCTCACGACGTCCACCCGGCCATCGAAGGCGAGGGCCAGGCGTGCCGCCATCTCGAGCGCGCGCTGCCCGGCCTCCCGACCGTCGTAGGCCACCAGGATCTTCTTCATCCGGACGTCCTCCCAGGCGCTCGCTCGATCCCTTCGGGACCCC
>JBFLKP010000008.1:0-15477 GCA_040883225.1 Candidatus Limnocylindrales bacterium | reverse complement strand
GCTAGACAAACCATGGACATCATGCTAGCCTACGGCCATGATCCAGTACGTCGACGACACCACCGCCTACCAGCCGGGTGTCTGCAACATCGGTCCCGCCGAGATCCGCCGCCGTCGCCTGATCGGCTACCTGGGGCTGGCCGCCGCGGTCGTGGTCGCGCTGCTGCTGCTCGCGGTCGACGCCCCGGCCTGGATGCGCCTCGGACTGGCGCTGCCGGTCGCTGTCGGCCTCGAGGGCCTCATCCAGGCGCGTGAGCGCTTCTGTGCCGGCTTTGCCATGGCCGGGCTCCAGAACATGGGCGAGCTGGGTTCAGAGACCGCGGTCGAGGACGATGAAGCGCGCGCCGCCGACCGGCGCAAGGCGATGCGCATCCACGCCACGGCCATCGCCGGCAGCCTCATCGCCGGCGTCACGTTCGCGGTCCTGCCCATCTGACCCGCTGCGCTCCATGGGCCCGAGGCGGCACCGACCACATCCGCTCCCACACGGCCCGATGGCCCCGCTCACGACGAGCGGGGCCATCGGTTGCTCCCGGCGCGGCCGAGAGCGACAGGCTCACCAGCCGGCGGTAGGGCCGGAGCGGGCCGGCGTCAGCGGACCCCGAGCATGTGCTCGATGGCGAGCTGGTCGATGCGCGCGTAGCCCATCGAACGCTTGCCCACGGCCACGGCGTCGATCTCGTCGGCGCGTAGCGCTTCTACCGTCTCGCCGTCGGACATCGTGGGCACGCCCAGCTGGTCGACGCGGGCGGCCTTGAGCGCCTCCTGCACCTCGGGGTCGGCCCGGAAGGCGGCGGCGCGCTCCTTGAGGATGAGGTACGTGCGCATGTTCGACTCGGCCGTGACCCAGACATCGTCACCGATATCCGTGCGCAGCGGCTTGTAGTCGAAGTGGCGCGGGCCTTCATAGTCCGAGCGCTCCAGCAGGTCCACGAGGTAGAACGCGCTCTGCAGGTCGCCGTGGCCGAAGACGAGGTCCTGGTCGTACTTGATGCCGTGCTGGCCGTTGAGGTCGATGTGGAAGAGCTTGCCCTGCCACAACGCCTGGGCCACGCCGTGGACGAAGTTCAGCCCCGCCATCTGCTCGTGTCCGACCTCCGGGTTAAGGCCCACCATCTCGGGATGCTCGAGCGTCTCGATGAAGGCCATGGCGTGGCCGATCGTGGGCAGGAACATGTCGCCGCGTGGCTCGTTGGGCTTGGGCTCGAGCGCGAAACGGATGGCGTAGCCCTGGTCGATGGCGTACTGGCAGAGGATGTCGAAGGCTTCCTTGAAGCGGTCGAGCGCCGCGGCGAGGTCCTTGCTGCCGTCCACCTCGGCGCCCTCGCGGCCGCCCCAGAAGACGTAGGTCTCGGCGCCCAGCTCGGCCGCGAGATCCATGTTGCGCATGACCTTGGCCAGCGCGAAGCGGCGCACCTCGCGGTCGTTGGCGGTGAAGGCACCGTCCTTGAAGATGGGGTGGAAGAAGAGGTTGGTGGTGAGCATCGGCGCCTTCATGCCCGTCTTCTCGAGGGCGTCCTTGAAGCGGCGGATGTGCTCCTCGCGGGCGGCCTCGTCGGAGCCGAAGGGGATGAGGTCATCGTCGTGGAAGGTCACGCCGTAGGCGCCGAGGTCGGCCAGCCGGTAGACGGCCTCGACCGGGTCGAGCGCTGCACGCGTCGGGGCACCGAAGGGGTCGCCGGCGCGGTAGCCCACGGTCCACAGACCGAAGGTGAACTTGTCGGCGGGCGTTGGCTTGTACTCGGCCATCTGTTCCTCCTCGACCGCCGGTCGCCCGGCGGCATGCATCACGGGTGTCTGACGCTCATCGTACGCCCGGCCGCCCGCCCGTACGAGGCCGTCGGTCAGCCCGTGGCGTGACGTTCGTCGCGGGCCGCCACTCAGCTTCGCCGGCGAGCCACCCAGATCTCCTCGGCGGGCCACTGGCGCGCCCACTCCGCGGTGAGCTCGCCGTAGTACTCGTGCGTCTCCGCGCCCTCGGGCACCTGCAGCTCGATGAGATCCTCGACCTCGAAGCCGTGGTGCCGCAGGAGCCGGATCCGCTCGCCGTGGGGCAGGTGGTATTCGGTCCCGGGGTCGCCCGGCCAGCGCATGGCGTGCAGCCCGAACATGGGTCGTTGCAGCGTCTGGGTCACCACGCCCTCGTCGGGATAGCAGAGCTGGACCAGGATCGACGAGGTGAGGAAGACGAGCCGGCCGGCCGGGCGAAGCACGCGCGCGCACTCGGGCACCCACAGGTACGGGTCGGCCCAGAGCGAGGCGCCGTACTCCGAGAGCACCATGTCGAACGAGTCGTCGGGGAAGGGCAGCGCCTCGCCCGCGCCCTCCACGAGCGGGAACTCGATGCCGGTCTCCGCCCCCACCCGCCGGGCCGTCTCGAGCTGCGCCGGCGTGGGGTCGAGACCCACCGGTCGTGCCCCACGACGTGCCAGCCAGGCGCTGAAGTAGGCCACGCCGCAGCCGGCCTCGAGGATGTCCAGCCCGGCCACGTCGCCGAGCGGAGAGCCGACGTCCTCGTCCGGCACGCCGAACTGGCCCCAGGTGATGTGCTCGGCCAGCCACTGCTCACGCGCGCTGTCGTTGCCGTATTCACGATTGACCCTGGTCCACTGCTCGACGTTGCCGGCCACCGACCGGCGGGTCCCTTCGGACAGTCCGCTCACGTGCTCTCCTGCTGCTATCGGTCCGGTGCGGCCAGCGCCTGCCGTGCCGAGCGTGCGGCCAGCGCCAGGAGCCCGCCGGTGATGAGGCCGCTGACCATGAGCACGATGAGCCAGTCCTGGAGCCGATCGGGCGGGGCGGCGATCAGGGCCACGCCGAGGAGCAGGGGCGGGCCGGCGGCGGCCACGATCATGGGACCGGCGGCCCGGTGACCGACCTGCCAGCTCGCGTCGTCGTCGCGGATCGCCGGCACGCGCAGGCCGACCCAGCGATTGCGGGGCAGTCGTTCGGTGATGCCGGCCGCGCCGACCCCTGCCAGCGCCACTGCCAGCACGAGCAGCGCCACCGCCACGATCGTGGTCTCGATCATGCGGGCATGGTAGTGGGCATCCGGACCCTCCGCGCCGTCGCTCGGTCGTCGCGATAGGCTGGTGTCGATGACCATCGCCACGCGCCGCCCGCATGTCGTCATCATCGGGGGCTTCCTGACCGAGTCGCTGCAATACCGCCCCATGCGGCGACGCCTGCTCGCGGCCGGCGCGGAACGCGTGACCGTCGCCCCGGTCCACTGGCCCGACTGGGCGGTGATGGGGCTGGTGGGACTGGGGCCGTTGCTCCTGCGCGGCGCCCGCGCCATCCGCGAAGCCCGGCGTGCGTCCCCCCATCCCGTCATCGTCATCGGACACTCCCTCGGCGGGATCATCGCGCGCCTGGCCACCTGCGAGGTGCCCCTCGATGGACGCGTGGCGGGAGTCGCGGCCGACGTGGGCTGCCTGGTCACGCTGGGCACACCGCATCACTTCGAGCCGCGGGTCGGCTGGCGCCATCCCGCGGTCCTTGCCGCGGAGCACCTGGAGCGGCATTGCCCTGGCGGCTGCTTCGCCCCCCACACCGGCTACCTGACGGTCGGGTCGAGCTTCGTGCGGCCGGGCCGACGGGCGTCGCGTCGCGACCCCGTCCAGCGGCTCAACCGGCTGCTGCGGGACCTCGTGGGCGAGACGGCCGGCGTGGGTGGCGACGGCCTCATCGATGCCCAGCGCTGCCGCCTCGATGGGGTTCGCCACGTCGACCTCGACGACACCCTGCACGGGACCGTCTACGGGCCGTGGTACGGCGACACCGTGGCCATCGAGCGCTGGTGGCCCGCGGCGCTCGAGGAGTGGGAGCGGGCGCTGGCTACTCGGGGATGATGGTGGCCAGCTGGCGTTCGAGGCCCTCCTCGGAGAAGGGCCCCAGGCTGAAGGCCCGGACGATGCCCTCGGCATCGACGAAGAACGAGGTCGGCTTGCCCAAGCCCAGGTAGTCCTCCCAGGCCACGTCGTCGGCGTCGTAGAGCATGGGCCACTCGGCGCCCATGTCCGCGGCGAAAGCGCGCCCGCCGTCGACGGTGTCGTCGTGGAGGATGCCCAGGATCTCGAGCCCGTCCTCGGCGCGGGCCGCGTAGGTCTCGACCATCAGCGGGAACTCCTCGCGGCAGGGTCCGCACCACGTGGCCCAGAAGTTGATGAGCACCGGCCGGCCGCGCAGCGACGAGAGCGTCATGCGCTCGCCCTCGAAGGTCTCGAGGTCGATCTCCGGCGCCTCCTTGCCGAACAGGGGATGGCCGCCCACGGCGATGGGGCTGCCGTCAGGTCCGGACTCGTCTGACGCCGACCCGCAGGCGACGACCGTCAGGGCCAGGACGAGGACCGCGGCGATCCCTCGCCGGGTCGCGCGCATCGTCGGCGCCTCGCTCAGTCGCCGCTGCCCGGGAGCAGGGAGAGCAGCCAGGGCAGGAGCGTCAGGCCGATGGCCACGGCGCCGACGTAGAAGTAGACGGGGATGAGCCGGACCGGCCAGGCCTTCCGGGGGTCACGGTCGGCCTGGGTGGGGTGACCGTGCTCCTCGACGTCCTCCAGCTCGCGGCCGGCATCGAGCATCCAGCCGACGACCGCGATGCCGGCCATGATGGCGCCGCCGATGAACATGGCCGGGCCGAAGATGAGGCCGCTGGCGAGGAAGAGCAGGCCCGCGGGCGCCAGCAGCGGCCAGGCCGAGGGACCGGGGAGGTGCATGCCCTCAGGCGGCGTCAGCGACCAGCCGGGGACCTCTGCCGTCTCCTCGGGGGTGCCGTGACCGCCGGCCTCGACGGTCACGTACTCCTTGCCGGCGTCGAGATACCAGCCCACGACCCCCACCACCGCCACGGCCAGGCCGAAGCCGAGGAGCGCGAGGTTGAAGAGCGTCTCGAGCGGCCCGAGCGCCAGGCTGAAGAGCACGAAGAGCAGGCCCACGGGGCCGACGAACGGCCACAGCGAGGGGCCAGGCAGGTGCAGGTCATCAGGCTTGCGGCCGGCGGGCATGGGTGCAGGCACGCGCGGGGCGTTGCGGGCGGCGTTGAGGCGCCACATCCGGAAGACCAGGCCGACGATGCCGATGATGGCGAAGACGAGCAGCAGCGGCAGGTACTGGATGAGGTCGTTCCAGACCGGGATGATGACCGCTGCGGTCGTCTCGAGGATCCAGGTCCAGAGCTCGTTGAGGTTCACGCGCTGACCTTACCGCGCTGGCTACAGATCGCGCGCGCCGCGCAAGATGACGACGAAGCCGAAGCCCATCGAGATGCCCAGCGCCAGCAGCAGGATGACGCCGGCCGGATCGATGGTGCCGGCCACGCCGGCGATGAAGTCACCCGCGGCGCTGAAGAAGTCACCGTCGCTGGGGAACAGCTGCACGGGGTCGCCGCTGGCGACCTGGAGGCCCAGGTAGAGCAGGGCCACGAAGACGGGGATGGCGCCCATGAGGAGGGCCGCGCGCGTGCCGGTCACGCCGCGTCTCCGCCGAGCAGCGGGAGCACGTAGATGACGATCACCAGGGTGATCCAGACGACGTCCACGAAGTGCCAGTAGTAGTGCACCGCCTCCACGGCCACGTGGTGCTTCTTCGTGAACTGGCCCGCGATGCCGCGCGAGAGGATGACCGCCAGCCCGATGATGCCGCCGAAGACGTGTGCGCCGTGGAAACCGGTGAGCGCGTAGAAGAGCGTGCCGTAGACGCCGCTGTCGATGCCGAAGTCTTCCTCGGTCAGGAGGAGGTAGTACTCGTACGCCCACAGGAACATGAAGCCGATGCCCAGGATGAGCGTGATGGCCACGGCCCGGTTCAGGCCGGTGCGGTCACCCTGCCGGATGCGGCCGGTCGCCCACTGCATCGTGACCGAGCTCGTCAGCAGCACGGCCGTCATGATGATCGGCAGGTAGGGGAAGTGGAAGGCGTCGAGGATGGGCTCGCCGCTGGCGTTCAGGGGCGGGAAGACGGGCAGCGTCGCGGCGGCATTGAAGTAGGCCGCGAAGAGCGCCGCGAAGAACATCACCTCGCTGGCGATGAAGAGCATCATGCCCAGCAGCGCTGGGTCCATGCCGCCCCGCTGGACGTCGTGTCCGGAGACGTCCTCCTCCGGCGTCACCCGTGGCTCCAGGGCTTCGGTGTTGGCGGTCACGACGTGGCCCCCTCGGTCTCAGGCTTCGGCTGGGGCGTGGGTCCATGGCCGACACCCGGGTACTTCTCGTCGAACAGCGGACGCTCCGAGTGGATCTCCGGCAGGGAGTCGAAGTTCCACGGCGGTGGCGGGCTGGTGGTGGCCCACTCGAGCGAGTTGGCATCCCACGGGTCGGACTCGTTCTCGGCCGGCTTGCGCAGCGTGACGAAGACGTTCCAGAGGAAGATCGGCACGCTCGCCGCGATGAGGAAGGCGCCCACCGTCGAGAGGAAGTTCAGCTCCGTCCAGCCGGCGTTGCCCGAGTAGTCGGAGATGCGCCGGATCATGCCGTCGAGCCCGAGCATGTGCTGCGGGAAGAAGGCCAGGTTGGTGCCGATGAAGAGGACCCAAAACTGGATCTTGCCCATGCGCTCGTCGAGCCGGCGCCCGCTGATCTTGGGGAACCAGTAGAAGAGCGCGGCGAAGATGGCGAAGACCGCGCCGGCCACGAGCACGTAGTGGATGTGCGAGACGACCCAATAGGTGTCGTGGACCATGAAGTCGAAGGGCACGACCGCGAGGAAGGCGCCGTCGAGTCCGCCGATGAGGAAGAGCGCGATGAAGCCGACCGCGTAGAGCATGGGCGTGTCGAAGCGCAGGTGGCCGCCCCACATCGTGGCCAGCCAGTTGAAGAACTTCACGCCGGTCGGCACCGCGATGAGGAAGGTGAAGAAGCTGAAGAACGGCAGGTAGACCGCGCCGGTCGTGAACATGTGGTGGGCCCAGACGGTGAAGCCGAGGGCGCCGATGGCGGCGGTGGCGATGACGAAGGCCTTGTAGCCGAAGAGCGGCTTGCGGCTGAAGACGGGGATGACCTCGCTGATGACGCCGAAGGCCGGCAGGATCAGGATGTACACCTCCGGGTGCCCGAAGAACCAGAAGATGTGCTGCCACAGCACCGGGCTGCCGCCCATGGCCGGGTCGAAGAAGCCACCGCCGTAGTTGCGGTCGATGAAGATCATGATCAGGCCGGCGGCGATGACCGGCAGGCTGAAGAGCAGCAGGACCGAGGTCACCAGCGTCGTCCAGCAGAACATGGGCATGCGCAGCAGGCCCAGGCCGGGCGCGCGCATCTTGAAGATCGTGACCATGAAGTTGATGGCGCCGAAGATCGAGCTGAAGCCCAGGACCACCAGCCCCAGCAGCAGCAGGTCCACGCCGGTGACGCTGACCTGCACCGAGAGCGGGACGTAGAGCGTCCAGCCGGTGGGCGCGCCACCGAAGGCGAAGGCGCTGACGATGAGGATCGCGCCCGCCACGAGCATCCAGAAGGAGAGCGCGTTGATGCGCGGGAAGGACATGTCCGCCGCGCCCAGCTGCAGGGGCACGATGTAGTTGGCCAGGCCCGTGGTCATGGGCATGACGAAGAGGAAGATCATCATGATCGCGTGCATGCCGAAGAGCTGGTTGTAGACCGACTCGTCGATGAACTGCAGGCCGGGCACGGCCAGCTCGCTGCGGATACCCAGGGCCAGCACGCCGCCGAGCATGAAGAACAGGAACGACGTGACCATGTACATCACGCCGATCTTCTTGTGGTCGGTCGTGGTCAGCCACTCGAGGACGGTGGAGCGCCGGCTGACGTGGGTGCCCACATGGGCGGTGGCGGTGCCCATCAGGCTTCCTCCTCGCTGGACTCATCGGCCGCGAGCTCGGTCGCGGCCTCCGCCTCAGGGAACTGGCCGCCGTTGGCGAGCCAGTCGTCGTAGGCCGCGAGATCGACCGCTTCGACGTTGAAGTACATGTTGCCGTGGGCCAGGCCGCAGAACTCCGCGCACTGGCCGCCGTACGTACCCGGCTGCTCGATGGTCAGCTCGAACTCGTTGACCCGGCCCGGGATGGCATCGCGCTTGAAGAAGAAGGCCGGCACGTACCAGGAGTGGATGACGTCGAGGGCGGAGAGGCGGATGAGCACCGGCTCGCCCACGGGCAAGACCATCTCCGGGGCCGCCTCGCGGCCACCGCCGGTCTTGGTGATGCCCGTGGAGACGTACGTCCCGGTCTCGCCATCACGGCTGTCGGGGTCCTGGTAGTCGAAGGTCCAGCCGAACTGGAAGGCGTTGACGTTGACGACGGCGGCGTGCTGGTCCGAGCGGGCCTCGACGTCGTTGACCAGCACGTTGGTGGAGACGACGAAGAGCACGAAGACGACGACCATGGGGATGGCCGTCCAGATGAGCTCGAGGAGGTTGTTGCCGTGCGTCTGCTCGGGCAGGTCGTCGCCCTTGCTGCGCCGGCGGTAGCGGAGGATGCTCCAGAGCAGCAGGCCCTCGACGATGACGAAGATGATCACCGCGATGATGAAGATGGGCAGGTAGAGCCCGGCCGCGGCGATACCCTCGGTGGTGACCACGTCGTGCGGGAACCCGATGCCGTTGTCGGTCTGGCCGAAGAGGTTCGGCGCCTTGTCGTCGCCGGTCGGGTTGCTATTGGCCTGCTCGGTGCACGCTGCGAGGATCGCCCCCAGCACCGGGATCGTGGCGAGTTTGGCAAGGCGACCTCCCCAGTCGCCGGCTGCCGGAATACGCAAGGACCTTCCCCCGTTTCGTTGTTCCTTTCTCAGGACCCGGATACTATAGCGCTCAGATGCACATTAGCGTGCGCCGGTTTGCCGCCCCCGCATACGGGCCGCAGGCGCACCGAGAGACCCCCCGTCTCGGAACCCGACTCCTCACGCCGCTCGTCGCCGCCTCGGCCCTTGCCCTGACGCTGCCGGCCCGTGCCCTCGCGCACGGCAGGGCACCCATCGAGCCGACGCCGGCCATCCTCCTCGAGGGCTGGTCGTTCATGGTCGACGTGTGGCTGCCGGTCATCCTCGGTGCGCTCATCTACTGGGCCATGTACTCGCAGGTCAACCGCCTGCATCCCGCGAACCCGGTGCCGCGGATGCGGCTGTGGTTCTGGCTCGGTGGCCTCGGCGCCATCATCCTCGCCCTGGCCTCGCCCATCGAGTTCTACGACACCACGCTCTTCTCGGTGCACATGATCCAGCACTTGCTGCTGTCCTTCGTGGCTGCGCCCCTGTTGGTGCTGGCAGCGCCGATCACCCTGCTGCTGCGGTGGGCGTCGCCCACGGCCCGGCGGAAGTGGATCCTGCCGGTGCTCGAATCCCGGGTCGTGCGGCTGATCTCGCACCCACTGGTGGCGTGGGTGCTGTTCGCCGGCGTGATGTGGTTCTCCCACTTCTCGCCCTTGTTCGACGCGGCGCTCGATGACTTCACGCTGCACCGCCTGGAGCACGCGCTGTTCCTGGGCTCGGCGCTGCTCTTCTGGTGGCCCGTGATCGGCGCGGACCCGAGCCCGCACCGCATGACCTTCCCGGCACGCATCCTGTACCTCGCGCTGGGCATGCCCCTGTCGTCGCTGCTGGGCCTGGTCATCTTCTCGGCACGGCAGCCGCTGTACCCGCACTACGAGGACCTCGTGCGCGACTGGGGCCCGACGGTGATGGAGGACCAGGCGCTGGCCGGCGGCATCATGTGGGCCGGCGGTGACGCTGCCTTCGTGCTGGCGCTGGTGCTGACCGTCGCCGCCTGGCTGCGCCACGAGGAGCGCGAGAACAAGCGCGAGGACGCTCGCGTGGCTCGTCAGCGTGCCGGCGAGGCGGCCCGAGCGGAGTAGGGCTCGGACGCCTGCGGACCGGACGACTCGGGTCGACCGCGCTAGTGGTCGCGGTCGTCGAGCTGGGTCACGACGAGGCGGTCGCCGTCGGTCTTGTAGGTGACCACGATGGTGTCGCCGATGACGCGGTGCTCGGCAAGGTGGGGCGCCGGGAACTCGGGGCGGAAGTCGAGCTCGGTGGTGTCGAACGTCAGGCGCTCGCCCTCTCTGGTGAGGAGCACGAAGCTGTCGACGCGCCCGAGGCTCGGAGAATCGATCTCCAGGACCACGCCGCTCTCCTGCTGCAGCGTGGGCTCACAGGCGAGGACGGTGGCGGCACAGACCAGTGACAGCAGCAACGCGCGCATCGGCCGACCCAGACGCCTAGCCGAGCGGGATGAAGACGGCGACGTCGAGAACGATGAGCGCGAAGAGCGCGGTCAGGTAGGTGATCGAGAACTTGTAGATGCGCACCGCCCGCGCATCGGTACCCTCACGCGCCATGGCGAAGGCCTGGAACAGGAACAGCCCGCCCAGCACCAGCGCGCCGCCGAGGAACAGCAGCCCCATCTCCGCCACCGCGAAGAAGATGAGCGTCAGGGCTACCATCAGCACCGAGTAGAGCGCGATCTCCCGCGTCGTCCGGCGCACGCCGTGGGTCACCGGCAGCATGGGCACGTTGGCGGCCTCGTAGTCGCCACGGAGGCGCAGCGCCAGCGCCCAGAAGTGCGGCGGCGTCCAGTAGAAGACGATGAGGAAGAGGAACACCGCCGGCAGCGCGATGGAGCCGGTGACCGCGGCCCAGCCGATCATCGGGGGCAGCGCTCCGGCGGCGCCGCCGATGACGATGTTCTGCGGCGTCGTGCGCTTGAGCAGCAGGGTGTAGACGATGACGTAGAAGCCGATGGCCAGCAGCGAGAGGTAGGCCGCCACGAGGTTGGTGGTGAGGGCCAGCCAGCCGAACGAGACGACCGTCAGGGTGAGTCCGAAGAGCAGGGCGTCGTGGGGCGCGATGGAGTGCGCCGGCAGCGGCCGCCGCTGGGTCCGCACCATGAGCAGGTCGATGTCGCGGTCGAGGTAGTTGTTGATGGCGTTGGCGGCACCCGCGGCCAGCGAGCCGCCGATGAGCGTGGCCACCACGAGCCAGATGAACTCGGCGGGCGAGACGCCCTCGGTGAAGCGCCAGGCGAGGACCATCGCCGGCACCGTCGTGACCAGCAGCAGCTCGATGATGCGCGGCTTGGTCAGCGCCACGTAGGCCCGCACCTTGTCCTTGCGGCCCACCGCCTGCGAGATCCCGGCCGGAGTTGCCGCCTCGGGTGGCGACACGTGCTCGACGACCTCGTCGCCCGCAGCCGGATCGGCCGCCGCCACGCGCGCGCTGTACCAGCCGTAGAGCGCAGCGCTCAGCATCAGGCCCCAGATGGCGGAGCCGATCGACAGGTGGAGCGTCACGGCCCACGGCTCCAGCCGCGTCCAGATCTGGACGGCACCGACGATGACCTGGACCGCGAACAGCGCGGCGGCGGTGCCCACGAGCCCGAGCATCGTCTCGGCGCCGGGCACGTCGCCGTCCTCGTCCTTGCGGCGGACGGCTCGCCACACCGCGATGAGCGTGACGAGCATGATGACGCCGGCGATGGCGACCACGATGCGATGCGAGAACTGTCGCAGCTGCAGGTTGGCTACGGCGGCGTCGTCGGAGAACGTGGGGATGAGCTGTCCGTCGAAGAGCGGCCACTCGGGGAAGATGAGCGCGGCACAGCCGGCGGCGCCGCGATCGACACCGGGGCAGGTGGTCTCGGCACCGAACATGAGGACGGCGAAGACCGAGAGAGCCGCGAACCCGACCAGCAGGGGCAGCCGCAGCGATGCGCCGTGGCGCGGCAGCTGCGCGGGGAAGCGCGAGCGGATGAAGACGAAGGTGAGCAGGCCCAGCAGGATCATCGCGGTGGCGAGGTGGGCCAGGACGCTCTCGGCGGAGTTGTTGGTGTTCACGGTGACCATGCCCAGCCAGCCCTGGAAGATGACCACGCCGAGCGCGGCGAGTGAGCCCACGACCACGGCGCGGTTGGCGCGCTGCGATCGGAACGCAGCCACCACGAGGCCGATGGCCAGGAAGCCGATGACCACGCCCCACCAGCGATGGATGGACTCGAGCCAGGCGCCAGTGTCGCCGAGGGGCGGAATCACCTCGCCGTAGCAGAGCGGCCAGTCGGGGCAGCCCATACCGGAGCCGGTGCTACGGACGATGACGCCGATCACGACCATCACCCAGGTCGCGATGACAGAGACGAGTGCCAGCTTCTGGAAGCCGGTCAGGCGGAGATCCATGGACAACCGTGATCGTACCAGCGCTCACGGTCGATCGTGAGTGTGCCTCCTGCGCACTTGGCCGGTCGGCGGTACCTTCTCACGCATGGATGGCCACCTCCTGCGCCCCGCAGCGGCGCTGCTCGCCGGTCTCTTCGTCATCGCCGCGTGTACCGGCGATGACGCCGCCACGCCCAGCCCCGAGCCGCAACCGGAGGCCGGCACGGGTGAGGCCGTGAGCACGTCCCAGCTGCCGGCCTGCTCCGACTCGTCCGGCGCTGCGGGCGACATCCCCGGCTGGCCGCTGATGGGCTCGGCCGACGCCGACTTCATGCCGGTGGTGATGTCCTCGCTGGTCACCGGCGGCTACAACCGCTTCCTCTACAACGTCTACGACGCTTCGTATCGCCAGCTCGCTGCGCCAGAGCTGGCCAGCCGCGTCGACTTCTACGCGCTCGAGCGCGATCCGGATGAGCCCGCCTGGCGCACCGGCGCGACGTACCTCTCGTCGGGCCTTGGCCGAGGGCTCTACCGCACCGAGGTCGAGTTCGACTGTCTGGGCGAGTGGGGTGCGGAGGTCTTCGTCGAGGGTGAGGATGGCGAGTGGCTGGCCGAGCGCCTGCGCTTCGCGGTCAACCCGGCGGGCGGCACGCCGGCCATCGGCGCCGCCCCACCGCTCTCGGACAGCCTGACCGCGACCACCGCCGAGGAGGTCGCCCTCATCTCCACCGACGAGAACCCCTACCTGCCGGCCTACGACAAGACCGTGGCCGAGACCGTGACCTCGGGCAAGCCCTCCTTCGTCTTCTTCGCTACGCCCGCCTTCTGCCAGACCGGCTTCTGTGGACCGACCGTCGAGCTGGTCAAGTCCGTGGCCAAGGAGCACCCCGACGACCTCGAGTTCGTCAACGTCGAGCCGTACCACCTGCAGATGTCCGAGAACGGGCTGCAGCCGTTGCTCAGCGAGGATGGCCAGCTGCAGCCGGTCGATGCGGCGCTGGAGTGGGGCATCCCCGTCGAGCCCTACCTCTTCCTGCTCGATGCCGACGGCCGCGTCTTCGCCAAGTTCGAGGGCGTCGTCGGTGGGGACGAGCTGCGCGCCGCGGTCGAGGATGTGCTCGCGGCCTAGCGCGAGCGCAGGCTGCCGCGGTCGCGGCGGCGGGGGAGGGCCCGGCCGATGAGCTCGCGCACGTCACCGACCCCGTGCGCGTCGCCCCACGCGTCGAGCTCACGGCCCAGCCGACCCGGCAGGGCCGGGTCGGCCAGCGCGGCCGTGGCCAGGCCCACCACGCCCGCGCCCGCGCGCAGGTAGTCGAGCACATCCGCCAGCGAGCTCGCGCCCCCGGCGCCGACCACCGGCACCGTCACGACTTGCGCGACCTCGTACACCAGCCGCAGCCCGAGCGGCTTGGTGGCCGGGCCGGAAAGCCAGCCGTAGCCGGCGCCCAGCGCGGCCCCCGTGCCAGGTTCGTCGAGGGCCAACCCGCGGACGCTGCCGGAGACGCTGATGGCATCCGCGCCGGCGGCCACGACGGCGCGGGCGACCGGCCGCGGATCGGGTGCGGCCGAGGCGAGCTTGACCACGAGCGGCAGGTCCGTCGCGGCCCGGGCGGCCACGGTGGCCGTCTCGCTGGCCCCGACGTCGAGGCCGATGGGCTCGCCGCCACGTCCCCGATCGGGCGCGCCCAGGTCGAGCTCGAGCCCGGCGACCTCGGGATGCATCTCCAGGGTGCGCGCCATGGCGGCGATGTCGTCGGCGGTGTCGGCCCACAGGCTGACCAGCACGGGCACGTCGTGCGCGCCCCAGCGCGGGCCGTACCGGCGGAGCACGGCCTCGAGGCCCGGGTTGGGCCTGCCGATGGCATGGAGCAGGCCGTCCGCACGCGGCACCATGCGAGGTGGTCGTGTGCCACGCATCGCCTCGCGAGTGAGGCTCCGGGTCACGATGGCGCCGGGCAGCTCCGCCCCGACCGAGTCGAGCAGCTCCGCCCCGTAGCCGGCACCACCCGCGGCCACGATGACCGGGTGGCGCAGGACGAGCCCACCACGGCGACCCGGGGCCAGGTCCTGCCGGAGCCTCACGCGCGCGGCTCCGGGCGCAGCTCGGAGGCCGCGAAGGCGGGGCCTTCGCGGCAGATGCGCAGCGGGCCGTCGACGCCATCGACGGTGCAGCCGGCGCACACGCCCAGCGCGCATCCGGCGTCGTGTCGCAGGGCCAGCTGCAGCCAGGCCCGGCGGCGAGCGTCGGTCCTGCCCGGCTCGGGCCGCTTGCCGCGCCGCCGCCCCAGCCTGGCCACGCCCATGCGGGCGTCGCGCCCGGTGGCCAACCTGGCCATGCTTGAGAGCAGGGACGCGGACCCGGAGGCGAAGCACTGGTCGGCCCAGGCTTCGTACTCGGTCACCAGCTCCTCGACCGCGCCCCGATAGCCCAGCGAGCCGTCGGCGGTGGCCACGACGTACTCGGCCTCGTCGGGCAGCGCCGACGAGGGGTAGACCTCGGCCACCGAGCGCGCCCCGAGCAGCAGCGTCACCTGGCGCCCGCCGGCCACGGCCTCGTCGACGATGGCCCGCACGCGCGGGAAGCCGCCGACGTCCGTCACGGCCAGCAGGTAGCGGCTGCGGGCATCGATGGCGAAGCCGCGCCCGAGGGGCCCCTCGAACGTGGCCGAGTCACCTTCATGCAGCGACGACAGTGGTGCCGCCGTGCCGGGGCGCGCGCTCGTGAGCAGGAGCACCGTGCCGGCGACGCGGTCGTAGCCGGCCACCGGCAGCACCGGCAGCAGCAGGCCCGCGGTCCGCGGCGCGTGGAGGTGGAGGAACTGGCCAGGCTGGACCGCGCGCGCGATGGCTGGTGCTGCCCAGCGCGTCAGTCGCCGGCCGGGTGCGAGCTCGCGTGTCTCGAGGAGCTGAGCTGCCTCTCCGGGGCTAGCGCTCGTCGTCCGCCTCGCCGTCGTCCTCGTCCTCTAGCTCGGGCGCGACCTCGGGATAGGACTCGGCGATGGCCTCGGCGAGGTCACCGAAGAGGTCGGTGGGGTCGTAGAACTGGACCAGATCGTCGGACGTGGCCAGCGCCTGCCACTCGGGCTCGGCCTCGTCGTCATCGTGCTCGGGCACGACCTCACCCTCGATGGCCCCGGTCGAGCGCAGCCACAGGCGCTCGTCCTCGTCCTCGATGAACTTGCTGTCGCCGAGCAGGGCGGCCGCGGGTGCGGCGACGTCCGCGAAATCGTCGATGAGGCGGGCCTGCTCGAACTGGCTGCCCTCCTGGAAGGTCAGCGCGAGGTCGTACATCAGGCGCGCCGCATCACGCTGGTCGGTCGGCGCCAGGGGCGTGCGGTCCAGCCAGGGGTAGAGCTCGCTGACGGCCGTCTCCTGGGGCTCTTCGG